>JBNGDK010000037.1:0-20796 GCA_049975405.1 Candidatus Methanospirareceae archaeon
TGACGGCTACGGCGCAGGTGCTCAATCCCGCGAATCGACTTTCGGGATGAAGCCGTCAAAACCGAAAAGCTTATATATACTCTAAGGGTATCGAGTTCTTATTGAGGAGGTAAAAAAGAAGGAGAAAGAGGTGAAATAATGGCGGCAAGAACAAACTCTATAGGCAAAAATAGTGGCATCAGGATGTCAAGGCGGACGTTCACCAAATTGAGCGCCTTAGGGACTGCAGCGGCTCTGAGTGGCATCAGTGGCGTCAGTGCTAAAGTTGATGAGTGGATCGAGCCGGCGAGTGCACAGGCAGACGAAGCCGGTGTGACCCTCGTGAAATCTACCTGCTCTCACTGTGCAGTGGGCTGTGGATTCCAGGGGAAGATAAAGAACGGCGTGTGCATCGGCATTGAGCCCTGGTTGGAGAACCCGATCAACCGCGGCTCGATGTGCTCGAAAGGTACGTCAATCGCGGAGATCCTGAACTCGTCTACCCGATTGAAATACCCGATGAAGAAGGTCGGCGGCAAGTGGCAGAAGATCTCCTGGGAGGCTGCTCTGGACGAGATCGCGAACAAGATGAAGGAGATCCAGGCGAACTACGGCCCCGATTCGATCTTTTACATGGGCTCGGCTAAGGTGAGCAACGAAGAATGCTACTTATTCAGGAAGTTCGCAGCCTTTAACGGGACGAACAACGTAGATCACCAGGCACGGATCTGCCATTCCACCACGGTCGGCGGTCTGGCGAACACCTGGAGCTATGGTGCGATGACCAATCCGTGGAACGACATGCGCAACTCAGGCGTTATTCTGTTCTGCGGTGAGAATGCAGCCAATTCCCATCCCGTGGCGATGCTCCACATCCTCGAGGCGAAGCGCCGGGGTGCGAAGTTCATCGTGTGTGACCCGCGCTTCACGAAGTCCGCGGCAGCGGCAGATATGTATGTCCGGTTCCGGTCGGGTACCGACATACCCTTGATCTGGGGAATTGCGAACGTGATTGTGAACAACAACTGGCATAACAAGGACTTCATCGAGCAGCGGACCTACGGCTTTGATAAGTGGTGGGACGTCGTAAAAGACTACACACCTGAGGTAGTCGAGGATATTACCTGGGTTCCCGCGGATACCATACGGCAGGTGGCTCGTGACTGGGCATTCCCACCGCGTGGTGAGGGCTACGCCAGTACCATCTGCTGGGCGATGGGCGCGACGCAGCACACTGTTGGTACGAACAACATCAGGTCGTTCGCCTGCCTGTGCTTGCTCATGGGCTATTCCGGTAGACCCGGTGGCGGTACAAACGCATTCCGCGGGCACGATAACGTGCAGGGCGCGACCGACATGTGTGTGCTCTCGCACTGGCTGCCTGCATACTACGGACTCGACGATAACTCCTGGAAGCACTGGATTGGCGTCTGGAACCGACATGCACCCATCACCTTCGAGGAGATGAAGGCCAAGTTCGCAGAGCACGCCGGCGGATCGTTGATGAATAAGCCAGGCATTACGGTCTCGCGGTGGTATGAGGGTGTCCTCAATTCTGAGTTCCCGATCAACCAGCCAAACCCGATCAAGATGGCGTTCGTCTGGGGCCATTCGCTCAACTCGATCACCGAGATGAAGCGGATGAAGGCGGCGATGGAGGAGCTCGAATTACTCGTCGGCGTTGACCCACATGCAACGATCTGCGCGTCACTCGCAGACCGACCGGACGGCATCATTATACTGCCTGCAGCTACGCAATTCGAAGAGACAGGAAGCGTTACGAACAGTGCACGACAGGTGCAGTGGCGGAACAAGATCGTTGATCCGCTCTATGACAGCAAGCCCGATTGGTGGATTATGCAGGAACTCGCCAAGCGGCTCGGCTTCGGTGAGCACTTCACCTACAGCCAGTACCCCGAGGACGTGACTCGCGAGATCAACCTCGGCTCGAATGTGATCATGATGCGCGAGTCCCCGGAGCGGCTCAAGCGGCAGCAGCTCCAGTGCAGGACCGACTGCAGCGTCTTCGATTGCGAGGATTGCCAGGCGAAGAGCGGCCCGGTGCAAGGCGAATACTGGGGACTGCCCTGGCCATGCTGGAATGATGAGCACCCCGGAACACCGATCCTGTACCGGAACGATATTCCGATCTGGGAAGGTGGCAATGAATACCGAACCCGGTTCAGAGGACCAGACTCAACACCCGGTAATCCCGTCTCGGACGACGGCGAGAGCATGTTAGGTGCCTCATACATTGGACCTGGCTACGACGAGAAGAATGCAGACGGCACCGACGGTTCGGGCTGGAAGTTTGAGATCGACGCTGATTTCAAGGACTTACTTGACCAGGGCATCTGCCCGTCAGGAGCAGGAAGAGCACGATTCCGAGCCTGGAACCTGCCGGATCCCATACCCATACATCGTGAGCCGATCGAGAGTCCACGGCCTGACCTGGTCGCCCAGTACCCGACCTATGACGACGTTGCCGATCACTACCGAGTCCCGTGCTTGTACCGGACGATCCAGCAACAGCGGCAGAATATCGTGCAAGAGGGCTATCCTTATATCCTTACTACCGGAAGACAGGTCGAGCACATGGGTGGCGGTGCGGAGACGCGTTCCTGTGAGTATCTGGTCGAGTTACAGCCGGAGATGTACGTGGAGATCAATCCGGAGTTAGCGAAGAAGCTGGAAGTCGCGCACTGGGACTACGTCTGGGTGGAAACGTTGAGAGGACGGATCAAGGTCAGAGCGTACGTTACAGAGCGTGTGCCAGCCGAGAATATACTCGATCCGGACCCGACGAAGTGGAAAGTAGAAGTCTTCTGTCCGTACCACTGGGCTGGTTGGTTCGAGGGCGAGTCATACGAGGATCGCTGGCCTGAAGGGACGCAAGAGCTCGCAGTGGGTGATTCGGTCAACATCATCTGCGTGGATGCCTACGATCGATCGACGAACATGCAAGAGACGAAGTGCTGCATGTGTAAGGTGTATAAGGCATAGGAGGCGTGAAAGATGGTAACCTACAAATTCCTGAACGTGATTGAGAAATGCATCAACTGTGGCGCGTGTTTCTGCATTTGCAAGGACAAGAACAAGGTACCCCATGGCACCGCCCGCGTGCAGATCGTGACCATAAACGAGGGGAAATTCGGCGAGAAGAACATCCCCGTCTCCTGTATGCACTGCACTGATCCACCCTGTGAGGCTGCGTGTCCGGTGAAGGCGATCTGGAAGCGAGATGAAGATGGCATCGTGCTGATGGACAAGGAGAAGTGCATCGGCTGTGGCTATTGCGGGTGGGCATGTCCATTTGGTGCACCACAATATCCGCATGAGCTCCACGGTGATGCGGCAGAGTATGAAGGGATCATGGACAAGTGCACGCTGTGCGTGATACCGTTCATCCCGAACGGCACCTACGAAGCACCAAGCCCACGCTGTGCGCTCTTCTGCTCGACGAGAGCACGTCTCGGAGGCGACATAAACGCGATACTACCCGAGTATAGAGAATCAAAGGCGCGGAATATCGCTGCTTGGCAAGAGCGAGTCTGAAGGAGGCAGAGACAACAATGAGTAGTGCAGTTACCTCGTATATGATCTTCACGGTCTTCAGTCAGTTATCAGTCGGCGCGTTGATCGCAATGGTTGTCGCGGACTTTCTCGCCAAGAACAATGACCAGGCGAAGTTCTTCGAGACCGGGGCCTGGGTGAGCGTTCCGGTCGCGGTTATTGGCCTGATCGGCATCCTCTCGCACGAGGCACGACCGATACAAGCGATGATGACCATGACCAAGAACGTGGGCACCTCGATGTTGAGTAACGAGGTGCTGGCGTTGACCGTCTTCGTCATCCTGGCTGTGATCTATACGGCCATGTGGGTCTTGCATCCGGACTACGGTAGTCTCAAGTGGTTTCCGATCTTTCCAGCGATCGTCGGCAAACTCAGTGTGCTTAGAAAACCGCTCGGAGTTCTCGCAGCCATCGTGGGCCTGGGCTTCATCTATGTCAGCGCAGCAGCGTACATGATGTACCAGCTCCCCTCGTTGAACATACTGACAACACCGATGTTCTTCTACGTTACCGCGCTCCTTGGCGGATTTACCGCGGTCGCAGCAGTGCTCTCGCTGAAGTACCTGGTGAAGAAAACGAACGAAGAGTCTCTGTCACGTATGCTCTGGATTACGATGGTGGTCGCGCTGGTGATGCTCATTGTGCTCATCGTTGCGCTCATCATGCAACCCGGGTTGTTAGGGGCTGCCGAGACAGAGTACGCTATGGTTGCACGGCACGAGACGCTCGATCTCATGCAAACGGGCGAATACGCTACGATGACTATGGCACGCTGGGTGATCGGCGTTGGTCTCGCACTCATCCTGACCATCGTGCTGGCATTACCACTGAAGAAGGAGAACCTGGTGATGGCAGCAATGATCGTCGTGGTGCTCTTCATCGTGGTGCTCGTTGGCGAGCTGATGGGCCGAGCGGTATTGTTTGGCACCAACGTGCCAATGGGACATGTCCTGCCGAATATCCAGGCATTCTATGGCTCGATCGGGCTGTAAGTAGCGAACAAACCGAAAAACGGGTTGTGGGTTAAACCACACCCATCCTTTTATTTATTTCACGTTTTCTGGCTGAGGTTATTTTCTCGTTCTGCTCTGATTTTAAAAATGCTGCGTGTAGGTAAACTCCCGCGAGATGCGTTCTTTGACGAACAAGTGATTAGAACCGCGCTCGTTTCACTGTCCGAATTCTGGTTGAGGTACGCACTTTGAGGTTCAGCATGCGATTAACGTGACCCGGGATAAGGACATACCTGCACCCCGATCATCTTTCCCCAACGAAGTGACAGCTTCTCACAAATTCAACGATCCTGCGTTGGGATGAAGCAGTCAGTGATTACAAAATTCACAGCGTGAGATACCTTCCAAACTGAACGGTGATAGTAAATTAGCGTGGTCCGAGTTCATCTCGCGAGCGGTAGCGATCGTGCATAAGTGCCACTGCTTTGAATGAACTATTACACCACTGCACAATGCGGTATACCGGTCTAACCCACGTCCTGGCGTGCTTCGTTTTCTTCGTGATGTCCGTCAAGGAAAAATGACCGCTCGGTTATTTTGTTACTGAGCAGGTGCATTCATCTTTGCCTGAACTTCCGCTTTCAACTGTTCTTCGCTCTTTCCCTCGGTACTAATACCCATGTATTTGGCGACTTCCCGTATGTCAACCTCTTCACCCTTACTCTCTTGCTTTGCCGTAATCTTTGGCTTTTCTGGTTCGTCTGCAGTTACGGAATCCTCAAACTGCTTGAGATTCAGCTCAGATTCGCGTTTCGCCTTCTTGAACTCACCCATTGCCTGGCCAAAGGACCGAGCAAGCTGCGGCACCTTCGCGGCTCCGAAGAGCAGGACGATCACCAAAACGCCAATGATCAGCAGTTCGCCACCACCAGGCATCCCGAAGAACATCATTCCTACCGTCATCTCTCTCCTCAAGTATACTGATGACGCAGGGATATATAAATAGTATCGAGGTGCATACATAGCGTTCTCGTTCTATTACTGATCGCTCCGCGGTATGCCGGACGAGCGCCCTCGTCGGCTGATAAGGCGGGTGAAGAGCAAGCCGAGTTCAAAGAGTGCGAGTGCGACGATCGCCATGATCATCGAGACGCCTGTCGGGTCAGCAACGATAAAGAACATGATGCCGATCATAAGCCCGTAGAAGATGAACCGCTTGTCTCGCAGCCACTCATGGGTCACGATCCGCAATTTGACAGCAAGGATCATGACGAAGGGGATCTGGAAGATCATGCCGAAGCCCACGCCGGTGTACAGGATGAGGGAGAAGATTCGCTTGGTTGAGAGCGCCACCGCAGCGATGTCACCGGAGTATGAGATAAGGTAACTGATGATCCAGGGGAGCACGAAGAGGTAGGCGAATGCTGCACCGAGCCCGTAGCAGCAGATCGAGGGAATGACAACCTGCAGGAAGAATTTACGCTCAGATGGGTACAGACCGGGCCTGATGAACGCGAACGTCTCGAAGATGATGAGCGGTACCGTTACGGAGAGCGCGAAGAGGAACGAGAGCAAGAGCCGCACGCTCATCCATTCGATCGGGCTGTAGACGAAGAGCTTCATCTCTTCCGGGAAGAGGTTGTGGAAGAGAAGTAACCGAAGGACGAGGCTTGAGAAGGGGAACATGAGCGCCGTCGCGACACCAAATGGTATGATAATATGGATAAATCGTCTTCGCAGCTCGATGAGGTGCTCGAGTATGGGCAGCTCTTCGTCTCCTATCGGTCCCTCAATGTCCGGGACACCCTCGGTCGTTCTCGGAACAGATCGCCGTATCCGTTCTTTCATTTCCGCATTCGCTCTCGTTTCAGCGCAAGCGTGACTCCTGCTGCAACTCCACCGTAAGCTTTTATCTCCGGTTTATCCCTTAGATGTTAGGAGTACTAAAGATGGCGAGCATTTACGAGGAGCTGGGCTATATTATGGAATCGCTCAAGAAGAAGCTCATCCCCATCTTCGCGGTCATCTTCGCCGGGTTCCTTGTTACCTATTATTTATTGGATCCCGTGCTGGTCAGGATGAAGGAGGATCTGCTTCCCGAGGGCGCGAAACTTATCTATGTCTCGCCCGTGGAGGTGATCATGCTGAAATTGAAGATCGCGTTCATCGTGGGACTCGTACTTGCGATTCCGCTCATCTTTCACTATGTGTACCAGACCTTGAAGGTGCGGTTTGGGCTCAGGAGTCCGGTGAAAAGATCTCAGCTGGTCATCTTGCTGACCGCGGCCGTTTCGCTCTTCCTCCTTGGCGTCTGCTATGCCTACTTCCTCATGTTACCGCTCTTACTCAAATATCTCTATCTTATGTCCGCAGCTTCGGGTGTTGCCGCTACCTACTCCATCTACGAGTTCATCTCCTTCGTCATCCTGCTCACCTTCATCCTCGGTATTTCCTTCGAAGTCCCTATCGTAATTGTCTTTGCGGTAAAGGTAGGGCTCGTCCAAATCGAGACCCTGAAGGAGTACCGACGGTACGTCATCGTGGTTATGTTCGTGCTCGCGGCGATGTTTACGCCGCCGGACGTCTTGAGTCAGCTCATCGTTGGTTTCCCCCTGGTAATCTTCTATGAGATCGGGATCCAGGTCGCGAGTTTTCTCAACCGGAAACGTGCCATGACCGCGTCACCGCAAGCCGCTTAGGTGATTTTCGCGGATCCCGCTCTCAGTAACGAAAAGTACAGTACGCGTGAAAGGGTAGCCAATCCGGTTGACTCAGCTCTTGCGTATCGGCAGTGAATCACGGATCGCCGCGGCCAGAAGCGGTAAAAGGCGCAAACTTCGCTTTGACGTCGGCCAGTCCAGTTGCACCTTCTCGTGTGTCACCGACTCAAAGAGTGCATCGAACTCGGGCTTCAATGCCTTTAAACGTTCTTGACGCGCCAGATCGTCATCCAGCGCCATGAGCTCGTCTACCGTTGCGGTGAGCTCAATCGCACGGTTTATGCGCTTCTTCGTCTCATTGAACGTCTCGTCTTCGATCAAGCCACACGCGTGTTTCAGCTCGTTCAATCGCAACCCGGCTCGATACGCACAGGCCACGATCTCGTCACGCGTCATCCAGTTCGTTTCGTAGTTGAGCGCATACTTCCAGCTTGGTGCGAGCAGCGCGGTCCGATACTCCTCGAAGGTCTTGAGCAGGATCCTGTAGCCCAACTGCTCGGACTGCTCGTAGGCGATACACCCGGGGTCAATAAAGGGTGAATAGGGGAGTATAAACGGGACCACGCGCGGGCCAAACGTTTTCATGAGATGGCCGCACCACTCCACCGTCTCCATGGCTGACGCGCAGGTCTGCTGCGGGAGTCCGATCATGAAGAAGAGGTCGAATTTGTTGCAGCCCGCGTCCAGTGCCCAGCGCAGATTTTGCTCGATCTGCTCGTTCGTGTAGTGCTTATTCTCGGCCAAGCGGACCTGCGCGTCATGACTGTCAGGCGAAATCTCAAAATTGAAATGCTCGACCGCTGCAGCCACACAGTCAAAGAATTCTCGGGGTGCCGGCGTGAAGAGTTCGAAGACGAGGTGGTTCGTGAGCTTCGTTCGCTTGAGTTCGTCAAGGACGGTGCGTGCATACTCCATGCCTGGCTGGAGGAGGTCACCGATGACGAAAATGGGTGCGCGTGTGAAGTTCCCGATCTTCGTGATATCCTGTGCGATCAGATGCGGATCCCGAAACGCAGGCCGTTTGCGGTTGCAGTAAAGCGCAAGTGCGTTTCGGGAGCCGCCACAGAAGGTGCAGTTGTGCACGCACCCGCGGCAGGTGATCACGGGCGTGATGGGATAATCGAGCCATTCGTGCGATTTCCAGCCCTTCCACGGGCTCATGCTCTTTACATCACGGTATTTCAGCGCCGATTTGAACGCTGCGACGTAATTGTTCGCAGAGCCGTTCAGGTCGCCTGGCACATAGGTAAACGGATTGATCTGCACCGCACCGTTCAGGTCTTTCCAGACAAGGTTTGGTATATTCTTGAATTTCGTGTCTGACCCCTGCATGAGCACGCGCATGAGCTGGAGCAGCGGCTCTTCCGTTGAGTCACCGCGGATAATAAAATCAACTTCAGGATACCGGATCAGCTCCTTGTGGAAGTATGTTGCGGAATACCCACCGAAGATGACGGCCGTATCAGGATGGTAGCGTTTACAGAGCTTCGCAATCTCGAGACTGCCCTGCGCATGTGGCAGCCAGTGGAGATCAATACCGAAGGCAGTTGCCTTCAAGCTCCGTATCATCGCTTCGGCGTCGAACTCCGCGCTGCTGAGCATGCGTACCGCCAGGTTGACGATCCGCACGCCCACGCCGTGTATCTGGAGATGCTCCAGCAGTGAGAAGAATCCGATCGGATACATCTCGAAGAGCGGTGTTGAGGGAACGCCATCAGCAATGGGCCCAAACATCAGGGGATATTGGCGAAAATCATACACGGTTGGTGCATGGAGTAAGACTAAATCCGGCTGCAATGAAAAGATGCTCATCGCTGCTCCTGTGCTCCTAATACGAGATCGGCCATCATTGGCCGTGCCACCAGTACCGTCACACTTAACTCCTCGGCGTGTCGCGCAAGCTCCTCGACCGTCCCGGCGTAGCTCCGCACCTCGTGAGGCTGAACGCCGGCGCACTCACGACTGAAATTCGGTTCCCTTATCTCGCACACGCTGGTCTGTACTACGCACACGTTGCCTTGCCTTGTATTCTACTACGCACACACTTAAGTATTCTAGACCCGAGGAATCAATCATGAAAAGCAAGGAGCGTGTCATCACAGATCGCATGAATCGTGAAAATGGATGTGAGAGCGCCCCGTTTCCCGTACCAGTAGTAAAAATCATCGCAAAAAATATCGAAAAACTTATATAGAGTATCTCTAGATAGAGAAGTAGCACAAAGTTCGCGAGGAAAGAACGAAAGCATAAACTTAGGTGAGAAAAATGGGGGAAGAGAAAGGGGGCTTTGAGCCAAAGATCGTTGGTTTCACCTGTAATTGGTGTACGTATGCGGGCGCAGACCTGGCAGGGACGTCGCGGAAGAAATATCCACCAAACATTCGGATTGTCAGAATGATGTGCACGGCTCGCTTGGATCCGGTATTCCTCGTCAAAGCGCTGCTCAATGGCGCTGACGGGGTGTTTATCGGCGGTTGTCATCCCGGTGAGTGCCACTACATCAAGGGAAACTTCTATTCCCGACGCCGCGTTGCGGCGATGCGGACTATTCTGAAACAGTTTGGTATGGATGATCGCGTGCAGTTGCACTGGATCAGCGCGTCGGAGGGCGACAAATTCGCCACCACGATGAAGAATATGGCGGCAGATATCAAGCAATTGGGACCAAATCCCATGAAGGACGAGGTACTATGAAAGGAGCAGAACTCGCTTATGGGGAATTAGGTGACTTCTTCAAGGGCTTGCTGGAGAAGAACGTTGTGGATGCATTGATTCTACCCTATCGTGTCGGTAACAGCGTTTCTTACATGCTGGTGCGGGACAAGGACAGGATTGTAGCGCCGGAATCAGTCATCTTCGCACCGTCATTCGGTGTCAACGCGGCCAATATTGTGAAAGGCTGGCTGATCGACGAGAAAGTGGGTATCGTGGCGAAACCGTGTGAAATTCGAGCGGCTATTGAGATGATCAAGCTCAAGCAGCTCGATGAGGACAGCGTGCTGCTCATCTCCGTGGATTGTTTCGGCGCGTATCCCAATGAAGTATATGCTGCGCATTATGCCGAGATCGGTGACCAGGTGGACGCTGCAAAGATCACGGAGCTTGCGGGTAAGGGCGTTTCCATTCGGGACGCCTGCGCGATCTGTGACAATCGGCTCGCAGATGTCGGTGATATCATTATTGCGCGCACGAGTGGCGATAAGGTCAGTGTTGCCGGGAATTCGAAGATGGGTGAGGCGGCGCTGAGTTCCGTTGGGCTCGAGCTCAAAGACACGGACCTGGGACGCACGGCTGAGAAAGAGCGTATCGCAGCGGAGGCAGCGGCGAATCTGGAGAAGCTACCGATACCTGACAGCCAGGAAGCGTTAGAAGCCTTCCTGCGTGATTGCATTGTCTGTAAGAATTGTCGTGACGTCTGCCCGGTCTGCTATTGTAAGGAGTGCTTCTTTGATCAGCCGATCGGGAATCCGACGGGTGGTGATCTCTTGAACCTGGCCGAGGCGCGGGGTGCGATCGCGGTACCGGTAAATCAACTGCTCTATCACCTCACGCGGGTATATCACGTCAGCACGACCTGCGTGGCCTGCGGTGCCTGTGAGGATGCCTGTCCAAAGGATATCCCCCTGACGCGCTTCTACCCTGTCCTGACCCGTAAGGTCCAGGAACTGTTCAAGTACGTACCGGGCAAGGATGTCGCGGAGCCACTCCCGTTCACGACCTATGAGGAAGAGGAGCTCGAAGAGTGCCTGAGATAAAATGCCAATAAAGACGTGGGAGCTAGACCCAAACTTCAAAAACGAGATCTTGAATGAGCCTGGTGGTGAGCATCTGACTGCATGTTACCAGTGCAGCACGTGTACCCTGGGATGCCCGATCAGTGAAATTATCCCCAGCTACAATCCACGCAAGACCATTCAGATGAGCCTGCTGGGCATGCGGAACGAGGTCTTGACCGACCCGGATCTCTGGATTTGCGCAATCTGTCAGACCTGTACGGCCCGCTGCCCGCAGAACGTGGTGGTCGGTGATGTACTGGCTGTTATACGTCGCATAGCAGAGAAAGAGGCGAAAGCCGGCAAAATTAAGATCGAGAGCCCGCGACCGATCTTCGAAGAGGCGTTCTTACACACGCTGGAGAAGTACGGACGGCTCTATGATATGGGTCTGGCGCTGGAATATTATCCGAAGCGAGAAGGCGGCACGGTATCTGGCATGAAGGCCATGATGAAGGACTACAAGGACTTCGGGATGCGGATGTTCATGCACGGTAAAATGGGCCCGCTCGGCGGGCACGGGGTGACCAAAGGCATGCTGCCCTCAAAGATCAAGCACCGTGAAGTGATGAAGAAGATCTTCGCATGGGTGGAGGAGAAGGAGAAAGAGGAGCAATGAGCGTCGAGAAACTTGCGCTATATCCCGGCTGTCCCTCTGAGGCGACAGCGCTGGAGCAGGATATGTCCACCAAGGCGGTATTTGCGAAACTCGGGGTCGAGCTGGTGGAAGTGGAGGACTGGAACTGCTGTGGTGCGGCCGAGGCCGAGGATCCGCGGTTGGTCTATGCGTTGAACGCGCGTAACCTGGCAATAGCCGAGCGAGAAGGTTTGAACATCGTTACCCCCTGCAGTATCTGCTATTACAATTTGGCTCGGACGAACAACGCCTTGAAGCAGGACGAGAAATTACGCGAGGAGATCAAGGGGATCGATCCTTCTCTTGAGTACAACGGAACGGTCACACCCAAACATTTACTCGATGTCCTCGTCAATGACATCGGCCTGGACGCGATACGGAGCAGGCTGGAGAAGAAGGTCGAGATTAAGGTTGCCCCATATTATGGCTGCTATTTGGGGCGGCCGCCCGAGACGGCCTTTGATGATCCCGATGACCCGGTCCTTATGGACCAGTTGATCGAGCTGATCGGCGGGGAGAATGTGCCCTTCAGCGCGATGAAGACGAAGTGCTGTGGTGGGCCGTTGATGATGACCCGGGGTGATCTCGCGTTTGAGATGGCGCGAAAGATCCTGCAGACCGCAAAGGATGCTGGAGCTGACTGTCTCGCACTTGCCTGCCCGCTCTGCGGCATGATGCTGGACGCGAAGCAGCCGGATATCGAGAAAGAGTTGAAGGTCACGTTCGACATACCGGTGGTCTACATCACGCAGTTGCTGGGGCTTGCACTGGGCATAGACGCGAAGAAATTGGGCTTTGATAAGAACATCGTGAGCACGAAGCGAATCCTTGAGAAGGTGGTGTGAAAATGGGAATAGCAGTAGTAGGTGGCGGTGTTGCCGGAATCACGGCAGCGCTTGATCTCGCTGATGCAGGTTATAAAGTCTATCTGATCGAGAAGAACGAGAAACTCGGTGGTAAGGTAGCGGAGCTCGCAGAGTGCGAGACTGGCATCCTGCCCCGTATTATAAAGATCGAGAATCATCCCAACATCGAGCTAATGCTCTCGAGCGAGGTTGAGTCCTGCTCAGGCTCAGCGGGCGATTTCAAATTGACCGTCTCCGGACAGGAGATCGGCGTGGAGAGCGTGGTGCTCGCGCCGGGCTACGACGTCTTCGACGACATCGCGAAAAGCTATGCGATTAACGATCCAGACGTGGTCACTTCACTGGAGTTCGAAGCGATGCTGCGAGCCTGCACGGTGAGCGAGACCGGTGTGCTGATGCGGCCGTCGGACGGCAAACCCGTGAGAAAGATCGGGTTCATCAAGTGTATCGGCTCACGGTGCCAGGAGAACGAGATCTGCTCCACGGCCTGCTGTGGCTACACGGCGAAAGAGGTCTGGGAAGTGAAGGAGCGCTATCCGTTCATGGATGTCTTCGTCTTCTACATGGACGTGCGGGTCTTTGGCAAGGATGAGGAGCTGGTGGAGAAGCTGAAAGATAAGTACGGTGTCCATTACATCAGGTCACGCGTGCCCGAGGTGTTTCCGGAAGCAGACACGCTCGTCGTGAAGTACGAGAATCTGGCGAATGGCACGATAGATCGCCAGGAGCTCGATATGGTCGTTCTCGCGGTTGGCTTGCTCCCCTCGAAGACCCTGGGGAAGCTTGCGGAGAGCTTCGCGGTGAAGACCGACAAGTATGGCTTCATCGAGACTTCCCTTACCAGTCCCCTGGAGACAAGCGTTCCTGGCATCTTCGCCGCAGGCACAGCAACCGCGCCAATGAAGGTGCGTGAGACCGTGATGCAGGCGAGCGGCGCTGCATTAAAAGCGGCCGCGCAGTCGGGCAAGACAGAGCCGATCCCCGGTCAGGAAGAGCGGAAATATATCGAGGTGGGCGACGAAGAGCCGAAGATCGGCGTCTTTATCAGCAGTGTGCAGGGCGACGTTGCCGAGACCATTGATATCCCGGCAGTTGCCGCAGAAGTCCAGCGCATGCGAAACGTGGCTGCGGTGAACGCAGAGACCACTACCATGCAGGAGACCATGGCGGCGATCGAGAGCGGTATCGTGGATCAAGGCTTGAACCGGATCATTGTGGCGGGTTATTCACCCCGTTCCTACCAAGAGCTCTTCCGGGATGCATGTGCGAAGGCTGGTCTGAATCCTTATTTACTGGAGATGGTGAACCTGCGCGAGCAGTGCGCATGGGTGCAGGATAAGGATGCGGCAACGGCTGCAGCAAGTGCTCAACTGGCTATGGCGGTCGAGCGCGCACGGTATCTCGAGCCGACTCCACTCGAGAGCTATCCGGTGATTCCTAAGGCTCTGGTCGTCGGTGGCGGTGTGGCAGGCATGAACGCGGCTCTGGGAATAGCGAATGCTGGCTATGATGTCTACCTGGTTGAGCGAGAAGCTGAACTGGGCGGCGAATTACGCGAGTACGAGGAATTGCAGGACGGAACGAAGGCGGCGGATCTCTTGCAAAAGTTACTGGATAACGTGAAAGGTAATGACCGGATCACGGTTTACGCCGGTGCCACGATTGATCGCGTTCGCGGTCGTGCAGGAGCATTTAAGGCTCAGGTCGTCGGCAACGGTGTCGATGAGGAGATTGACTTCGGCGCCGCGGTGCTCGCAACGGGTGCGCGAGAGCTGCCTACTGACGGTCTCCCGATCTTCGCAGGCGCCGCGGTCAAACCAATCATGCAATCCGAGTTCGCGAAGCTGCTGGGTGCAGGCTCACTCGAGGCAAATACCATTGCGTTCGTGCAGGATACCAATTTTGACGAAGGCGTCTATTCGAAGTACAGCAGCATCGAAGCGGTCAGCAACGCGCTTAAGGCGAAGAAGCTCAAGCCCGAGGCGAATGTGTTCCTCCTCTACCAGGAGACGAAGACCTACGGCAAATGGGAGATGCTGTATAAAGAAGCGCGCGAGGCTGGCGTGATATTTCTCAGATACGATCCCGCGCGTCCACCTGAACTAACGGACGGCATTCTCTCGGTCTTTGACGTCATCTTCAACGACGAGCTACAGATAAAGCCTGATCTACTGGTCTATAGCATGCCGATGCTTCCGGCGGAAGAGAACGTGAATCTGAGTCGCATGTTCATGGTACCGCTGAAGAACGGTTTCTTCATGGAGGCGCAGGAGCGACCAAAACTCGTCTTGACACCGGTCGATACAGTGAATGAGGGTGTTTTCGCCTGTGGCTCCGCGGTCTTTCCGGCGATGGTCGACGAGACCCTTGCCATGAGTAGCGCCGCGGCAGCGCGTGCAAACGTGCTCCTGGCGAAGAGCTTCATGGAGACCCCCGGTATCGTCTCCGTTGTTGACGAGGCTATCTGTTCCGGATGCGGTCTCTGTGTGGAGATCTGCCCGGTAGAGGCGATTGAATTAGTTGAAGAACCAGTAGCTGCAGTTACGTACGAGATACTGGAAGTGAATAGCGGTGTCAAGCGTATCGCGCGTATTACCGAGGAGGGCTGTATCGGCTGTGGAAGTTGTGCGTGCTATTGCCCCTCGGATGCGATGTCCTTGAGAAACTTCAGGGATCGGCAGATATTCGCGCAGCTGAATTATGTGTAGGAGGAGAGGAGAAAAAATGGCATCAGAAACTGAGACTGAAGTTGAAGAGAAGAAAGAACCCCAGGTTGTCTCTGAAGTTGAAGAGAAGAAAGAACCCCGGGGCGTATCCGAAGCAGCCACGCGGAACTTGATGCAGTCCATCAGGGGCAAAGTCGAAGCGGCATGTCTCGGCGAGGTCGAGGAGAAAGAAGTAGAGATCATACCCGAAGCACTGGTGATCGGGGGCGGAATCGCGGGTATGTACGCTTCGCTCGACATCGCTGATGCGGGCTTCAAGGTTCATCTCGTGGAACGCACACCGACAATTGGTGGCCACATGGCACAGCTCGACAAGACCTTCCCTACACTCGACTGCTCTGCCTGTATCCTGACGCCCCGAATGGTCGATGTCTCCAAGCATAAGAACATCAATCTGATGAGTTATTCAGAAGTCGTCGGTGTCGAGGGCTCGATCGGTAATTTCACCGTCAAGGTGAAGCGGAAACCGCGCTATGTCATTGAGGCAACATGCACCGGCTGCTCACTCTGCGAAGAAGCATGCCGGTTTGCCGGGAAATTTCCGAACGAATTCGACGAGAATCTCGGCAAGCGCGGCTCGATCTATCGCCCGTTCCCACAGGCTATCCCCGCGGTCTACTGCGTGGATCCCGAGCGCTGCCAGATGGTCAAGAAGGGCAAGTGTGGTAAGGCTACGATTGAGAACGTGCGCGCGTATCTGAATGAGGGCAAGGAGGATCTCGAGGTGCCTCCCTGTATTGCGATTTGCGGTGCAAAGGCCATTGACTTCGATATGGAGGAACGGATCGAGGAATACAAGGTCGGTACGATCATCGTTGCCACCGGCTATGACATCCTCGACCCGAAAGAGATGCCTGAATACAAGTATGGGAAGCTTCCTAACGTCATTACGGGCCTGGAATTCGAGCGGTACTCCAATGCGGCCGGTCCTACGTTCGGGAAGATTATCGTCAAGGGCGTGGATCGTCTGCCGAAGGATGCTGTCTTCATCTCCTGTGTCGGCTCGCGGAACAAGCAAACAGGTCACGAGTATTGCTCACGCGTCTGCTGCATGTACATCGCGAAACAGGCACACCTGCTCGGTGAGAAGGTCCCGGACTGTGATATCACTGTGCTCTATCAGGATGTCCGCGCCTTCGGCAAGGGGTTCGAGGAGTTCTACGACCGTGTGAAAGGCGAGGGCTTGAATTACAAGCGCGGCCTTGCCTCTGAGATCTATCAAAAGCCCGGGAGTGATCGGGTCATTGTTCGAGGCGAAGATACGATGCTCGGTGAGCCTTTTGAAATCGAAGCGGATATTGTGGTGCTCGGCGTCGGATTGCAGCCGACGGCAGGCACGGCCGAGTTATTGCAGATGCTCGGGATAGACGAGACATCTGATCACTTCGCTAAAGAGGCGCACCCGAAGCTCAGACCGGTGGATACCGATGTTCCTGGCGTCTTCGTTACCGGGTGCGTGCAGAGTCCCAAGGATATCCCGGACAGCGTCGCGCAGGGCAAAGCGGCGGCAGCAGGATCGCTCTCGCTCTTGACCCGTGGTAAGATGGTGCTGAGACAGCCCGTGTCAGAGATGGATGAAGAGCTGTGCCTCGGATACAAGTCATTGAAGGACATGGCAGACAAGGTAGGAGCAGCATAAGAGGAGGATGTGAAAATGGCAGAAGAAAAATATGATTACACAAAAATCCCGATGACCGCGTCGGTGGAGGGGGTAGCAAAGGACGCGCCAGAGGACAGCCCGCGAATCGGTGTCTATGTGTGCCATTGCGGCATCAACATCAAGTTGACGGTGGACGTCGAGGAAGTGATGAAGTATGCAGCGTCCTTGCCCAACGTCGCGCTCGCACGACATTATATGTTCATGTGCTCAGATCCAGGGCAGAATCTCATCAAGGAGGATCTGGATGCGGGTAAAGTCAATCGTGTCATCGTTGCGGCGTGCTCGCCGCGCATGCACGAGCCCACGTTCAGGGGCACCTGTGCCGGTGCCGAGCTCAACCCGTTCTTCTTCGAGATGGCAAATATCCGGGAGCATTGCAGCTGGCCGCACGGTGATTACCAGGTTGAAGCTACGGAGAAGGCGAAGGACCTGGTACGAAGCGCAGTTGCGCGTACCGCATTGCTCGAATCCATCGCCGAGAAGAAGGTTGATGTCACTCCGGAGACCATGGTCATCGGCGGTGGCGTAACGGGTATCTACGCGGCACTGGACATCGCGGATTCCGGCTTCAAAGTGCATCTCGTGGAGAAAACGCCCTCGATCGGCGGGCACGCGGCGCAACTTGACCGCACCTATCCCGTGCTTGACAAGGTCTCCTCTATCTTAACACCGCGCATGATC
The DNA here is from genome assembly GCA_049975405.1 of Candidatus Methanospirareceae archaeon. Lineage (GTDB taxonomy): Archaea > Halobacteriota > Syntropharchaeia > Alkanophagales > Methanospirareceae > JACGMN01. The sequence continues at coordinate 17,569 of JBNGDK010000037.1, forward strand.
GATGTGGGCGCGCATCCAAACATCAATTTGATGACCTATTCCGAGGTGGAGAATATCGAGGGTTATGTGGGCAATTATAAGACTACGGTGAGGCGAAAACCGCGCTACGTCAACGAGAAATGCACCGGCTGTGGCGCCTGCGAAGAGGCCTGCCCGGTGAAGGACATCGCCAGTGAGTTCGACGAGAGTCTGGGTACCAGAACGGCCATCTACCTGCCGTTCCCGAACGCCGTGCCGCCCATTTACACCGTTGATCAGCAGAATTGCTTGCTCTTCAAAGAGGGCAAATGCGGCGACGCAACGCTCGAAGATGTCAAGGCCGGAAAAGCCAAGACTCCCTGCATGCAGGCCTGTAAGCCCAACGCCATCGACTTCACCATGGAGGAGCGGAAGGAGGATTTGGACGTCGGCACGATCATCGTGGCTACGGGTTACGATCTCATCGAGCCGACCTCATGTCCCGAGTACAAGTATGGTCTGACACCAAACGTCCTCACCGGCCTGGAATTTGAGCGGCTCTGCGCAGCAGGCGGCCCCACGGGCGGACGGATCCTCGTCAACGGCAAAGAACCGAAGAACATCGTTTTCATCTCCTGCGTGGGCTCGAGGAACAAGCAGACCGGGTATGAATATTGCTCTCGTGTCTGTTGCATGTACATTGCGAAGCAGGCATACATGGCAAAGGAAAAGATACCGGATGCAAATGTCTCGGTTTGCTACCAGGATGTTCGCGCTTACGGTAAAGGCTTCGAAGAATTCTACGGTGATGTGAAATTGGGCGGGGTCAGCTATCGGCGTGGACTGCCGAGCGAGATCTACCTGAAGCCAGGTAGTGATACGGTCGTGGTGCGCGCAGAGGACACCCTGCTGGGCGAGCCCTATGAGCTCGAAGCAGACCTTGTTGTTCTTGGCCTCGGCTTGAAGCCGAACGAGGGCGTATGGGACATCGTCCAGATGCTGAAGCTGTCGCAATCGCCAGACCACTTCCTGTTGGAGGCGCACCCGAAGCTGCGACCGGTAGACACGGCGACCGATGGTATTTTCATCGCTGGATGTGCAGCGAGTCCGAAAGACATACCGGACAGTATAGCACAGGGCAAAGCAGCAGCAGCGGGGTCCCTCGTCTATCTGGTACAGGGCGAAGCAACGATCGAGCCAGCCATCTCGCAGATCGACGAAGAAATTTGCATCGGCTGCGGCACCTGTGCTGAGGTTTGCCCGTTCGGAGCGCTCACACTTGACGAGGTCAGGCAGGTCATGACCGTGAACGAAGCGATGTGCAAGGGGTGCGGCGGTTGTAACGCGGTCTGTCCGTCAGGAGCGGCAACCATGAAGCACTTCAGAGATCGGCAAATCTATGCACAGGTTGAAGCACTGCTGCAACGGAAGGTTCCCGTAACGTTAATTGATCTTAGTGCTGCTGTTGAAGAGGCGGCATTCGAAGCACCGCCAGAACCCCCGGAAGGGCCACTCACGGAAGAAGTCGAGAGCAAGGAAGCGGAGACAGCCGCGTAGTAGCGTAGGGAATAGAACTCGCTTCCACTCTTTTTTCTTTTTTCCTGCTGCCAGAGAGAGCGTGAGCGCTCTTTCCTTTCGCAAAGGTTAGATCAGGGTCGTCTGTAGCGCGCTGCAGCGTTCGCCCGGTATCCTGACCGGGTAGTGCTCCGTGAGACAGCCCAGGCAGAGACTGTTCGCCTCGAACCCGACGGCCTCGATCAATCCTTCCAGGCTGAGGTAGCCGAGTGAATCAGCGGTTAAATACTCCCGTATCTCCTCGATCGTGCGCGTTGATGCGATCAACTCGTCTCGCGTCGGTGTATCGATGCCGAGATAGCAGGGGGCAGTGATGGGTGGACTCCCGATACGCAGGTGCACCTCCTTCGCGCCCGCCGTTCTCAAATACCTCACGAGCTTCCGCATGGTCGTGCCCCGTACGATGCTGTCATCGACCAGAACGACTCGTTTCCCCGCTACGTTCGCGCGTACAATATTGAACTTCGAATGCACCTCCAAATCGCGCGTCTTTTGCTCGGGCATGATGAATGTTCGACCCACATAGCGATTCTTTATCAATCCTTCGAGGTACTCGATCCCCGAGCGTTTCGCGTATCCAATCGCACAGGTGATACCCGAATCAGGCACCGGCGATACGATATCGGCACTCACCGAATGTTCCGTGGCCAATCGTTCGCCGATTTTCATGCGGACACCGTAAACGCGCTTTCCATCAATGACTGAGTCAGGGCGTGCGAAGTAAATGTACTCAAAGACGCAGTGAGCGCTCGGTACTCCTGGATGGAGCTGATGACGTACGAGTTCCAGGTCGCGATGACCGGTCATATTGCGTGTTCCTGCGGGATGTGAAGCACGGACAACCAGCACCTCACCCGGATGAACGTCGCGGATGAGTATTCCGCCTAGTGTATCAATTGCCGGGCTCTCTGACGCGATCACATAGCCGACATTCACGCCACGGCACTCGTCCGTGAGCGCACCGATGCACAACGGTTTGATGCCGAAAGGGTCCCGCACCGCCAGTAACATGCTGTCCATCAGGATAACGAGCGAATAGGAGCCGACGACCCGTCGCATGACCTCCGCAAGTGCCGCGATAGGATTGTGTTCTACCAGTTCCCGTGCCAGCATTTGTGCGATTACCTCCGTGTCGGTCTCCGAGTGAAAAATTCGGCCATTGTGTTCCAGTTCTGCCCGTAACTCACGGGTATTAACGAGATTGCCGTTGTGAGCAAGCGCGAAGCAGCCCTTCTGGTAATTGACGACCAGTGGCTCGGCGTTTTCCAGCAGCGGCGCTCCGGTCGTCGGATATCGCACATGACCGATCCCCATCGATCCCTGCAGCTCGGCTAAGTGCTGTGGAGAGAAGACCTCAGCGACCAGCCCCATACCTTTTTCCGACAAAATTCCCTTCGCTTGCCCACCTCGGGCATCAGGATTTTCGTCCGTGCTCATACCGTGAGACACAGCGATGCCTGCGGATTCCTGCCCGCGGTGTTGCAGCGCATAGAGTGCATAAAAGAGGGGCAGTGCAACGTCGTCATTGGTATGGATGATGCCCACGATCCCACAGGCTTCTCGCAGCTTTGACTCGCTTTTGCTGGTCTTCATCTACATCTTTTCAGCGCTCTCCGTTCGCGCTACTGTCTGTGTCTCACGTTATGTTGATTCCTACCGATGCTCTGCCACCACGTCGCCTCTCGTATTATTCTT
>JBNGDK010000038.1:0-20762 GCA_049975405.1 Candidatus Methanospirareceae archaeon
ATTGAAAAAAGATTAGTTGGATTGGATGATGAGATACACCGACTTTTGCACCTTGTTAATAAATCGAAGGAGTCGGAAGTGGAAGTCGAGCTTAGAGACTATGAGGATTTGAAGAAGGTTATAGCAAGGAATTTGAAAGAGCCGCTCGATCCTAGTACAGAGATTAGAAAGATGAGAGAAAGGCAGTATCTGGGATAGTAGATGAAATTAACGATTGATAGCCATGCATTAGCTTATGCCTTTATTGAACCAACCAAAGATGTTTATAAAGATGATTTTGAAATGTTCAAAGCTCTGCATATTAAGGCAGATTACCTGTACAAAGGTGTGATTAGTGGTGTATACGATTTAATAATTCCTTCAACGGTTTTAATAGAAGTGGCAATAGTAATGAGCAGGGCTGCCGGGGGAGATATAGCTAAACGAGTGTATGAAAAAGTAAAAAGGCAGGCTACCGAAATACTCTATTTGACAGATAAATTCACGACATATTGTATGGAAACGGGAATCACAACACATTTGAGTGGATTTGACACTGTTGTTCTCGCTTGTGTTGTCCATGCAAATTCGACGCTCATAACGAATGACAAAAGTTTCTTCCGTAACGTGAAAAAGCATCATCCTGAAATCAAGGCATCTCTTCTCAGAGAACTGGATGTGAGCAAGATATATTGATAGCATTTCGCCGAGCGTCTCCGCTTTTGGCGCTGCTCATCAAAGTGTTCCAGAACCGATCGCCCGGCGCTGCATAGCAAGTTATATATCGTCGAGAAGATAGGAGATGCATGCGTATGCCCGTCCACGGCATGAACATTGGCATATTAGGCAGCGGCTACGTTGGCACCGTCACCGGAGCGGGTCTTGCTGAACTGGGCAACGACGTCACTTTTGTGGATTTTGACCAGGAGCGGATCGAAGCACTGAACCGGGGAGAATCACCGATCTTTGAACCCGGGCTGGATGAGCTGCTTGCTAAAAACCGGGGACGGTATCACGCAACGACGGATTACGATGAGCTCAGAAGTACTGATCTCACTTTCGTTTGTGTGGGCACGCCTTCCAAGGAGGATGGCTCGATCGATCTCACGTATGTGCGATCAGCCGCGTCGGAACTAGGAAGAATCGTCAGGCAGAAGGCCGGCTTCCATCTCGTGGTCGTAAAGAGTACCGTGGTACCGGACACGACCGAGGAGGTGGTCCGCCCGATCCTGGAAGCGGTATCGGGGAAGAAACCGGGCGAGGATTTCGGCGTTGCGATGACTCCCGAGTTTCTCAGGGAAGGCAGTGCGGTACACGATTTCTTCACTCCAGATCGCATCGTTGTGGGCACCGAAGATGAGCGTTCACGAAAGGTATTGGAAACGCTCTATGCGCCGTTTAGCTGCCCGAAGCTCTTTACAACGATAAAAACGGCGGAGATGATCAAGTACGTGAGTAACGCGTTCCTCGCAACGAAGATCAGCTTCGCCAACGAGATCGGGAACATCTGTAAGCGGCTGGGGATTGATGTGTACGAGGTCTTTGGGCAGCGTGATTTTTTATTTTATGGCGATCATATTTTTAGTGTAATGGGTGGGGTCTAACATGGTGGCACTATCAATAGGGCTGGAGCGAAAGGTAAAGGCCTTGGTGGATGCGGGATATTATGCGAGCGAAACGGAGGTATTAAAAGACGCTGTATTAAGCCTGTTTCGTGAGAATAAGGAGCTTAACGTTACCGTTGCAATAGAGCTTTACAAAACTGGCGAGGTATCGCTGAGTAAAGCCGCGGAAATTGCGGGATTGGGTACAATTGAATTCAAGGAGATGTTAGGTAAGCGAGGATTTGTGAGAGAGATCGAGGCGAGGCCAGCAAAGGAAATTGACAAGAAGCTCAAGAAACATCTAAAAAATGCTGTTTGATACTGATGTACTAAGCATGCTCGGCAAAGTTGGTAGAATTGATTTATTGAGATATGCGTTTCCAGGGACGATTTTTAGTATTACCTTTGAAGTTTATAATGAGCTGTTGAAGGCGAAAGAAGCAGGCTATGATTTTGTCGATGGCATTTTAGAGCAGGGCTTTAAGGTACTTCATTTAGATTCAAATTTGATGCTGACGTATGAACGGAGGAAAGATGAGTTGAAGGATCTTCATGCAGGAGAGGTAACTTCTATTCTTTTGTGTAAACAGGCAGGTATGGCCTTTGTGACAAATGATCGGAGAGCAAAGCGTTATTGTGAAGAGACTGGTGTTGAATGGTTGGATATTGTTGATCTCCTTAGATTATGCTATCGGAAGCAGGTACTGGACAAACAGGAACTCGAGCAGGTGATAGCGGATATTGAAGCGAAGGATAGGACTCGGATATTGAGGCGAGAAGAAATCTTTGCTAACGCGGTGTAACTTGTTTGTGACTTTGGATGATGCGGCGAGGTCTCACTCCACTTGCTGCTGGGGCAACACTTTCTTTCACCACCTGTACTAAGAAAGATTATTCCAATAAGTTCTTTTGGTAAAGCTTTTCTATAAACCCTTTCAGGGTTTTCTTTTCGGGGACGTGGGGGTGTATGTGGGAGTGGGAGCCCCACCGAGAAAAGCTTTCACTTTCTTTCATCGAAAGAACCTGAACTAAGAAAGGAATACCGGAAACGCTCTACGCGCCGTTTAGCTGCCCGAAGCTGTTCACCAGTATAAGGACGGCGGAGATGATCAAGTACGTGAGCAATGCGTTCCTTGCAACGAAGATCAGCTTCGCCAACGAGATCGGTAATATCTGCAAGCGGCTGGGGATTGATGTGTATGAGGTCTTTAAGGGTGTGGGTCTGGATAGCAGGATCAATCCATCTTTTTTCAGGGCTGGTATCGGCTTTGGTGGCTCCTGCTTTCCGAAGGATGTACGAGCGTTGTTCGCGAAGGCGGAGGAGTTGGGTGATGCGCCACGGATATTGAACTCGGTACTGCAGGTGAATGAGGAGCAGCCGCTGAAATTGATCGAGTTACTCAAGCGGCATATCCTGCAGTTGCACGGTAAGAGAATAGGAGTTTTAGGGTTGGCGTTCAAGCCCAGTACTGACGATATCAGGGAGAGCAGAGCCGTTCCCGTTGTTGAGCGATTACGTGACGAGGGCGCGCAGGTAATCGCGTACGATCCACAAGCGATGGAGGCGTTCAAGAAGCTGTTTCCTCAGATAGCGTACACCGCCTCGCCTGAGGACGTGCTTATGAACACGGACGCCGTGTTGATCGTAACAGAATGGCCGGAGTTCGAGCATTTGAAGTATCGTGATAGTATAGTGATAGATGGCCGGCGCGTCTTAAAGGCGAAAGAGGCAGCGATCTACGAGGGGGTGTGCTGGTAAGTAAGTACCATGAAGCGAGTAACAAAAGCGGTAATCCCGGCGGCGGGGCTTGGCACGCGGTTCTTACCGGCGACGAAGGCGCAGCCGAAGGAGATGCTGCCAGTGGTTGACAAGCCCGTGATCCAGTACGTGGTGGAAGAAGCGCTCGCGTCAGGTATCAGTGATATCCTGATAATCACCGGGCGCGGCAAGCGAGCGATCGAGGATCATTTCGGGAAGAGCGAAATGAAGAACAAGTACCTGGACGAGCTCGATGTGTTGATGACAGATGTGAACCTCTTTTATACACGCCAGCGTGAGCCGCGGGGGCTCGGTGATGCGGTCTACCACGCGCGGAGTTTTGCAGGCGACGACCCGTTTGCGTTACTCCTGGGCGATACCATCACCATACCGGCATGCACTGCGGAAATCATCAGTAAATACGATGAATACAAGACCGGGATCATCACGGTAGAAACGGTGCCGGTGGAGAAGCTGAGCAGTTACGGGATCATCAAAGGCAAGGCGATCGAGGATGATATGTACCTCATCGAGGATTTGATCGAAAAGCCCGCGCCTGAAGAGGCACCGTCGAATTTGGCGATCCTGGGCCGGTATATCTTAACGCCGACGATCTTTGACGCACTTGAGCAGACCGCGCCGGGCAAAGGGAATGAGATTCAACTCACCGATGCGTTACGGCTCATGCACGAGAAGATCTATGCGTACGTGTACCACGGCCGGCGGTACGACCTCGGCAACAAGCTCGATTGGCTCACCACGAACATAGAGCTGTCGTTAGCGGATGAACGATTTAAAGGTGAGCTCAAACGGTTTTTAGCAGGGTTACGTGAGCAGTGAGTGCTGAAGCTGAACCGTTTTTTTTTGCTTAATAACTTATGGAGCGCGTGTACTTTATGTGGCTACGAACAGCTGTTCTCTACGGTGAAGCACTCGGTGAACTCTACGTGCTCAGCCACTTTGACCCGCGATTTATGTGCGGATAAAGGCGCGAAAAGTTATTTAAGAGCGGCTGCAGAATAGCTGTATGGATACCGTCGAAGGCCCAGGCTCGACCGGGAAGCAGTGATGAACGTGTTAAACGACCCAATGCGAACTACCGAACTAACAGCGAGTGGACTCTTCACAGCGTTGCGTAAAGGCCAGCGAACCGGGAGATGGCGCAGACTCACTTATCGCGAAAAAGCACTTGTCAAAGCGTCCCTGGATTATCTGAGGCATGGCGGGCGGATTTTGAATGTATCGCTCCTGGAAAAGCTTAAGCGGCTGGTTGAGCGGTTGACGGAGACCCGAGGCCAGCGGATTGTGAAACGCGGGCTGGCGAAGGCTGCTGCGATGCTTAACGGTATCGAAAACGGTATTTCTGGGTGGGTGTTCGCATTAAAAAAGTGGTTGAAAGATCCTGATTTTATTTTCTGGTTGGGGACAGTCAGGTAAGAGAAAATTATTATGATAACCGAAAACATCGTTTGCGTCGTCGGTGTCGGTTACGTGGGTCTGCCATTGGCCGAGGCGTTCGCACAGCATGTGAAGACGATTGGATTCGACGTGAACCAGGAGAAGGTACAATCCCTGAACGATGCGAATACCCAGACAAATCTGGAATTCTCCTCTGATCCTTTGCAGATAAGGGAAGCAGACTTCATCCTGATCTGCGTACCCACTCCTGTAACGAAATCGAAAGAGCCGGACTTATCCTACGTCAAATCCGCAGCGGAGATCGTCGGCAAGAACCTGAAGAACGGCGCTGTAGTCGCGTTGGAATCGACCGTTTACCCTGGCGTTACCGAAGAAGTCGTTGCTCCGATCCTAGAGAACGAATCAGGTCTCAAATGCGGACGAGATTTTAAAATAGGCTACTCGCCAGAACGCATCAACCCGGGCGATGCCGCGCATGATCTGGACAAGATTACGAAGATCGTTGCGGGCATGGACGACAAAACAACAGAAAGATTAGCCGCGCTGTATGGTTTGATAACGACCGTTTACAAAGCGAAAGATATACGGACCGCGGAAGCGGCGAAGGTGATTGAGAACATCCAGCGTGATCTTAATATCGCGTTGATGAACGAGCTAGCAATCATCTTCCAGAAAATGGGCCTGGACACAAAATCGGTGCTGGAAGCAGCAGGCACGAAATGGAACTTCCATCCGTATAGGCCGGGATTGGTAGGTGGGCACTGCATCCCCGTCGATCCCTATTACCTAGTGTACAAAGCGAAAGAGTTGGGCTACCACCCGCAGGTCATTCTGGCAGGCCGAGCGATCAACGATTATATGCCGAAGCACGTCGCCGAGATGGCGATCAAAGGCTTGAATGAGGTCGGTAAAGTGATTAAGGGCTCAAGGGTGCTGATCATGGGGTTAACGTACAAAGAGAACGTGCCGGATACTCGTGAATCGCCCGTACGGGAGATGGTAAAGGAGCTAAAGGAGTTCGGTTGCGATATCTACGGGTTTGATCCATTTCTGAGTAAGGAGGAGATCAAAGCGTTTGGGGTGACCGCACAGGATAATCTGAAGAAGAAGATGGATTGTGTGATTGTCGCGGTGGCGCATGATGCATTCAGAAAGATGAATCTAGAGGATCTATCAAAAAGGATGAACGATAGGCCGGTGCTGATAGACGTGCGAGCGATATTCGAAGGAGACGCGAGAGATGGAAGACTTTCTTATATAACTATTTGAACTAAGACAATAATGAAGGCACTGGTAACTGGCTGTGCTGGTTTCATAGGTAGTCATCTTGTGGAGAAACTGTTAGAATTGGAATACGAAGTAATAGGTATAGATTGTTTTACTGATTATTACGCACGAGCACTAAAGGAAGCAAACATAACAACCGCATTAACAAACGAGAATTTCAAACTCATAGAACAAAATATTTTAAATTTGAACAAATTCCCTGAGGTTGATTATGTATTTCACGAAGCAGCCCAAGCGGGAGTACGAGCGTCGTTGAGTAACAGTTTCGAGATTTACACGCGCAACAATATCGAGGCAACGCAGCGACTTTTGGAATTTTACAAAGGTCGAGATCTTAAACAGTTCGTGTAAGCTTATTCGTCTTCCGTTTATGGCGATACTAACTTGCCGATGAGTGAAGAAGCAGTCTGTAAGCCTGTTTCACCTTATGGTGTCACGAAATTAGCAGGCGAGCAGTTATGCTATCTTTACTATAAGAATTACGCGGTTCCAACTATTTCGTTGAGATATTTCACGGTCTACGGGCCGCGTCAGCGACCTGACTGACATGGCGATCCACAAATTCGTGACGGCGATTCTGAACGGAAATGAGATTAGCGTTTTCGGCGATGGCACGCAGACGCGCGATTTTACGTACATCGACGATGCTGTGGAGGCGAATCTGTTAGCGACCAAAAGTGAGAGTACCGGAGAGGTGTTCAATATAGGCGGGTGAAGCAGGATAAGCATCGCTGACCTCATCACGCAAATAGAGGAAATCATGGGAGGAAAAGCGAATGTCAGTTTTATAGAGAAGCAAAAAGGCGATGTACGAGATACACTGGCGGACGTTTGGAAAGCGGGCAAACTATTAGGGTGGAGACCACGGACAAAGTTTTATCACGGCTTGGAAGCATATCTTATGTGGTATACAAGATAATGTAGATGGAGGGTTAAGATGACCAAGACGAAGACATTGCACGCGGTTTTTGACGGTAAAGTGCTGAAGCCCGAGGGATCAGTAGATCTGGAGACGGGCAAGCGTTACGTTCTGGTTATCGAATCGGATCAGGAGCTGAGTGCGGTGGAAGAAGATCCAGCATTTGACGTAGCTTCGCTCGCAGTGAAAACGAACATCGCTGATCTGGCAACGGAACATGATCATTATCTCTATGGCAGAGCGAGAGGACGCTCCAGCACTTGAGGATGATGAAGAGCTGTTTTGTTGATACGGTCTGCTGGATTGCGCTGCTCAACCGGGATGATCAGCTGCATGAAGTTGCTGAACACGAGTATAAGGGTCTGATGACCTCAGGGTATTATTTCATTACCACCACTTCGATTTTGACCGAGACCGCAAATGCGCTCTGTGATCCTCGTTTTCGTGTGGCCGTGGTTGAGTTTTATCGGCGGTTACAGCGGTCCGCTCGTGTTGAGATCAGATTTGTGGATCAAAATTTGTGGTTGAGAGGATGGGAACTTTATGAACAACGCTCCGATAAAGCATGGAGCCTAACCGACTGTATATCGATTGTGGTGATGCAGGAACAAGGGTTAACAGATGTGCTAACCAATGACAAGCATTTTCAACAAGCAGGTTTCCGAACACTCTTACGAGCGGGGATATAAAAGAAACCTGATATGACAATCCATCGGTTCTTAACTGCACGAGAGGGGTGGTTACACGTGAAGAAAAGATCAGACAATTTTTCAAATGACCTGGTGACCTCATGATTTTGGTGGTGCACCCCAAATTACAGCTACGATTGGCACGGCATTGCTAATACAGAGGTGTTATTTGTGGGTGTGATGTTCGTCCTCTTAGCGGCGACGCTGCGAACCGCCTATGAAGGAGTGGGGTGGAGATGGGTGACGAGGGGAATGCCGGCAATTACGCGACAAACCACGGCGAATTTGCAAAGAATTAGAATTACCAGGTTATTTAAGCATAGGCGCCGCGCCAATCTAATTCCTAATGAGGTTATGGGAACGAGCGTGAAGATGGGGGTACAAGAAGCGAGTAAATCAGAAACTTTTTAAGCATAAAGCCTCTACAGAATTTGAAAGGCTATGAAATTTAACATCACCCTTGAACTCGATGAGGAGGGTCGGTATGTTGCGGAATGTACTGACCTTCCAGGGTGTCTTTCTGAAGGAGAAACGGTAGAGGAAGCGATTGAGAACATCAGCGAGGCGATTGTGGGGTGTTTGAAATCGCGACTCAAGCAAGCTGGTGAGCAGTTGAAGGTCCCCGCGTTTTTCCAGAAGCTGGACCTTTCCCTGGAACTTACAGGCACGGCATATGTCTAAGCTTCCCCGGGCGAGCGGTGAGAGGCATGTTGCTGCTTTCACCCGGGCCGGTTGGAAGGTGAACCATATTGAAGGTAGTCACTATATCCTGATTAAAGAGGGGAGTGATGTCCACTTATCGATACCGGTACATAAGAATAGAACCCTCGGTCCAGGTCTTTTGAAGAAACTCATAGTCAAGGCAGGACTAACCACAGAGGGCTACCTAGAGCTTTTTTATCGCAGAAAGTGACTCTTTTCTTTCGGTTCGACCTTCTCGTACCTCCCTCAGCGCTTTGATGCTCGGGGCCGCAGCCGCGTCGCGGGGTTGAGCAGCGCGAGCTGGTTGCGCTTGTACATCTCGTAGAGATCGCGGTCCGTGATGGTTTTTTGGAAGTATCCGGTCTCCTTGCCCGTTGAAGTTGGATGCGGCGTGAGCCAGGGGAAGACGAGTTTCCGGAGCGCCGCGTTCAGGGCGTCGCGAACCAGGCGGGGTCTCATTAAGAAGAATGAAATTGCGAGGGCGTTTAAGGTGGGTCAGGTGCGCGCGATCTGACCCCCTGCTTCTTCTACCATCTCTTTTTCGGCTATATCTTTCGTCGTGCCTCCTTCGCCGAGACCGTCCAACGGTCGGGGTGAAGCGTATACGGCGGAAAATTTAACTGCACCGAAGGATTGGGCAGAGTGGCGTACGATGATGGATACGTATCGTTTGCTTCCCAATGATGCGGTACTCGCGACTACCTGCAACCATTACGGGATCACGAAGATCGCCACCTTCGATGAGGATTAAACGAGTCGACTTCCTGGAGATTTTCATATGAGTATTGCGGTTATCGGTTCAGGTTCGTTGAAGGAGCGATTCCGATTTTGAACGAGCACGTGAATTGGCTCACGAACGGTCTGGAAGCCGTAGGGCCAAGAAAAGAGAGTTATTCAGCACGAAGGTATACGTGGAATGACCGCTTTTAATAACGAGTATCTTCTATCTGATTACTGCATATCGAGAAATACTTTGGGCGTGATAAAGATGGAAGACGTAGTACGCACCGGAGTCCCGGAGGAGCCATATCAGCTAAGACTCTTAGCGGCAATAGGGCTGTCTAAGACGAAAAGCGAAGAACTGAAGCGGGGTTTACGTCAGCTCCGATACGGACGTGTCACGAAGATAACCAAGGTAAGGGAACTACTGGATGCGGCGCTGAACCGAGAGGATCTAAGCGTGTTAGTGCGGCAACTGAGAGAAGAGGAGTAGAGGAAAGAGAGATGGATGCTGCTGAGGTGGCGCGGAAATTGGAGGAGAAAAAAGCGCACATGAGGCAGGCTTTTCATGTAAGAGAACTAGGGTTATTTGGTTCTTATATCAGGGGTGAAGAGACAACAGCCAGTGATATAGATGTTCTTGTCGATTTTACTAAGGGTCACAAGGATTTTTTCAATTATATGCGGTTAAAATTTTACCTTGAGGGTCTTTTTGGGCGGGACGTTGACCTTGTGATGAAGGATGCGATTAAATCACGGCTAAAGGATCGTATCTTACACGAGGTTGAATATGTCTAAGCGGGACAGAGATTATCACTCACTTTCTTTCATCGAAAGAACCTGAACTAAGAAAGGATAAGGTATTTTCCGCGCTTTGCAGCGGAAAAGGGCGGATAAAGAGGTGCTGCTGTTAAACCAATTCGGCGGGTGGGCGAAGGCGAAGGTGGAGCGGAAGGATGAACTACGCCGCGATGCCCTCGTCTGCGTCTCCATAATTATATAAGCATACAGCCACAATTCTTTACGTGGTGGTGGTTCCATGGCGATAAAAGTGAAGGCGCGGTATGAAGGAAGTGTTTTGAAGCCGTTGGAGAAGCTCGATTTGAAGGATGGTGAGGAAGTGGAACTAGAGATTCCTCATTTGGTAGTTGATGAAACGTATTCGGTATCAAAGTTGAGTGACGAGCTCATTGATGAGATATTAGAGACGACTGAAAGGGGTGAGTGAGGTAGTTACTTTGCGTGAGGCAACGAGACTTACGACCTTACAAAGTGGCTCAAAGGTGTTTCTCGATTCAAATATCTTCACCTATCATCTCTCAGGGCACAGTGTGTTCGGCGAACCGTGCCGTGAATTCCTCAAAAATATTGAGCGCGGGATTTATGAAGGCTATGTAAATGATGTGGTGTTTTCAGAAGTTCTCTTGAACTACATAAAATCAGAGCTTTTCAGGCAGCGAGGGATAAAACCACACAAGGTGGTGCAGGAGATAAAACGAGATCCGAGTCAACTTGACCTTGTTAATTTTGATGTTGTAACTAACCTTTTAGAACATTTAGGGGTAGAAACACTCCCTATATCGTGCGACTGTAACGAATTGGTGAAAATCATTCAAGAGCATTTATTATTGCCCCATGATGCGCTCCATGTCGTTACGATGCACAGATATGGGATACCCCACATCGCGACGAACGATCCTGATTTTGAACGCGTAGATTGGCTTACGGTTTGGAAGCCGTAGGGGCAAGAAAAAGAGATTTTTTAACACATTTTCTTTCAGAGAAAGAAAACGTACTAAGAAAGAGCCCTTTTCTCGAAAGAAAAGGGCAAATAAAGATAGAAGCTGGAACAATTGAGGTGAGGGGAGTACGATTTAGGGAGTACGATATACTGAATCGTTATAAATTGGGTAAGGGTGAGAGGGAATCTATTGCGCTCGCTATTGAAATGAACGAGGACGTGGATTTCATTGTCACTGACGATAGGCTCGCATATATTGTAATGAAGAGAATGGATCTCAATACCCTGCTCTTTCTGGATCTTATTGTCACCTTGGTCGAACGGGATATGCTGACTCGTGAGGTGGCGAGCGGGATAGTAAGAGCAGTAGAGTCACGGTATCCGGAAGGTTTTATATACCATACGATAAAGATATTAGAAATGGGAGCGAGGAGATGGCTGAGCTGAAGGCGGTGCGAGACTTGCTAAGAGCTAAGTATGGTGGAATGAAGGTGCTCGACTCAACGCTCGTGCGCGAGTTTCTCGAGCGAGGGTTTGAGCAGAAGCTCTTGGAGCTGTATGAGGTATTCACGCGGGGCGAATGCAGTTTGGGCTATCTCGCGGAGCAGCTCGGCATAACCACATGGGAAGCCTACGAACTCCTGGAGAAGAAGGGGCTGCGAACATCGAATCTCTAATCTGACGTCTCAACACTTTCTTTCACCGAAAGAACCTGAACTAAGAAAGGATTTTTTCCGTGCTTCGCAGCGGAAAAGGCGGAAAATTTAACTGCACCGAAGGATTGGAAGATTTAATTGATACTATGTTCTTCGAACACTGGATCTATTCACTGGCAATCGCAATCTTCGTGGGGATGGTGTTTTATAAGTTCACGGGCCGCGATTACGCGTGGATCATCGTCGCGAGCGCGTACGTGCCTGATATGGACATGGCGGCGGATGCGGTGCTCAAGAAGATTGGCATAACAGTACTGCTCTACGGGGACCCGATACGACATGGCGACTTCCATAACATACTATTTTTGTTACTGTTTGCCGTTTCTGTGGCGTTGGTATTACATCCGCTGCGTATCAGACTGGCAGATTCGTTCTTGTTTGCCGGTATTGGGTTTGGGGCACACCTGTTTGAGGATGCGTTAGTTGCTAACCTTGCATATCCGTTTTTATGGCCTCTGTCTATGGAAACGTTTGGTATCGGGATCTTCACTTACAGCCTCGATTGGCATGGCATTGCGAATACCGAGGTATTATTTGTGGGTGTGATGCTCGTGCTCTTAGCCGCGATGCTGCGAACCGCATATGAAGGCGCTGGGTGGGTAACGAGAAGTATTACTAACTGTTTTAACCTGATCCTATCACAGGAAACCTGAAATGAATCGGCTTCTCCTAGGTTCTGTTCTTGTCGCGTGCCTCCTTGTGCTCTGTACGTATCACGCGTCGTACCACGACCTGCACGAAGCGTATCCAGGCAACGAGGAGGTCATTAACGGTGTTGAGGGCACCGTGTCCGTTTACGGTACGGTGCTCGATACTGGTGGAGATGGGTTCACGTTACGGCTCACGCACGGGTCGGCCAGTAGAATTGTAACGGTTGTCTCGTCAGAATCGGTAGCGCGCGGCGATAAGGTGGAAGCTCTCGGGATTCTCAATGGTAACGAGCTCATTCCTAACGATATGATCGTTTTGAAGCAGTGGTCGCATTATGCGGTTTATCTGCGGTCTGTGGTGGGGTTAGCCATCGCTGTGATTGTCTTCCTCAGGTACTGGACCTTTGATGTGAAGAGGTTACGATTCAGCCGTAGAACCCGGAGGGACGGTGGTGCGGGGGAGGTGAAGGAGATGATTAAAAATGCCTGACTGGTTAGCGCACGTCCTGTTTGCGTATATTTTGTGCAGCTTTTGGGGCACGAAGTTCAAAGTATTTGATAACAAAGGGAACACCGCGCTCGTGATGGCCGGTGCGCTGATACCGGATCTCGTGAAAGTGGGGTTGGGCTTCGAGTTGTTGGGCGTTCATGCATGGGATTTTTTCGCGCCGCTCCATACCCCTGTTGGCTCTTTTCTGTCTGCCAGTCTGATAGCGTTACTCTTTAGTGAAGCGCTGGTCGTCTTTTCCTTGTTAGTTTTAGGATTCATAACGCACTTCGCGCTGGATCTGCTCCTGGGGCACGTGAGCGGCGGAATGCTGCTCCTCTTCCCCGTAAGCTGGCAGGAGTATCAGCTGGGATTGATCCCTGCAGACGATTATTGGGTGGCGTTAATCCTCCTGGTTTTAGCTATCATCATACTATTCGTGCTTCAGAACCGGAAAGGGCGGGACCGTTAAGTTAACCCGCTGGTTTTATATACTCCGATTGTACTACGATTAGAGTATAACCTGATATGACGGATAAGGTAACGATAAAGATACCGCGGGAGCTGTACCGAACGCTCCAGGATATGATCGAAGGTACGGGCTTCTCGAGCGTAAATGAATTCATCGTTTTCGTGATGCGGAGCCTCGCATCGAGCGGGAAGCTCAAAGAAGATGATCGGCTTACGGAAGATGAGGTAAAAGCGATTCGAGAACGGTTGAGGAGGTTGGGCTATTTATGAAAGGGAATGAAGGAAAGACGAAAGCGGTGCTCTTGCCCGCCGAGCTGTATGACAGAGTTGCGGAACGCGTGGAGGTCACCGAGTTCACCTCGGTGGAGGAGTACGTCACGTTTGTGCTCGAGGAGATTTTACGGGACGACGAGGAAGAGGAAGAGAAGACGGTGTTCAGCGAGGAGGAAGAGGAAGAGGTGAAGAAACGCTTGCGTGCTTTGGGCTATCTGGAATAGCACCGATGAAACCGAGTAGCGGCAGGGCGAAGTTATTACCCGTTGTGCAGTCCGTGGTGCTCATCGTGGCGATAGTGGGTGCTCTGCTTTTATCGGGCTGCATAGACAGCACCGACGAGTCCATGACTCCTGGTGATTATAAGGGCACGATCACTGTTTCGGGCGCATGGGCACTCTATCCCATGATGGTGAAATGGGCCGAGGAATACCAGGCGATCCATCCACAGGTGCGGATTGACATCTCAGCCGGGGGTGCGGGTAAGGGTATGTCTGATGCACTGGGTGGCATGGTGGATATCGGCATGGTCTCGCGGAACATATATCCTGAGGAAATCGAGCGGGGCGCCCTCTGGGTCGCGGTGACAAAAGACGCGGTCGTTCCTACGATACATGCGCAGAACCCTGTGTTACAGGACCTTCTCAGTAAGGGCGTACAGAAGCAGACCTTACTGGACTTATGGATTACGGGCACCACAACCACCTGGGGAGCGGTGGCTGGCACAGATGCCGCGGAAGAAATCAATGTTTATACGCGGTCGGATGCTTGTGGTGCCGCGGAGACCTGGGCAGCGTTCTTAGGCGGGCACAATCAAGAAGATCTTCTGGGCGTTGCGGTGTATGGCGATCCTGGCCTTGCGCAAGCGGTTCAAGATGATACGCGCGGGATCGGGTATAACAATCTGAACTTCGCGTACGATCCTCATACGGGGGTTGCGGTAGCGGGCATAACCGTGCTGCCACTGGACCTTAATGGAAATGGCGTTCTCGATGCGGACGAGGACTTTTACGAGACCAAAGAGGAGCTCATGGCGGCGATAGCCTCAGGAGCGTATCCGTCACCGCCTTCGCGGGACTTAAATCTCGTGACGAAAGGGAAACCGACCGGTCTGACGAGAGATTTCATTTTATGGTGTTTAACGGACGGTCAGCAGTACGTTACAGAAACGGGCTATATCCCGTTATCGGAGGAGAAGATAGCAGCAGAGAGGATAAAGATTGCATGAGCTTTTTGAAGGATAGGGACCTCAAGAACCGCGTTGCACGCATTTTTATGCTCGCGATTACGGTATTCTCGTGCATGATCATTATTTTTATGGTGGTGGGGCTGCTGTGGCGTTCACGGCCGATTTTAGCAACCCACCGCCTCAGTGAGCTACTCCTCTCGTCTACCTGGCTCCCGATGCGTGGCGAATTTGGTTTCTATCCGTTTATTATAGGCACGTTCTGGGTGACGTTGCTTGCAATGCTCTTTTCTATACCGCTTTGTCTACTGACCGCGATTTATCTTACGGAATACGCGCCGACGCGGATCCGAGCACTGGTAACGCCGCTGATAGATTTGCTCGCGGGTATACCTTCGGTCGTTTATGGTTTGTGGGGTATTCTCGTGCTGGTACCCTTCATCAAATATCTGGCCCCGTTCTTCGGCCGTAGTACCTCGGGCTACTGCTTGCTCACCGGCGGTGTTGTGCTGGCGATCATGGTCTTCCCGATCATCATTGCGGTATCTGCGGAGGTCGTCAAAGCGATCCCGCAGGAGATACGAGAAGTCTCACTCTCGCTGGGTGCCACGCGCTGGCAGACCGTGAAACATGTTGTTCTTCGCGCCGCCCTGCCGGGACTCATAGCGGCAGTAGTGCTGGGTTTCTCACGTGCGTTTGGTGAGACGATGGCCGTTCTGATGGTGGTAGGGAACGTGCCGATACTCCCTTCTTCGGTTTTTGAGCCTGCGTATCCGTTGCCGGCGCTCATCGCGAACAATTATGGCGAGATGATGTCGATACCGCTGTATGATTCTGCGCTCTTATTTGCCGCGCTCATCCTGTTGCTCATCGTTTTTATCTTCAGCATAGGTGCCCGGCTCGTTTTGTTACGCGTGGAACGGGAGGTGCAGTAAATGGACCGGCGGCGCGTAGAGGAGCAGTTCTTCAAGACGTTAATGATCATCTCCACCAGTATCATTGTCGGGTCACTGCTGGCGATTTTGGTGGTCGTTGTCTTACGGGGCGGACCAGCTCTGAGCATTGAGATGCTGACGCAAACGCCGCAAGGCGGGTATTACCTGGGCAAAGGTGGCGGGATTTTGAATGCGATCGTGGGCTCGTTATATTTAGCGATTGGCGCGACGGTTTTATCGTTGTCAATAGCGTTGCCCGTGGCGTTCTATTTGCAGGAATATGCCGGTGAGTCATTCAAGAACTATGTGCGGTTATCACTGGATGTTCTCTGGGGCGTGCCCTCGATCGTGTATGGTGCCTTTGGGTTCATGATCATGCTGTATTTAGGTTTGCGAGCGTGTTTACTGGGCGGCATTATAGCGTTAACGTTGCTCATGCTCCCGATCATGACGCGGGCAATAGATGAAGTGATGCGACTGGTGCCCTTTGAGCTGCGCGAATCCTCGTACGGGCTGGGGTTCACGAAGCTCGAGGTGGTCTCGAAGGTATTGAGCAGGCAGACCCTTCCGGGCATAATAACTGCGGTACTCCTGGCCTTTGGACGGGGGATTGGAGACGCGGCCTCACTGCTGTTCACCGCGGGGTATACCGATCATATCCCCCGATCGTTATTCGATCCCGTCGCCTCGCTTCCGCTGGCCGTGTTCTTTCAACTGGGAACGCCGTACCCGGAAGTGCAGGAGAAAGCGTACGCATCTGCGGTCATTCTGCTCGTTATTATCCTGCTTATCAGTATCGGCACGCGCGTGATAACGAAGAAGTGGAGCAAATTCGTGATAAAATGAAAGAGAGGAGCGGAATGGAAAGAAGAGAGGGAGAGAACATGACAGAGGTTAAGCCGCATATACGGGTACGGAACCTGAACGTTTTTTATGAAGACCACCAGGCGCTCAAAGACGTCACGGTGGGCATCCCAGAGAAGCAGATAACGGCGATTATAGGGCCATCAGGCTGTGGCAAGACGACGTTACTCAAATCGTTTAACCGCCTGATAGACCTGGTAGACGGCGTTAAGGTGACGGGCGAGATTTACGTTGATGGCATGAATATCTATGATGGCAAAGCAGATGTAACCGCGATACGAAAGAAGGTGGGCATGCTCGGTCAGAAGCCGTATCCCTTACCGATGTCCATTTATGACAATGTCGCGTACGGGCCGAAGATCCATGGCATCAAGAAGAAGAAGGATCTGGATGCGATAGTTGAGCGGTATCTTGGTATGGTGGGGCTCTGGGACGAAGTAAAGGATCGGTTAAAGAGCCCTGCATCGAAGTTATCGATCGGACAGCAGCAGCGGCTGTGTCTTGCGCGGAGCCTCTCGGTGGGCCCGGAGATCATCCTTGGTGACGAGCCGACCTCAGCACTCGATCCGCATTCACTGAAACGAATAGAGTCGGAATTTGTAACGCTCAAAAAGGATTATACGATCGTGCTCGTCACGCATATCCTTCGCCAGGCGAGAAGATTAGCGGATCACGTGATCTTCATGTACCTGGGCGAAGTGGTAGAGCAGGGGTCTGCGCATGATTTTTTTGAGAATCCAAAAGAGGAGAGAACGAAGGCGTATATAAGGGGAGAGATAAGCTGATGTCGCTGAAAGAGATGGAAAACAGGAGTATATACATCATACGCGAGGCGTATGCGGAGTTTGAGAATCCCGCGGTGCTCTGGAGCACGGGCAAGGACAGTACAGCGGTCTTGTGGCTCTGTCGTAAAGCGTTCTTTGGTGAGATACCGTTTCCGGTGATCCACATAGATACGGGCTATAAGTTCCCGTCCATGTACGAGTTCAGGGACAGGGTCGCGGAGCAATGGGGCTTTGATCTGGTGGTAGCGAGTAATGATGCGGCGAAAGCGGCAGGTGTCGGGCCGGAGAGCGGGAAACTGGAATGCTGCACGCAGTTGAAGACCGAGGCATTGATGCAGTATCTGGACAAGTATGGTTATGATGCGCTCCTGCTCGCGATAAGGCGTGATGAGCACGGTATACGAGCAAAGGAGCGCGTATTCTCACCGCGTGACGAGCAGTTCAGATGGAATTACCGTGACCAGCCCCTGGAGATGTGGGATCAGTACCAGGTGCAGGCACAGAACGATGCTGATGCGACTCTGCACAATCACACGCGGGTGCATCCGATCCTGCACTGGCGCGAGCTGGATGTGTGGGAATACATCAAGCAGGAGCCGGACATCCCGGTGAACCCCATGTACTTCGCGAAGAACGGCATACGGTATCGCAGTTTGGGCTGCGAGCCCTGCACGTCGCCGATCGAATCGAACGCCGCGACGATCGACGAGATCGTGGAGGAACTGCGAACGACGAAGATCGCGGAGCGCTCAGGCAGGGCGCAAGACAAGGAGAAGGCGTTCATGATGCAGAAGCTGCGTGCGCTGGGGTACATGTAACTGACCACATGATACCACGATCCTACCACAATCAGAGACATAAGGGCAGAGCCCTCTGTATTATACAGGAGAGGACCGATTTACTATCACTGAGATGACCCGTACCACTAAGAACGACAGGGGATTGCTGGAGCAGTTAGAAGCGGATTTCAAGGAGTTTGCGGAGGGGTGCATGGGGATCGTGCTCTTTGGGTCTTATGCGGAAGGCGAGCAAACAAAGAGAAGTGATATAGACGTTTGCATCGTCAAGCCCGAGGAAGGTGTTGTGGACGCCATTTACGCAAAACTAGGCGGTAAATACGACTTAACGGTGTTTGAGCGTTTACCGCTGTATATAAAGCTAGAAGTGATAAGAAATCACGACGTTGTGGTTGGCGATGAACTAGCGTTATCGGCTTTTTTTTATTTTTACCGTAAATTGTGGCAGGATATGGGCCACCGGATGGTGGAGAATGCATTTAAAACGGTGGGTGAGCGAATGAGCTACAGGAGAAGATGGCTGCATGAGAAGAAGAAGATACTTAGAGAAATTGGAAGTTTATGAAGGTGAGCTGGAATTCATAAGGGATCATTCATCTGCATTACAGGATGATGTTACCGGGCGCGCATTATTGTATTCGTTAGAGGTCTGCGTGGATGTGGTCATGGACGTGGTGGCGATGACCACGAGGGATTTGGGACTGACCGTGGAAGATGATTACACGAACATCGAGAAGCTGGAGCATGAGCAGGTGCTGGCAGAGCGAGAAGGGGACCTGCTCAGGAGATACAACGGTCTGCGGAATGCAATAGTGCACAAATATAACCAGCTAGATCTGGACGCGATCCAGCGTGGTTTGGAAAGAATAGAAGCGTTGTACGAACTGTTAGAGAAATTAGTGGCAATAGTGGAGCGAGAAGGAGCTCTGGAGGGCGAGTAAGGAAAATGAACGTACATGTAGTGCTTGTGGGGCACATAGATCACGGCAAATCGACCTTAATCGGACGATTGCTGTACGACAGTGAGAGCATCCAGGATGAGCGTGTGGCGGAGATCCAGAAATTAGCGGAAGAGTACAAGCGGCGATTCGAGTTCGCGTATTTCCTCGATTCGTTTGAAGACGAGCTGAAGGAGGAACGGACTATTGACACCGTGAGTTTGATGTTCAAGAGCACGAAGAACTTTTACACGATCACCGATGTCCCGGGCCACAAGGAGTTCATCAAGAACATGCTCACCGGCGCGTCACATGCCGATGTGGCGGTACTCGTGGTTGCGGCTGACGAAGGCGTCCGGGAACAGACACGACGGCATCTGTTCCTGCTCAAGATGCTCGGGATCACCCAGGTCTTCGTCGTGGTGAACAAGATGGACAAGCTACAGTATAATGAAGACCAGTTTGCCGTGGTAAGAAACGCAGTCAGTGAGCTCTTAACCGCGTTTGACTTTAAGAATGACGTTTTCATACCGATCTCCGCGATGGAGGGCGACAACATTTACCAGAAAAGCGCGGCGATGGGCTGGTACAACGGCCCGACGCTCATCGAGACGCTGGACGGTGTGCAGATACGCCGAGCAGAGCGCCCGTTCAGGTTCGTGGTGCAGGATACGTATACCGTGGATTCGGAGAAGTTGCTGGTGGGCCGTGTGGAGTCCGGGTCGGTACGTCAAGGTGACGAGGTTTTCTTTGCACCTGCGGGCATACGGAGCACAGTAAAAAGGATCAGGATCCTGGGCAAGGAACTGGATACTGCGTACACGGGCGACAGTATCGGGCTCCTGCTCGAGAACGATGGCACGGTGGCACGCGGTAACGTAGCGGGTCTGATGACCTCGCCGCCGGTACCGACGGAGAAGTTTGTGGGTGAAGCGGTCCTGCTCGATAGGAATCTGAGACAGGGCGAGACGCTGGAGCTGCGCTGCGGTACGGCGAAAGTGCGGTGCAGGATCGAAGAGATACGGGAGAAAATCGACTCACAGACCGGTGAGGTAATCGCGAGCAATCCGGAAGAGATCCAGGAGCATGACGCGGCTACTATTCTGTTCCAGACGGAGCCAGTGGTGGTGGAACGTTTTGTGACGTTCCCGGAGCTGGGGCGGTTTGTGCTGGTAAAAGAGGGCAGGAATATCGGTGCGGGCGTGGTGCTGAGTACATAACCTTAAAAGGGTCTGTTGACGAGAGTTTTTTAAAACGAGAAGGCTATTAGCATATTAGGATGCGGGAGTAAGCGAATAGATGATTACCGAATACATCCAAGCGGCGTTGATGAAAGCGAGGTATGAGCTTATAGAGGATGAAGAGCCGTATTATGGCGAAGTACCCGAGCTCGCCGGGGTGTGGGCGACGGGCAAAACGCTCGAAGAGTGCCGCAAGAATCTGGCGGAGGTGATTGATGGCTGGCTTGTGGTAAGGCTCAGGAAAGGTCTACCTATCACTTTTTCTTTTGACAAGAAAACCTGAACTAAAAGAAAAAGACCTCCTTGCACGAATTCTAAAGCAGGCGGGAATATCCCGGGAAGAATGGCTTGGGGATATAGAGAGATAACTAAAAAAGAATTGTATTAAAGCATCTGGAAACCATGACTGCAGATCGAGAAACGACGCACGGAACGTTCTTGGTGCTGGGAATAGATGCGCTGACGTGGTCTGTGGTCACGCCAAATTTAAATTTAGGTAAGCTACCGAACTTCACGCGGCTGCTAATCTCCTGTTGCGAGTGATGGGGCTTCATCCCGAAAGTCGATTCGCCGGAGTGAATACTCACGCCGTAGCAGTCA
>JBNGDK010000039.1:0-20273 GCA_049975405.1 Candidatus Methanospirareceae archaeon
TGATCTTCCAGCCGCTGCTGAAGTGCCTCATCTTCGCGCGGCTCTACGGCTCCGCGGGGATCCTAATCGGCTACCGCGATCCGCGCAACTTCGAGCAGCCCGCGAACACCAGAAATAAGATAGAGTATCTGTTCGCGATACCACACAGCTGGATATCCGCAAAAGTCGCGGCAACAGACGACGCGGGTAACGTCACGATCCCTGCGCAGCTCGCATATTACGAACTCTCGACACCGAACATCAAGATCCACAGCTCACGCATAATCCACCTGCAGCCGCTTTCGATCGAGGAGGATTTTAACGGTGAATCGTGCCGATATCTTCCTCATCGATCTCGCCCGCGGGCACCTCTAAGACGCACGTGCTGGGACGGAAGCGGCGAAGGCTGAACGCGAAACGCGCGCAGGCGGCGGCGCTCAATGCAGGTGAAGAAAATGAAGGGAAGGAAGTTGAAGATCTCCCTGGAGTGTAGTGCGGAAAATATGGTGGCGAGAACTGCGATGTCGACGTGCCCCATCGGCCGCACCTTGGTGAATAAAGGGTGACGGTGGACTTAACAGAGGTGTACTTTACTTTCATTCGTTCGTTCGTCGAGGCCGAAACGAACGGTACGTACCTCTCGCTCCTATGCCTTCACCACAATCGTATGAGCCGCGAGATCGCCGATTCGCTGCTTCTTCTCGGTAAGGAGGATGATAATGATCCCCAGGATGTACAGCGTGGGTAGCATATCGATAATTCTGCACAGCGTCCGTATAAGCGCATCGACGAAGGTCAGGCGCTCGCCGGACTCTTTGGTCACTTTGATACTCATGACCCGCTTACCCAGGGTCTGGCCCGAGCTGCCTTCGAGATACGTGAAATAGAGCAGCCAGATGATGCTACCAATAACGGAGAACGTCAGGGCCGCGCCAGAGAACGACATAGGATCCCTGAAGCTTCTCAGTGAGATCAGTGCAGCTGCACCAAACGGCAATGCTATAGCCCAGCTAATGATCCCCAGGATGAGGTAGTCAATGATAAGCGACACAGCTCTGCTTCCCAGGCTCGCATAATCTGCCATATGATAGTCACTTCCTTTTAGGTCGTGCACCTGTCTTGTCTTACGGAACATAAGAGACTTACGATGCACGTACCGTTCCCGAGCTGAGCAGTGCAGCGCTTCGCTCCCGTGTGCGGAAACTGTGCAGTTCTTTTACGCGCCTGCCTTGGTATACCTGAGGTGTGTAAAAGTAGATGCAGCTAAGGAACCTGGCAGAGGTCGTCGACCAGGAGCCGATCCCTGGCTTTCATGCCAAATTCGTGCATGCCGCAAACGTAACGGTCTCTTACTGGGACGTTCAGGCGGGCGCGGTACTGCCCGAGCATGCGCATCCGCACGAGCAAATAACGAACCTGCTAACAGGTGAGTTTGAGCTGGTCGTTGATGGCGAATCCTGTGTCTTAACGGCTAACTCCGTCGCGGTCATCCCGCCGGACGCCCGGCATTCCGGACGCGCGCTTACCGCGTGCAGGATGATCGACATCTTCTATCCCGTGCGAGAGGATTATCGTGAGCGCGAATAGTGGTGCGAGCACGTAGTAGCCTGCTACTCTGAGCCTTAGGACAGATCGAACAGTATATAGAGCGATCTGAGATACAATCTTACACCTAAACGACGAGCTAAAGACGGGCGATCTCGCATGAAGCACGGTGAGGATTACGATCGGTTCATACTGATAGCGCTTTTGAAGGGCGGGTTGCTGAGCACAGATGACGTGAACGAAACTGCGGTTTCCGGTACACCCGGTGCGAGAGCGACGCTCTACCGAAATCGCTCCACGCCCACCCTATCGCAATAGTCGCTTATCGGACAGCTACTGCACCGCGGACTGATCGGCGTGCAGATCCGCTGCCCGTGCATGACGAGCAGGTTATTGAAGACGATCCAGTGCTGTTCCGGCAGGATATCACGCAGCGCGAACTCCGTCTGCTCAGGCGTTTTCGTCTTCACCAATCCCAGCCGGTTGGAGATGCGGTGCACATGCGTATCGACCGCGATACCCTGCTTGTGGAACCCCATGGTGATCACGATATTCGCGGTCTTGCGACCGACGCCCTTCAGCTGCAAGAGCTCGTCAAGTGTATCGGGCACGTTCGAGTCGTGCTCAGCGATCAGCGTCCGTGAGATCTCCCGAATCTGCTCAGCCTTGCGATGGTAAAACCCGACCGGGTAGATCAATCCTTCGATCTCAGCCGTCGTGAGCTGCACCATCGCTTCTGGCGTTGACGCACGTGCGAACAGCCGCTTCGATGCCGCGGCGGTCACCTCGTCCTTCGTGCGCAGGCTCAATAAGCAGGAGATCAAGACCCTGTACGGGTCACGGGCGCGTGATACGTCCTCCAGTGCGGACATCGTATTGAGGTACTGCACGTTGAGTATCTGCACGATCTGATCGAGCTCCATCTCGTTGGGCATTGCTTTCTTAACGCACTCCGCAGCTCTACCGTTCTCATCTATCTCTCCCGAACGTTAAATGCTTTCTGGCTTGAAAGGCAGCATGCACTGCGCGCTTCAATACCTCTGTCTCAGGACGAACGAGGGACTGCAGCGGTGATCTGCTCAATGAAGAGCGCCGAAACGCTTTTATGCACCCGCGGACTACGGTATTTTAGGAGGTACGAACTATGAAGGATTTTTACTCGTTACCGAAGCTGCCGTATGGCTATAAGGATTTGGAACCGTACATCTCGGAGGAGCAATTGAGTATTCATCACCAGAAGCATCATCAGGGCTACGTTACAGGTGCAAATGGGATCCTCGAGCAGCTCGACGCGGCCCGGGACAAAGGTGCGGAGCTGGATATGAAAGCGACCTTAAAGGGGCTCGCGTTCAATATCGGCGGCCATCAGCTCCATTCGCTCTTCTGGCCGAATCTCGCACCTGCGGGCAAGGGTGGCGGAACGCCCGGTGGGATGCTGGGCGATGCGATCGCGCGTGATTTTGGTAGTTTCGAGCGGTTCAAGAAGGAGTTTACACAGGCTGCAGTTAGCGTGGAAGGCTCTGGCTGGGCTGCACTCTCACGCTGCCCGACCACGAAGCGACTGCTCATCATGCAGATTGAGAAGCACAATGTTAATCTCTATCCAGCGTATGCCATCCTCATGGATCTCGATGTCTGGGAGCACGCGTACTATCTCGATTATAAGAACGCGCGCCCTCAATTCGTCGAAGCGTTCTGGAGCGTGGTGAACTGGGACGAGGTCAACAAGCGGTTCGAGAAGGTCTAGCGGCTTTACGGCACGCGGGTTGTGTATAACACGGTGTCTTCACCGCGTTGAGCATGAGGCCGAACCTGCGCGCTACACGTTACCAGCGTCAAAAAGTCGTTAGATCATGATTGGTGAATACCGCGGAATTGAATGGCTCTCACGATATCCGTCCGTGAGACGATGCCCTGCATCTGACCGTTCCGCATCACGAGCAGTCTGCCCAAATTGCGCATGGACATGAGTTTGAGCGCATCATAAGCATCAGCTTCAGGATCAATCGAGATGATATCACGCGTCATCACCTCACCGACCGTCGTGGTACTGCGATTGGTAGAGGTGACCTGCTGAACGTCCGAGAAGGTAATAACGCCGAGAACAGGCGCATTAGCACTTTCCTGTACGGGATAGCCCATGTGCCGCGTCTCGAACATTAATCCGATCAGTTGCTCGAGGGTCCAGTGGGGCGGCACAAAGGTCACATCCGGAACCCTGGTCATGAGGTCACGCACCGTGACACCCTCGAGCGTAACGGACACCACGGCCGCTTTCTCCTCCTCACCACCACCGAAGTAAATGAAGACGGCAATGAGGAGCAGGAAGAGCTGAAACGTGAAGAGCCCGACGATCGCCATCACAATGGCGAACATCTTGCCGACCGCTACAGCTCGTCGCGTCGCCTCGACATACGACATACGCGTTGCGAATGCCGCACGGAGCAGCCGACCGCCATCCATGGGGAACGCGGGTATGAGATTGAAGAAGCCCAGCAATATGTTATAAAAGGCAAGGATGCCCAGCACGATGAGCACGGCGTTCAGTACGGTCGCGGCGATGACCGGCTCTCCACCCACCAACGGTCGCGCCACCGGCCCGTAAAGGAGATAGAGGGCGTAAGAGACAAAACCAATACACAAACTGAGCCCGGGACCCGCAGCTGAGATATTCGCCTCCATGCGGGGCTCGCGCGGGATCTCCTCCATCTGCGAGACACCGCCAATGATGAAGAGCGTGATCCCTCGTATCTGTGCCCCGTAGTGCTGCGCGACGAATGAGTGACTGAGCTCGTGGAAGAGCAATGTAGCGAAGAAGAGCACAGCGGCAACAGCACCGAGCAGGTACTTGTACGCAGTCGAAACCGCCAGAGCACCAAAGCCGATGGTTATGTCAAATAATTCGAAATCGTTCGCGGCAAAGATCCAGATGACAAACGCGAAGATGATCAAGAACGTAACGTGCAATTGAATCGGAATGCCCCGAATACGTCCGATTTGAAGCGACCACTTCATGCTCGTTTTCACCTGTCAATACTTACAACATGCATTATATTTATATCTATCTACCACGGATTTGCATCGCCTGCGTTGTGGAAACGTTTTTGTTCTCTTCTCTGCAGTTACGCCACCGATACCGCATCAAGCCCCCGTCCAGGGCCCCGAAAAAGTGGCGGCTCATCAACTTACTTGGCCGCTTCTGAGGATATTCTGCGCCGCTGGTAATACGAGAACTCCTCGGGGAATGGATAGGTGTGCTCCTCGTCTCTTCTTGCCTGCTTTATACCCCGTTTCGTGGCCAAAAATTTCGTGATTCCTGCGACGGAAAGGTAATAGTAGTACTCAACGAGCGTTGCGGTTTCCTCGCGGATATCCGTGATGATGCCCTGGTCTTTGAATTCGTAGAGGAGCTTTCGTACCTCTTTGGGGGCCACGCCCGCAGCCCGAGCGAGATCCAAATCCCGGACGTTCGCATCTGTCGAGAGATTGGCTATAATATTCACGCCCTTCTCGCCCCACCGGTCCTTAACCCGCTGGAAGAGTTCTAGACGCGCTTCCTCGCTGAGGAACTCCACACCACGCTCAATTTTAAACCGTTCTGTATCCTCCTTTAACCGCTCAAGGTTCTCTTTCACCGATTTTGGGAGATAGGTGCGATAATGGGGACGGTCCCGTCGCTTGTGGATGCTCAGTCTCCCCAGCCCCAGGTCCTTAACAAGAAGTGCGACATCATTTAGAAAGGCCTCCGATCGTGAGATGAGCTCATACGTTTGACGCGGTTTATCAAGCTCGAAGAGCCGCTCGAGCACCAGTACCTGCGCCAGCTCGCGTTCAAGCTGCGGTAGCGATTTCCAGTGCTCACTCATACGCCGTGGGATCCTGAACGATGCTTTGTCACCCGCGGGAACGCGATAATAATGCGCAATGATCTCTCGAATACTGAGAGGAATTCGATTGCTGTGAAATAATCCGAAGGTGTGGTAGAGCTTCTTGAAGACCATCTTTCGGTATGTGCGCGGATGAATAACGCCGTCCTGTGAGCATTTAAGGAATATACGAAGCGCAATTACGTCGAAATCGGGGGAGAGTTCAAGGGGAATCTTGTACCGGTTCTTGTAATACGGGACAATCTTCACGCCCGGAGGGAGTGAATAGCTCGCGATGGCGCCCTGCTCCTCAACGTCGTGACCGGTGAGATCAGTGATTGCGATGAGCGCCCATTGTGGGATATTGATAGCTCCTTTCGCCCACGCTTTGATCGCCCGCGCGAGCGAGAAGTGATCCTGATAACTCCGCCCGTAAGCAGGGATCTCTGCATGGCGCGCACCAGGTTCCGCGATACGCTCGTAGCAGGGCCAGAGATAAACCGCCATCTCCAGATCCTTCCGTGAGAGCGCATTCTTCCGACGCAGCCCTTCGTGCCGCAGGTCGAGCATACGCGCGAGATCGACGACGTGCGCCCGGGCGAAATAGTCCGTTCTGATCGCCCACTTATCCGCGCATTTCTCTACGAACCCGTGCTCGCGGAGCCAGATCAAAGCATGGTAGACGGAATATTGCGAGAAATGGGGTGTAGCCTTTAGAATCGCTTTGGTCGTGAGCGGCTGCTCTTCAAGTTCTTTTACGATCCCACCACGGAGCGAGCCTAGGATCAACTCGTACCTCGAAATGCCGAATTCGGTCTCTGCCGCGTGCCAGAAATCATTCGGCGAGAAATCTGCATCAAGCTGACCTACTCGGTCAGTGAAGTGCGAAAAGACCTTCCGCCGGTAGCTCGCGGTAAGCTCGAACCTGATGAAGGGCGGAAAGTCGCGCAGGTGAATCGCCTCGCTCGTCACGGCCCGTTTTTTTTCTCCAGTTGATTATATTTTTATATATAAAACTATAAAAAATTTAAACCTGGTGGAATAGAAAAATTTAAATACTCCACCCGCTTCTTCTGATCATGCAGCAGGGCGATCCCCGGTCTGAGATCTTGCAGGTGCTGAGACGGCAGGAGGCGTCCGTCGATGAATTGAGTTCGCAACTGGGCATCTCCTCCACGGCCGTTCGGCAGCATCTTGCGATCCTCGAGCGCGATGGGCTGGTGGCGCGTACGCCCGTGCATGAGAAGGTTGGACGGCCAAAGCTCTTCTATTCGCTCTCTGTGGAAGGGGATGAATACTTCCCCAGGGCCTATTACCAGGTCCTTACCGGGATCATCGCCGACATTCTCGCGCGCGAAGGTCCTGATGATGTGCGAGCACTGATGGGTCGGTTGGGAGCGCAGCACGCAGCGAAATTCAAAGAACGTATGGGCCACGATGGTGACGTGCATGAGCTCGTGGCGGTGTTGAATGAGATGGGGTGCTATGCTGAGCTGGCGGGCGAAAACGGCCATACGGTGGTTACGGAGTACAACTGTCTCCTCTACAAGGTTGCGATGGAGTTCGGTGATATCGTGTGTGCATTCAATGAGAAGTTCATTGAGACGCTGCTCGATACTCGCGTGACGATGACGAATTCTATCGCCCGGGGTGACCGATACTGCTCGTTTGTCATTCAAACGAAATAGGGTCGTACTCTAACTGCGATCCTCAGAATGGCAGGAGCAGAGAGGTACTGGGGTAGATCATCCTGAACGCGATATAAAACATCACTGCAGCAAAGAGATACCGCAACTGCCGTGCAGGTAATCTATGCGCCGTGCGCGCCCCGAGCTGCGCGACGGGAATGCTGGTCACCGCCAAACAGGCAAAGAGGAAGAGATTAAGGTAACCCCGTGAGTATGGTGGGAGATCAAAAACTGCAAGCCCGTTGAGGAGGTAGCCAAGCGCGCCACTACAGCTCGTGAAGATGATCACGGCAAGCGAGGTCCCGATCGCGTGGTGCAGCTTGAATCTGAGCCCCATGACGAGCGCAGGCACCATGATGGTTCCACCACCGATGCCGATCAGGCCGCTGAGCAGGCCCACGGCAAAGCCCAGGAGTGCCCAGGCGAGCGGGTGCGGCTCCAACTCCAATCCTTTTCCTGCTTCTTCAGTCTCGAACAGCTTCCCTACCACCATCTGAACACCACCGATGGCGATTACGATCCCGAAGAGCGGTTTCAAGACCGCCGCGGTAAGGAATTGCGCGGTGATCGTCGAGCCGCTGAGCGCACCGAGCGATCCGAAGAGCCCCATAATGAGCGCGGCCTTCCACCATACCGCATGCTTCCTGGTATGAATCCAGGTGCCGCTGATCGCGGTGGGAAAGGCCACAAGCAGCGCGGAGCCAAAGGCAAGCTTGATCGCTGTATCAGAGCCCACGTCCATGGCCATAAGGAGCCAGAACATGACGGGAACCATGATGAAGCTCCCGCCAATCCCGAGCAGCCCTTCACCGAAGCCCACCGCGATCCCGGTCACGGCAAGGATTATGAGCGCGATCAGCAGTTCCATGTTTGTTGTATGAAAAAGGCGGTTACTGTTCTTTAGTATTGCTCCTCCTCCCGTTTTTGGATGCTTTCCGCAGGGGGTCTTAAAAACCGCCTCAGCCGAAATTTCACCGTTATGAAAATCGTTCGTACGCTCGCCGTTTCGTTTCGTTACACAGCCGCGATCATGAGCACCGAGACGTAGGTAACTAACGTACCGATCGTGCGGGACTTTATCTCTCGTGTTCGGTCCTGAAGTAGGAGCGGAACCTGGCGCTTACAGATCGGTGTAGCAGGTTACAGCTACCCGGTCACCTTCCTCCACGCCTTCCTTATTCGCCGCTATCACTGCAAAACCGTTCGATTTCGTCATGCTCGATAGAATCCCGGAGCCACTCACGCGTACAGGTTCCACCGTGTATTCGTAACCATCACGAACCACTCGCACCCGTACAAAATCAGTTCTTCCCACGGTTGACGGGATCTTCTTGCGTGCGGTGGCATTAATGATTCGGCGTTCGTCCTCGAGACCGTGCAGGGCGTAAAGGAACGGCCGAACGAGTAACTCAAACGCAGCGATCGTCGCTACCGGATAGCCCGGGAGGATAAATATCGGTTTGCTCGTGATAAGGCCGAACCCGACGGGCTCGCCCGGCCGAATAGCCACGCCGTGAAAGAGCACCTCACCCAGTTCTTCTACCGCATCCGCGACGTAGTCCCGGGAGCCGACTGAGCTGCCCCCGGTCACCAGGAGCACCTCGCAGGTACCCTCCAACGACTGCCGTATACTGTTCAGTATCGCGGTATAATCGTCGCGTACAATTCCGATGCGATACGGACTGGCAATAAATTGCGTAAGCGCGGTCAATACGTAACTGTTCGCATCCGCGATCTTCTTCGATGTTAGATCAGGTGTCGCCGCTTCATCCTGAGACAGTTTCGTGGGATCGAAGAGTTCATCGCCCGTAGAAAGTATACCGATCCGTGCTTTCCGATACACACGCACTGTTGTTTGCCGTAGCGATGCGAGCAAGCCGATATCGTGAGGCCTGAGTCTCTTCCCGGCTTTCAGTACGATTTCGCCCTGCTTCACGTCCTCACCCCGCGCGGAGACGTTCTTCCCGGGCGTTACCGGCTTGTAAATATCCACCATATCGCCCCGTTCCTTGGTATACTCGAGCATGACGACCGCGTTACTGCCCTTTGGTATCTGCATCCCGGTCGCAATGGGAGCGCATTCGCCGGCCCTTACCTCCTGTTGAAGGCCGCTTTCGCCTGCTAGAAGGGACCGTATCAGCTTTAAAGTCACGGGAGTACGTGGTGTTGCTCCAAATGAGTCTTCTCCTCTAACCGCATACCCATCCATCGCGGCACGATCAAAGGGCGGGCTATCTATAGGCGAGCGGACGTCCTCAGCCAATACTCTGTTCACTGCTTCGTCAAACCTGATAGGCTCCGCCCCTATTCGGTGCGCATGCGCTACGACCACCTGCAGCGCCTTATCATAAGAGATGAGTGTGCGAAATAGTTTCATGATGCTAGATCTGCTCCTCCAATCTCGTTCTTCCACGCAGGTACACCGTGATGATGCCCGCGTCAGTCAATCGCCGCCTCAAGTCCTCATCGTTAGTAAGTACCGCTGCATCGCGCTGAACAGCCAGGAGGATAATAGCCGTGTCGGTATCCCTTTCTCCGCCATCCTCTACATCGGCCTCCAGCACGATTGTGCACCCGTATCGCTCGTGGCTAAGCTCCGTGCCATGAACGTAGTCCTGGAGCAGCGCGTAACCGACAGTGGCCGCTCTCCGCTCCTTGCCCTTCAAGCTCGCTTTTCCTCTCAACGCCTCCAGCTCGTTCAGCACCACCAGGGGCACGATGATTTCAGTATATCCCAATCGTTCCAGCTCCGCAAAGATATCCACGCCAAATTCCCCTGGTATCAGGAGTGCATTGGTGTCCACGATGACCCTCTTCCCTGGCACGGTCTCCGTAACCTAAACGGATCCGTAAGGTGAAATAAGTTACGTTGTGCTCCGGAGCACATCAGCGGCGTTTAAACCGCTTCTCGATCTCCTTCTTGCTGAGCCGAATCATTGTAGGTCGCCCATGCGGGCAGGTAAAGGGCATCTTCGTCGTCTTCAAGTGCTCCACGAGCTCGCGCATTGCCTCATATGACTGTTTCTCTCCTGCCTTGATGCTCGCCTTACACGCCGCGGTACTGAAGAGCACCTTTATCCGCTCCTCGCGTTTCCCACCTTCCTCCACCAGCCTCAGCATGACCTCAGGGAGCTCTGTTTCGCCGATCATGCCGTGAAAAACGATGGGAATCGCTCGGACTACGTAACTGTCATCGCCCAGACGTTCGAAATCGAAGCCCATCTCGCGGAGCACCGCTTCATGCTCCCTGAGCACGTAGCGTTGATGTGGACTGAAGTCAGGCACGAGAGGTCGCAGAAGCGTTTGCTGCTCTATTCGGCCACCGTAACGTTGCAACAATCGCTCATACGTGATCCGTTCCGCCGCCGCGTGTTGGTCGATCAACAGCACGTCATCTGTCTCGCTCTGCGCGACGATGTAACTGTCGAGTACCTGATATAGTGGAAGAGGAAGAATGTCCAGATCGGTTCCCGCTTGCTGCTTATTCTCCTCCGCCTCCGGGTACACCTCCTGGAAGGAGGTCTGTAAGCTGACGGTTGTCGGTTTCCGCTCTTCTTGCAGTCCAAAGGGCAGAACAGCAGGGGATGCTTTGCTTACCGCGCGCTGCGCCAGCTCAGGTATAAGATCTGCGGACTGCAACGTGGCGGTCACCGCATTTGCGATGAGCTGGAAGACCTCATCGGCATGGTAGAACTGTATCTCGTGCTTTTTCGGGTGGATGTTCACATTCATCTCACCCGGGTCTAAGGTAAGTGAAACAACTGCGAAGGGATACGCATGCTTCGGTAGCAAGGACATATAACCCCTCTTTATCGCTCGCTCCATGCCCTCGCTCCGCACGAAGCGCTGATTCACATAGGTGAAGAGATGACTCTTTGTGCCGTAAGAGAGGACAGGCTTCGAGATATAACCGGCGAGCGCGAACTGTGGGAGTGCATGAGGCGGTTTCGCGAGCGGTTTCAACTCGAGCAGTGCGGTCGCAACGCCGCTGCCATATGCGGTAACGATGGCATCGAGCATGTTTCCGGTGCCAAGCGTGGTCAGGATTGGAGCGGAATCGTGCATGAGCTCGAATTTTATCTCCGGGTAGATCACTGCGTAGTTAATACAGACGTCAACGACATGCCGGAGTTCTGTGGATCTCGATTTGAGCGTGCCGATTCTTGCAGGGAGATTATAAAAGAGGCTCTTCACCTCGATGCTCGTACCCACCCCACGTGTGATTCGTCGCCGCTCCTTTACCGCTCCACCCGCAATAGTAAGCTGAGTGCCGAACGCTTCACTCGCAGGTCGTGTGCTCATGGACACCCGTGAAACTGCCGCGATGCTCGGTAACGCCTCACCGCGGAAGCCCAGTGTATGCAGGGATAACAGATCCTCAATTTGTTTTATCTTGCTCGTTGCGTGCTTCTCGAAGGCCAGCTCCACATCCGCTTCGCTGATACCACAACCATCGTCCGTGACCCGGATATACGCTTTACCGCCGTTGCCCAGCTCGACACGTATATGGCTGCTCCCTGCGTCGATTGCATTCTCGATCAGCTCTTTCACGACCGATGCAGGGCGATCAACGACCTCACCAGCAGCAATTTTACCAATCGTCTGCTCCTCAAGGACAAAAATGCTTCTCATAGCGTAGCGTGATCATCCCGGCACGTGAAGTCAAATAAATGCTCGACACCTGCGCTAACGCGTTCGTTTATAGGGTAAACGAGGCTGATTGGCAATTTGATGTCGATAATCGCCAAATCGCGAGGAAACCCCCGCGAAGCTGGAGAGTGATTGCTGCTTGCGCAGATACGTGATATGCCGAAACTCCCGCAGTATCTCATCCAGCCGTTTTCGCTGCTCTTCAGCCGAAATGCCCCCTTTTTCATCGCCTTTTCCCGCAACATCGCTATAGAACTCTTCGATGCGTTCAAAGAGCTCTATGAGCTCAGTATCATCGTCATACGTGCCAACAAGCTCCTGTAGCTCATCATATACCTCTTTCAGAGCTTCCTCGAAGCTCCTATCACTCTGGCTCAGTAAGCTCATCTCGCAATCGCTCAACTCGCGCTCGAGTCGGTCGAGCGTCCAGCCGCTTGCCAAGAGCCGCACCTTGGGATAGAATCGCTTGACGTATTCAGGCTTCTGAGTCAGAATGTTACGAAGACTTACGAGCCCAATAACCACGCCATTTTCGACTACCGGTAGTCGCTTGATGCGCTTCTCAGCCGCGATTTCACTCGCCTCATCGAGCGACATATCCGGTGCCACCGTGATCAGTGGCGAGGTCATGATCTCCTTTGCCCGTACTTCATCGGCCCGTTTATTCTTCAGGAGCACTTTCAAAGCAACGTCACGCTCGGTCACGATCCCGCTCGGTTTGCCATCCGCAGTGATAACGACACTGCCAATCTCCAGCTCTGCCATGTTCTTCACAATCTCAGTGACCGGTGCTTCTTCGTCTACGGTGATGATGGGATGGCTCATCACATCGCGAACTTTCAGCTCTCTTTGATCTTCCTCTCTGAGCATACTTATCATCCTTCTTCTCGTTTTATCGGGTAGCCAGGATGCGACCTTATTTGCTCGAGGACACGTGGTGAGTCCGCGAATATCGCACCGAGATCCACGGTACCGACTACATCCACCACGCCCAACGCCGCAACAGCTCCGCCTGCTGAATCTCGAATCGGAGCAACAACTACGGGAACACGCGCATACCTACCGGTAAGCGGTGTTGTACGTATAACCCGATTTTCCTCAAGCACGCGCTCCAGAACAGGGCCGGAGTACTCGAAGTCGAGGACTTTCCCCTTCTCCACGCAGACTCCGCGCTTATTCTTACTCCTCATGGTGACGGGAATGACCAGCAACTCATTCACTGCTGTGGCAATCGGTGCGAGTTCTTCTGCCGTGGAATCTTCATGTATCATCCTTAGTCCCCTCTTATTCCTGCACCCCGCTTATCTATCGAGCGGGAAACTAATACTCCCCACGTATCACTCACCAAGAAGAGTGCACGTAGTAAATAAAAACCGTATCTCCTTATTTAAAGCTTCCACGACCAGAAGTCCTGAGGAACAACCGCGTTGAACGGACGGGATTAGAGAATGCGGGGAGCCATCCCGGGTGATTACGTGGAGAAAAGACGAATGCCGCCATCTACGTGAAGCTGATGTAACAGAGGGGGCGCCATTCGATCAATTCGTTACACGCTTTTCGGTCATCAACTGCATGATTGCCGTTTTGAATGCCGCGGTAACAAGTTCTGCTCGTTCTTCCAGCATCTGTTCGCACTCTCGCCGACGATTCACCGTCACGATATCAGAGACGAGGATCTCCGTTTCGTAGATCTCGCCATTGATAATCTCCACTTCCGCGCGATCATTGATCTTGAATCGCACGAACATCTTGCTCATTAAGCCCCGTTTCGTCTCTTTCATGTGTACCTCGGCCAGTAGTGAAGCGTTACCGGTGAGATCTTCTCGATAGACCGGATAGACGAGGTCTTCCAGTATCGCATCAGGCGAGTCTGCGAAGATGTCATCGTGGTAAACGATGAGACCAATATCCAGATCCACGACGTGCGGCGCGAGTGATCCACCATGCCGCGCCGAGCGCAACGTCTCGTTCATTAGTCCTCTTACATATTCGTTCAGATCCCCTTTAACCGCGTCCTGATCCGGATATTCGTGCATCATTGGGAAAGTGGAATTTCACGCAATCCCCCCTTAAATAGCTTTCGGTTACTGTTCATTTCCCCGCAGACTTGAATTGGTCAAGAGAACCCCAGGTATGATAAGTTTCTGAAGAAATCGAAAAGTTTATAAGACCTTGTGAGAACCTAAGTCTGGTCTGGCATGGAACGTGAGAACATCTTACTCAAAGAGGCGCATGTGCTGTTACATCCATTTCGGTATCGGATGGCGGCGTTACTCGCAGAGCGCCCGCTGAGCCTGCAGGAGCTCATTGACGCGCTGGGCGAAGATCGCCGCCTGATTTCATATCATCTGCTCATCCTGGAAGAGCATGGGTTTGTGCGCGGTAAATTAGTGCTCGATCGTTCCAATCAGAGGGACTCAAGTAAAGCGGGAGTAGCGTATGGGGTCACCGAGAAGGGGCGCATCTCGTATCAATTCCTCATTCTCGAGGCCGCGGGCGTCGTCGGTGACCAGATCAGCCTCCCGGTACTGCCCGTGATGAAAAGGCGCATTGCACGAGAATACCAGACGACCGAGAAAGTAGACGGCGTACTCTCGGAGCTTAAGAAATTCCTTTAGCGTTCAGCCATAGCTTTGCTTTGAAAAGATGATTGGTTCTATGTCGTGTGTAAGATAGAGGAGCGAAATGTGCGCGATCACCCTCACTGGGTGAAACGTTGATTCTGAGTACGTGCTCAAAAAAGCGAACGGTTTATTACCTGGCAGCACGGGACGAGAGAGCTATGGAACTCGATGAGGAGTTAGTAACGGACGCACACGTGCTTGTTCATCCGACTCGTTTCCTGATTATGCCGCTCGCCCGCCCGGGGGCTGCGACACCTCAACATGATCAGCAAAGTGCTGGGTCAAGAGCGACGACTTGTTTCTCACCAGCTCATCACGCTGGAGGAGTTCAGCTTTGTTGCGAGTAAAAACGAGATCTCCGATAATTCGTAGGCGAATGGGAAGGCGATCCGGTGGTCAGTGATAAAGTGAAGGACGTGATCGCGGAGATACAGAAGAATCAGTAGTTGATTCTTGCCCCTTTCTTCGCTGTTAACAAGTCACGAGCACGAAGGCGTCTGAATCAGGCATCTCAGAAGATCAAGCACATGCATGCTCACGGTGTAGCGGTGCGTTTCTCATCAGCAACCTTAAAGGATTGTAAAGACCTTTAGCTTTTACAGCATGCTCGATCGGCTCTTTGACCCCCAAAGTATCGCTATTATAGGTGCAACACCAAACGCAGATAAGGTGGGAAACACAATCCTCAGGAATTTGTGTGCGGTTCATAATTCCACAAGGGCTGGTGGCGAGACCCGCGCACGGATTTACGCGGTCAATCCGAAGTATACGGAGGTACTGGGTGTTGACTGCTACCCGTCCGTCACCCGAATTGGAGAGCCCGTTGATCTTGCTGTGGTCGTGGTGCCTGCGTGCACTGTGCCGGAAGTTCTTGAGCAGTGCGGCAGCAGCGGCATTACGAACGTGATTGTCATCTCCGCAGGCTTCAAAGAGGCGGGACGAGACGGTGCAGTCCTCGAAGCAGAACTCGTCCGAATCAGTAAGCATTACAACATTCAACTCGTTGGCCCGAACTGTTTGGGTATTATCAACACACACGCAGGCCTGAACGCGACGTTCGGTAAGGTGATGCCAATGCGCGGAAAGATCGCCTTCCTGACCCAGTCTGGCGCGTTCGCCCTGGCGGTTATTGACTGGGCGATACAGGCGAGGATGGGACTGAGCAAGCTGGTCTCGCTGGGTAACAAGGCGGTGCTCGACGAGAGCGATTTCATCGAGTTCCTGACGACGGACGACAGGACCGAGGTGATCACGATGTATCTTGAGGACATCCGCAATGGGCGGCGATTTCTGGAGATCGCGCGACGCATCTCGGAGACGAAACCGGTGGTGGTAATGAAGAGCGGGAAGACCGAAGCGGGCACGAAGGCTGCCTCGAGCCATACCGGAAGCATCGCAGGCAGCGTTGAAGCCTACCGTACAGCGTTCCGTCAGACGGGGGTGATCGAAGCGAACTCAATCGGCGAGCTCTTTGACTTTTCGCTCACCCTCGCGCGTATCCGGCGCATAATTGGTGGCATTGCGGTTGTGACGAACTCCGGCGGTCCTGGTGTGATGGCTGCGGACGAGATCGGGCGACTTGGACTCCAATTCGCCTCGTTTGATCGTACAACGATCGAGCGCCTGCGCGACCTGGACCTGGCGAACGTGTACAACCCCGTGGACGTGCGCGGCGATGCCGATTCGGAAAAGTTCGGAAAGGCGCTTACCATCGTCGCCGCGGACAACCGTGTAGGTGCGATCATCGCGATTCTCTCGCCGACCGCGCCGATCGCATTTGAAACAGCGGGCGAACACGTCCTGAACGTGAATGAGCACACACCGGTTATACCCGTCTTCATGAGCGCTGACGCGATTGCTGTGACCGTGGAACGGCTAAAGCAGCACGGCATCTTCAATTATTTCGATCCTGTACGCGCGGTAGAAGCGCTTTACGCTGTAATGAAGTACAGCGAACGGCGCACGACGATATCTGCAGCACCACCACGCTTCACCGTTAACAGAACCGCCGTCGAACGGGTGCTCGCGCTGCACGCGCGTGATGAGACGGGAATGGGTTTGGGGTCCGATAGTTTTGCCATATTGGAGTCGTATGGTATCCCCGTCTCGCCCTACGGTGCCACGAAGACCGCGGATGAGGCGCTCGCGATCGCGGATAGGGTTGGCTATCCGGTGGTGATGAAAGTGCTCTCACCTGATATTGTGCATAAGTCGGACGTCGGCGGCGTGAAGCTGGGTATCGAACGTGATGCAGTAAGAGAAACGTTCTTCGAGCTTGTCCACCGCGCTGAACGCTACACGAGCTCGCGACGCATTGAGGGTGTGCTCGTCCAGAAGCAGATTGAAGGTGGGCGTGAAGTGATTATCGGTCTGAAACGAGACGCGCACTTCGGGCCGCTCATCATGTTTGGCCTTGGTGGGATCTATGTGGAGGTTTTTAAAGACGTCTCCTTCGGGATCGCACCGCTGAGTGCTGAGGATGCTTTGGAAATGATAAAAATGGTGAAGGCGTACAGGATATTGAGAGGCACACGAGGCGAGCCCGCTGCCGACCTTGCTTCACTGGTTGACGTTCTCCTGCGGTTCTCGCAGCTCAGCGTCGAGTTCCCGACGATACTCGAGGCGGACCTCAACCCGGTCAAGGTCTTCGCAAAGGGGAAGGGCTGTTGCGCGATCGATTTCAGGCTGGTTATGGAAGGGAGGAAAAAAGAAGATGAAAAGCGTACTGGTTTCCTCGATTGAGGAGTATTCAGGCAAGAGCGCGGTGGTTATTGCGCTCGGACAGATTCTCGCAGAGCGTGGGCTCAAGGTCGGATACTTCAAACCGTTCGGCATCGCGGTCACGCGGATCGGCGATCGGTTCGTTGACGAAGATGTGTACAATACCGCCACCGTTCTCCGGACGGGCGATGACCTCGAAGATGTCTGCCCGGTCACGCTGAACAAGCCATACGTAGAATTCTTACGCTCTGCAGATCCTTCTGAGCTGAAACAGCGCGTGCGGGAGTCATATACACGTGTAGCCGCGGACAAGGATATCGTGCTCGTGGAAAGCGCTGGTGAATACAAGTTCGGAAAAGCGCTGGACCTCTGTGATTATAATATCGCCACGATGCTCGATCTGAACATCCTCCTGGTGGTAAAATACACGAGCGATTTCGTCCTCGATAAGATTTTGGCGGCACGCGAGCTGCTCGGTGAGCGGCTCAGGTTCATTATCTTCAATCAGCTCACGGGCTATAAGACCGCATACGTCGAGGAAATCGACGAGCGTTTCTTGAAACCTAAGGGGATAACGCTTCTGGGGGTTCTGCCGTACAGTCCACTCCTCGCGGGGCTCTCGGTTCGTGAGATCGCAGAGGCCTTGAACGGCGAATGGCTCATCAGAGGCAAACAGGGGGAAGAGGCGATTATTGAGGAGTTGCTGATCGGTGCAATGTCTCCACCCGCTGCACTGAAGTATTTCCGACGGGTGCGGCACGCGGCGCTGATTACCGGTGGCGATCGCGCGGATTTGCAGAACCTTGCACTGGAATCGGGCACTATTGAGTGCTTGCTGTTGACCGGAAACCTTGAGCCGACGGGCACAATCCTTGGACGGGCGGAGGAGCGAGGTGTCCCAATCATCCTTGTCGCGGACGATACGCTCACGACGGTTGAACGGTTGGATGAAGCGCTGGGTAAAGCGCGAATCCGTGGCGTGACGAAGGTGAAAAAGGTGAAAGAGCTCGTCGAGCAGTTTCTCGACCTGGGGATGCTGATCGAACAGGAGGACTGAACGGGTGCGCGTGTTTGTGCGGCACCAGACCGCAGATTTTTTTATGACTACCGCTATTAGTAGAATTGTGCGGGCTAGCCTGGAGGGTTAGGCGTCCTCTGTCACTCGAAATCGCCGATATGCGTGGGGCGAAGCCTGAGGAAGGCTCTGTAGTTGCCAATTTCAGCTCACGGTTGGACGAGGAAGCACCGCCCTGCGGGGTTGACGGTGGCCGGGTGTCAGGCTGGAGGGCCTGGTACCTTGCCTTTGCCATGGATACTGGTTTAGGCCCGGAAGGGAGCGGACTCACTGTGGGCGTTGGCGCTCGGAGGATAGTGGTGTGGAGAAAGACCGTGAGGGTCTGGTTGGCGGCGACTGAGTCGACCGAGGGCGTGCCCGCACAAACCTTCTCTTTAAAGAGTAGGTTGATCAGAAGAACGCCTGGGAACGTAATGGTAGGGCCGCTATGTTTTTCCCGGGTGCTCCTTAGAGCGGTGAATTCTTCGCATCCACCATTTTCTGAGTTCGTTTGCGATAAGGAAGGATGAGTGATCTCCATCCACCTTAAAACAGCTCGAACCCCTTGGCGAGCACACGAACGAGCATCAAAACCGGGATGATCTCTAAACGACCGATCCACATGTTCATTATCAACATTACTTTTCCCACATACGGCAGCCCCGTGTTGGTGATGCCCGTGGAGAGGCCGACGTTGCTCTGCGCCGAGACCACCTCGAAGATCACCTCATTGAGCGTGTAGCCCGGAGTGCCAGCAAGGGTCAAGATACCCACACCAACGAGGAGGAAGACGATCCAGAGAATAATGATCAAACTCGCCTCCGCGCCGATGCTATTTATCTCCTCGTCATCGAGCAGGCGCTCACCAAAACGGAAGGGTTTGAAGGCGTTTTTGGGTAATAACGTCTTGGTCAATGACCAATTGAGCCCTTTCCAGACGATCACTGCCCTGATGAGTTTTATCCCTCCCGCAGTTGAGCCCGCTCCACCACCGATGAGCATTGCCATCCAGATCATAGTGAGCGCTGGCCCGGACCAGAGATGCACGTTCGCGGTCTGGAAGCCGGTGCAGGTGAGTCCTGAGACAATTTGGAACGCCGAAAAGCGGAACGCAGTGGACGCCGAGCTGTACAAACCAGTATAGTTCACGATGAGCAATAAGATGAGCAAGACCAGCAGGAGCACGCAAAGAGCGCGAATCTGCAGATCTCTGAAAAATGCCCGTGGGTCACCCTTGAGCATCTTGTAGTGGATGAGAAAGGGAATTGCGCCGAGTATCATCATGGGTATGATAGCGAGTTCAATGAGCGGGCTGTCATAAAACGCCATGCTATGCTCGGTAATGGAGAACCCTCCGGTGCCCAGAGCGGTCATTGCGTGGTTTATCGCTTCCCAGAGGCTCATGCCTGCGAAATAAAAGATGACGATACCCATAGCGGTAAGCAGCAGGTAGATCCACCAGATGACCCGCACCGTAGAGATGATGCTCGGCCGTATCTTCTCCTCGCGCGCTTCCGCACGGTACAACAGGAAGGCGCCCGTTCCCGGACGTGCTAGGATCGTTACCATCAGCACGATCACCCCGACGCCGCCCACCCACTGCATCGTACTTCGCCAGAACTGCATCGTATGTGTAAGCGACGAAGGATGCGCGACCATGGTCAAGCCCGTCCCTGTCCACCCGGACATCCCCTCGAAAAAGGAATCGAGCGGACTCATACCTTCAATAAAAATAAACAAGAGTGAGCTAACTGCGGGGACAACGAGCCATGCCAGGGCTGCCGTGATCATCGCATGCTTCAGTTGCGGCTCTTTCTGCCCTCTGCAGGCCAATTTAAACAATGCGCCGGTGCCGATGCTAACCAGCGCGGTGAGTAGCACGACAGAGACAACGACGAACTCCCTGAACACGAGGGAGATGATGAGCAGCAGCAGCATGAGTACACCCACCAGCATTAAGATACTGCCAAGATCTTCAAGTACTATTCTCACATTGGTGAACACGTTCCCCCCTCCGATCGCTCCCCAGTCTAGACCAACATACGTAAACGAAGAGCCCTCAGCACAATCGATTTCGTTGATCTCGATTACGGGTCTCTGCGCTATATATCATTCATTTTTTAATGAAGTAACTTCTGGTTTTTTC
>JBNGDK010000040.1:0-19981 GCA_049975405.1 Candidatus Methanospirareceae archaeon
TTAGCACGATCGCGTTTTAGAGGGTGGCGGGTAGGATTGTTGGACAGCCTCTATCATTCGTAATACTGACCCGAAGAGATTATCTTGACATCGCGAGCTCCTGATGATAGTCCTGCACCGCTTTTACATCTGCCTTACCGCGTTTTACGGTCTCAATGCCCGCGACCGTTGCCCGTGCGGCCGCCGTGGTGGTGATATACGGCACTTTATGCTGGATCGCCGCGATTCTAATATAGCTGTCGTCATGTTTACCCTTGCCGCCTGCCGGCGTGTTGATCACCAGATTGATCTGCCTGTTCCGGATGTCATCGGTGATATCCGGCCTGCCCTCGCCCAGCTTGATCGCCAGCTCCGCTTCGAGCCCGTGCTGCGCCAGAAACGCCTTTGTGCCCTTCGTCGCTTTTACCGTGAATCCCAGTTTGCTTAGCCGTTCTGCAACATCCCGTATCTCTTCCTTATCCGCGTCGGTCGCCGAGATCAGGACCGTGCCTTCGGTCGGTAATTGCATATTCGCCGCTTCCTCAGCCTTGTAGAACGCTAACCCGTAGGAGGGCGCCATACCCAGCACTTCACCGGTACTCTTCATCTCAGGTCCCAGCAGCGGATCAACGTCCGGGAACATGTTGAAGGGAAAAACGGCCTCCTTAACGCCATAATACGGGAGCTTCGT
Organism: Candidatus Methanospirareceae archaeon; assembly: GCA_049975405.1. Taxonomy (GTDB): domain Archaea; phylum Halobacteriota; class Syntropharchaeia; order Alkanophagales; family Methanospirareceae; genus JACGMN01. The sequence continues at coordinate 671 of JBNGDK010000040.1, forward strand.
ATCGCCACGCTCCAGCGAGGGCAGCAAATCAAGTAATTTCGTGCCCAGCATCACCTTCGTCGCTACCTTCGCGATCGGCACGCCCGTTACCTTACTCACCAGCGGCACCGTCCGCGAGGCACGCGGGTTCGCCTCCAGTATGTACACCTCTCCGTTGTTCGCAATCGCGTACTGGATATTCATGAGCCCAACGACCTGGAAGGTCTCCGCGATCTTTTGCGTGTACGCTTCTATCTTCGCGAGCTGCTCCCGGCTGATGTTCCGTGAGGGGATCACGCAGGCGCTATCGCCCGAATGGATGCCCGCGAGCTCGATATGCTCCATCACGGCCGCGATGTACACGTCCTTGCCGTCCGAGATCGCGTCCACCTCAGCCTCGATCGCCTGCTCCAGGAACTTGTCGATAAGCATTGGATACTCGGGGCTCACATCCACCGCTGCAGCCGCATAATCGAGCAGCATCTGCTCGTCATACACAATCTCCATACCGCGTCCGCCGAGCACGAATGAAGGGCGCACCATTAAGGGAAACCCGATCTCCCGCGCAACCGCGAGCGCTTCCGCCACCGATCGTGCCGTGCCGCTCTCAGGCTGCGGAATACCCAATTCGTTCATCATCGTTCTGAACAGCTCCCGATCCTCGGCCAGATGGATACTCGCCGGGCTCGTGCCCAGGATCGTCACGCCCGCTTCATGCAACTCCTTCGCGATGTTCAGCGGCGTCTGACCGCCAAACTGCACAATGACGCCATCTGGCTGCTCCTTCTGATAAATGCTCAGGACGTCTTCAACGGTGAGTGGCTCGAAGTATAACTTGTCTGAGGTGTCATAATCAGTTGAAACCGTCTCGGGATTGCAGTTCACCATCACCGACTCGATGCCCGCTTCACGTAACGCAAACGCGGCATGCACGCAGGTGTAATCGAACTCGATGCCCTGCCCGATGCGGTTCGGGCCACCGCCCAGGATCAGTATCTTCCGCCCGGGTGAAACCTCCACCGAATCGGGAGCGTTATGAGTTGAATAGTAATACGCGCCGTCCGCGCCACTCACCGGTACGGCCTCATAGCACGCCATAATGCCCGTGTTCAAGCGTTGCACACGGATTTCGCGTTCCGTCATGCCGAGCAGTTGCGCGAGATAGCGGTCGGAGAAGCCGTGCGCTTTCGCCACCTTCAGCAGCTCAGCGGGCAGTTCCTTACCACGGTACTGCTTGAGCTCCTCTTCGAATAGCACCAGCTCCTGCATCTGCTGGATGAACCACCGCCCGATCTTCGTGAGTTGGTACAGCTCTTCTACTGCCATGCCCTTGCGCAACGCTTCGTACAGCATGAAAATTCGCTCGCTGGACGGGAAGAGCAGCCGCTCTTTTAGCTCTTCAAGCGAGAGCGTGCCGAAATGCTTCGCAGCGCCCGCACCGTATCTTTTGGTCTCCAGCGAGCGAATCGCCTTCTGAAATGCCTCTTTAAAGGTACGACCGATGCTCATCACCTCGCCTACCGCTTTCATCTGCGTGCCCAGGATATCACGAGTCTGCGGGAACTTCTCAAATGCCCAGCGCGCAAACTTCACCACCACGTACTCCCCACCTGGCTTGTACTGGTCGAGTGTGCCGCCCTTATAATACGGTATCTCGTCAAGTGTAATACCTGCAGCGAGTTTCGCAGAGATCCTGGCGATCGGAAACCCGGTCGCCTTTGAGGCCAGCGCGGAGGACCGCGAGGTTCGCGGATTGATCTCAATGACCACAATGCGGTCATCCTCGAGATTGTGCGCAAACTGAATGTTCGTGCCGCCGATGACGCCGATTGCATCTACAATCCGGTAGGAATACTCCTGCAATCGCTGCTGCAGCGCTTCCGGCACTGTAAGCATCGGCGCTACACAGAAACTGTCACCGGTGTGCACGCCCATCGCGTCCACATTCTCGATGAAACAGACGGTGATCATGTTGCCCTTCCTGTCTCTGATCACTTCGAGCTCGAGCTCCTCCCAGCCCAGAACCGATTCCTCAACGAGCACCTGGCCGATGAGGCTGGCCGCGATACCGCGAGCAACGATTGCTCTGAGTTCGTCAACGTTATACACGAGTCCGCCGCCGGTGCCGCCGAGCGTATAAGCCGGGCGGATTACCACGGGATAGCCCAGCTCCTGCGCGATCAGCTCCGCTTCCTCGACCGAATAGGCCGGCGAGCTCTGCGGCATCGGGATCTCCAGCTTCGCCATAGTTGCTTTAAACGCAATCCGGTCCTCACCGCGCTCGATCGCATCCGCTTCAACACCAATGATCGTCACCCCGTACTGCTCCAGGATACCGCGCTTGCTGAGCTCTGCGGAAAGATTGAGCCCTGTCTGTCCGCCAAGATTCGGCAGTAACGCGTCCGGCCGCTCCTTCGCGATGATCTTCGTTACGTTCTCCACCGTCAGCGGCTCGATATACGTCCGGTCAGCCATCTCAGGATCGGTCATGATGGTCGCGGGATTGGAATTCACCAGCACGACCTCATAACCCTCCTCGTGCAGCGCCTTGCACGCCTGCGTGCCTGAATAATCAAACTCACAGGCCTGGCCAATCACGATCGGGCCCGACCCGATAACCAGCACCTTCCTGATGTCTTCTCGCTTCGGCATCTCCTATTTCCCAATATTGCCCTGAGTAAAAAAGCGCTCCGCCGGATCAAGATCGAGACGGGACTCAGGAAAAATGAGCGATTGGGCCCGCTCACACGCTCGCACGCTCGCGCCGTGAGACGGGACTCAGCTCACGTGATAGTTCCACGCCAGGCTTTCCGAAGCTCGTCCAGCGGCAAAGTTACCACTGGCCGCTCGTTGTCACGAATGGTAAGCTGCCGTTCCCTTACGGTTTCACCCAGGGGTCGTACGTGAACACCCCGGGTGCTCATGAATGCCTCGAATCCACTCGCTTCCGGTCGCGCAACTTCGACCACCCAGCGCGAGTTCGATTCAGAAAAGAGTGCGGAATCAACTCGTATACCGGGGTTTACGTTCGCGAGCTCAACAGAAACGCCTAGATCTCCACCAATCGCCATCTCGCAGATCGTAACCGCGAGACCGCCTTCCGCAACGTCATGGCAGCTCGCGATTAAACCCGCAGTCATCGCTTCCCGTACCGCGTTCATGCTCGTTTGCAGCATCGCAGGGTCGGTGCGTGGCACACTGCCTGCATCCGAACCGCGTAACCTGTAGTACTCGCTCCCCCCTAACTCCGCTCTCGTCTCACCGATGAGATACAGCGGGTTCCCTGCTCCTTTCAGGTCCACCGTTACGCACGTTCGCACATCTTCGCAGACGCCAATGCCAAGAATCGCGGGTGTGGGTGGAATTGATTCGTTCAGGACGACTGATTCGTTATAAAAGCTCACGTTACCGCTTACGAAGGGCACGCGCAGCGCAGAAGCCATGTAGCCGAGCCCGCGACAGCACTCCGCGAAATCGCCCATTCGGTCCGGCTTCTCAGGGTTGCCAAAGTTGAGGCAGTCAGCAAATGAGTGTGGCGCAGCTCCGACTGCGGTCAAATTCCTGCAGATTTCGTCGATTGCGCTCGCAGCACCCCAGAACGGATTGAGTCTGCAGAAGGTCGGATTCACGTCAGACGTGATCGCGAGCCCGCGGAAGGAGTTTTCCAGCGGCTTGAGCACTGCAGCATCACCATGGCTCTCAGAGCCACGACACCCCTGTAGCGGCTTTATCACCGTCGCGGCACGCACCTCGTGGTCGTACTGCCTGATCACAGCCTCCTTGGAGGCTATATTCGGTGCCGCGAGCAGTTGCAATACGATTGCGTTGTAATCTGCGGGTTCCGCAATCGCGGGTAATGCCTCCTGTTCCTTCAATCGCACCTCTTTCGGACGCGTATATACCGGGCATGAGACAAGAAAGTCCGTCTCTAGCTCGAAGATCTGCTCGCCGTCGTGCAAAATCCGAATTTGTGGGCTCGCCTTACTCGCTTCGTTACTTGTATCGCCCAGCACCACGGCGTCTACGTCCCACTTCTCGAAGATCGCGAAAACTTCGTTTACCTGTTCGGGCTTCAACGCCAGTAAGAATCGTTCCTGTGACTCTGAGACCCAGATCTCCCAGGGGCTCAATCCCTCCTCTTTCAGCTTCACGCGCTCCAAATGGATCTCAGCACCACAACCGCCCGCATGGCACATCTCGCTTACCGCGCATGAGAGCCCGCCGCCACCGAGATCCTTCATGCCACTGATCAACCGTTTCTCGTTCGCTTCCAGGATCGCGTGCATGAGTGGCTCCTTCGTTATCGGATCGCCTACCTGCACCGCACTCCGGGTTTCCTCCTCGCCTGTTAGCTCCACGGAAGCGAAGGTAACGCCATGAATGCCGTCTCTGCCCGTTCTCCCGCCAACCAGCACGAGCACTTCACCTGGCTTCGCCATACTCCGGCTGAGGTCCGTCTTCTTCATGATCCCCACACAGCCGACGTTCACCACGCAGTTGCCCAGGTACCCCTTCTCAAAGTACACCATACCTGCACAGGTCGGGATACCGATACGATTCCCGTAATCCCGTATCCCAGCGATCACGCCGTCGAATATGAATCGCGGATGCTTCACCTCCCGGGGCAGCAACTCGTACGGATAATCCAGCGGGCCGAAGAACAGCGGATCGATCAGAACAATCGGCTGCGCGCCCATACAGATCACATCACGCACGATACCGCCGATCCCTGTTGCCGCGCCCCCATACGGCTCGATCGCAGAGGGATGGTTGTGGCTCTCTAAAGCGACCACGTAGGCATGCTCATCGTCAAATTCAAGCACACCTGCATCCTCTTTAATCACCAAAAGATTCTGCGGCGCCTCGATCCCGAAGACGTATTCCTTTAAAACGTTCTTCGAGCTCTTGTAACAGCAATGCTCCGACCACGCCTGGGCAATGCTCTGAAGCTCCACATCGGTCGGCTCGCGGCCCTTCAACGCAAAGTACTGCTGAATTCGCCGCAGCTCTGCCAGACTGAGCGAAAGCCCCATTCTCTCGCTTAACCGTCGCAAATCCTCGTCGCCTGCTTCTTTTAGTGGTAGTTCAAATCGGCTCATTACTCTGCTCTTTACAGAGGCGCACCTCAAGAAATACCTTCTCAGTACGGTAGTGTGAAATCGAAGGTTTTTATTCACCAACCATAAAGGATCTTGCATGCAGTCCCCACACTTCGAGCAGTTATTTGAGCGCATAGACGTCACGAAGTATCCCGTGAAACGGTTAGTGGTACTACCGCTGATCATTCTGGTCATCGCATTCTGCATCATCGGGATCACCCAGGTAACGGTGGACTCACCGGTACGCCTTGGTACGGATTTCGTGGGCGGGACTGAGGTCACGGTGCACACGACTGAGACGATAGAGCAACTGGAGGTGGCGTTCGCCGACTTCCCCGTTGCTTCCGTCCGGGACACCGGCGCAGCGAACGAGAAGAGCCTCGAGTTCAACGCAATGAGCGAGACGGAGAAAGACGCACTGATCGCCAAACTGGAGCAGGACTACGGGTCAGAGGCGGAGCTCGGCTCATTTGAGATGCGTGATACCAGCCCGATATTCGCAAAGGAATTGCAGCGGCAGGCCGTGAATGCGATTGTCGTCGCCTTTATCCTTATGGCTCTCGTTGTCTTCATCGTCTTTCGCACGCTTGTGCCGCCGTTTGCGGTTATTCTTGCCGCGTTTTCCAATATCGTCGTTGCTCTCGCCTGCATGGACGTGATCGGGATGGAGCTCTCTCTGGGTACCGTCGCCGCGCTGCTCATGCTCATCGGCTATTCGGTGGACTCGAACATTTTGCTCACGACAAATCTGCTGCGTAAAAAGGGCGATGTAGACGAGAAGATCAGGAGCACGATGAAGACCGGCGTTACCATGACCTTCACCACGCTTTCCGCGATCTTTGCACTGTTCCTCGTTTCTGCCACGATCCATTACGCCTCCGCTTATTTCGCACCGATCCCCATCTTACGGGATCTCTCGCTTGTGCTGCTCTTCGGGCTTACAATGGATCTGCTGAACACATGGTTGCTGAATGCAGGGATCTTGCGCTGGTACATCGAGCGAAAAGAGAGCAGGAAATTCGGTAAACGTGGTGTGGGCACAAAGGCGCCAGCAAATAAGAGCGCGAAGAAACAGGAGAAAAGGAACAAGAAAAGCAGCACAGTTTGACGCTCCTTTTCCCACCAAACGGTCTATGGACGTTCGGCTGCAACGGTTGGTACCTTTTATATATTCTTAAGGTAATAAGTTAGGTATTGGTGAAGGAAAGGAAGGAAGAGCCTATGAGTGAAATAAGACCAAATGTAAGGACGATACGGGACGTGGGCTATCGTGTGATTCTGAAGAACGAGGACGGTACACCGAGGAAGGTGTGGCGCGGCCTCGTCAAAGAGGGGAATTACGGCAAATTCATCTCCATCGAGCAGCATTGGGTCCGCCGGATGGACGGCAAGAAGATCGCGGAGAGCGATTGGGCACGGAAGTCTGTTAATTTCCCCTTCGATCGTGATAAAGCATTTGCTACCTGGAATTCCATAATGGAATTATTGGAGGCAGCGTTGGGCGAAGGTGCCGGGTCGGATCTCGAGCGCGAAGTGGAAGCGGAGTTTGGTGATGAGCTCGAGGGTCTGGATGACAATTTCTAGCTCTTGTTGATTCACGTAAAGAATTTACGACAGTGCTCTTCGGCACGGTCGGTCAGGATGACGTGATAATCCGGTGGGAGGCAGTTCCGATAGGGTAACTGGGCGAACCGGTAATCCATGAGCACGATGATGCAGCGGTCATGCTCGCTGCGAATGCCCCGGCCTGCCGCCTGGAGCACTTTGGTGACCGCGGGATAGAGATACCCGTACAATCGCCCCTTAAAAGGCCCGAATTTACCGCTATAATAGTCCTCTATCGTCTTCACCTCGAGCGTCGGAGGGCTCAGAGGTAGTCCGACGACGATGATCGTTTTAAGCGTATTCGCTTCATAGTCCATACCTTCGGAAAAGGAGCCGCCCTGTACGGCGAGCAAGATGCCGTCAGTGGTGTCACGCAAGAGCTCGTAGAGCCTGTTCTTCTCCTCCTTGCCCATCGTTCGCCGCTCAACAATTACCCGCTGCTGCACATCCCGCGGTAGAAACGCGGCGATGTCATTGAGCAGAGCGTAAGAAGGGAAGAAGACCGCCATACCGCCCGTAGCGGAATATGCAACTTCGCTGATCTTCCTGGCGAGCTTCTGATACATAACGTCGCTCCGTTTCGTATACTTCGTGGTGAGCCCCTTGGTAACAACAATCGGACGATTCTCCGTGGGGAACGGGGAAGTATACTCACGCATTATGATCGCCTTGCCCTTCATTCGCGCGGGCGTCGCACCGAGTACATCAGCGTACATCTCAGTCGGACAGAGGGTACCGCTCATCATGACGGTCGCGTGCGCGAGCGAGAAAATCGGTGCGCTGACAACTGAGGGATCAAGAAGCTTGAAGTAGAGCAGCGGATTCTCCGGCTGCGCGAGCGAGAAGATCCGCACACAGCGCTCTTCAGTACGCCATCGATCCAGGAACTCAGCGACGTTAAGAATATGCCGCTGCGCTTCCTCATGCGCCCGGCCGAAGCGCGTGCTCAGCGTTGTACTCGTCGCCTGGTTCTTTTGCATCTTCAACTGCTGGAGCCGTCGTTCCAGCACGCGCTGCTCATCTGTGTGGTCTGCGCGGTCTGCGCGGTCATCTGCTGGACCCTCATCGGCGCCGGTAAACTCTTCGGCGATGCTTAGCAGCGTGTTCACGAATTCGTCGTAGTCGATCGCTTCGATCCGACGCTGCAATACTTTACTCATTTCATCAAGCAGGAACTCCCGGTCCACAGGTATTTCAACAGCACGGTTGGTGCTCGCGCGCTTCGTTAATTTTGTAAAGATGGTCTCCAGCTCCACAAGGTTGCCATGCATCTCGCGATCACTGTACTTGATCGCGCGTGCAGCGCTCGTGAGCGTGCCGAGACGCAGCGAATTACTGAGATTATTTCTGATACGATCAGGGAGATTGTGCGCTTCGTCAACAATGAGGACGAGGTCATCTACCCCCGCATCGAACTTCTCCAGAACCGTTGCGGAGATGCCTGGATCGAAGATATAATTGTAATCGCAGACAACAACATCAGCATGCGCAGCGACCTCGAGCGCTGCTCTATGCGGGCAAACGCCGCGGACGGTGCACCAGTCACAGAGCTCCTCAACGTGCATGATCTCCTCCCTGATCCGTTGCAACGCCTCGTCATCGGTCTTCAGATGATACCGGCAGCGTTTTTTCTTCTGCTCCGCGCGACAGAACTCGTGGAACAGCAAACTGTATTCACGATAGAGCGCGGTGGCACGCGGGCACATAGACTGCTTCGAGGTGATATCAACGACCGAGAAGTGGAGGTTTGCCTGCCGCTGGATCAATCGGAGCGTCTCGATCGCGATCTTGTGCTGACTGCGTTTCGAGGTGAGGAAGAAGACGATCTTATCGTTTGCCAGCGCGTAGTGCACTGCGGGCACCAGCGCGGCAACGGTCTTCCCGATTCCGGTCGGCGCGTGCGCAAGGAGGATCCCTTCAGCATCAAGAGCATCCCAAACATCTTCCATAAACTCACGCTGCCCATCGCGCACGGTCGGAAAGGGGAACGAGGAGGTCTCTCTAGTCGTCATTTCCGCGAAAGTGACCTTAGCTCAAAGAAACGGCCACTATGAACCTTTTGATGGTAGATAGTACTCGATCGTTTTAAATGCTACCACTTCGCCTGTGCGATGGAAGGCCTAGGGAAATAAACAATTGATCTTACCCCTAAAGCTTGGTGATGGTGTGTGTTAAATAGCAGCAACTGAGCGATAACCTGCGTGAGCTATTTATATACTTCTAGTTCAGAAGATATCTTAAGTGATACTACGGAAATGAGCGACATGCATTGCTGGCGTGAGTATTCTACGTATCACGAGTAGAACAAACGAAATAAACTAAGTTAGGAGGTCTGTAAGGTATGGCTTTTGGAGAGGAAAGACGGGGTTTCAATGCCCCGATTACCGTCGACGAGACCTATGATGTCACCATTGAGGACGTAGGTCGAGAAGGCGATGGTATTACTCGAATCGAAGGCTTTGTGGTCTTTGTGCCGAACACGCAGAAAGGCGACAATGTCAAGGTCCGAGTGACCAAAATAGCGAGGAGAGTCGGATTTGCAGAAGTAGTTACGGAATAAACGATTTACACGTTTTGATGTGAACACTGAACTGCGTTCCAGTGCTATAGCATGAAACGGCTATGGCATTCCTCTTTTTCTTTTTTTCTTTTTCCCCTTTTCTCTTCTTCTTTTACTCATTTGCAACTGCGATGGTGTTTGTTACATCAATTGCAGGTCTTGTGCTACTGAATCGTTCGGGACACCGTCGTGCTTCAGAAGGCAGAATCCGGAGCACGCAAACGGCGAGGAGCATAAAACTAAAAGCAACGAGAACACACTCTTCTGTGGTTAACGAAAAATGGCACATACCACATCTGAGCCGGATCCGTTAAAGAACGAGGAGATCGTGAATCGAGCACGGGCGATCATCAGTGAAGGCCCGATCTGTGACCATTGCCTTGGCAGACAGTTCGCCAAGATCGCTACTGGCCGCTCCAACGCGCAGCGCGGGCAAGCACTCAAGTCGCTGCTGGAGTCGTGCGGTAGGGAAGTCTCTACGGGCACGTGCTGGGTCTGTAACGGCCTCTTCGAGTCGGTGGACGAATGGGCGGCGAGGGCAGCGGATGCGCTGAGGGACTACGAATTTTCCACGTTTCTGGTGGGCACGAAGGTCAGTGGTCTGCTCAGTGAGAACGAGGAAATGCTCTGGGAACTCACAGGTGCGGATAATGCGGAGCCGCTGAAGGCCGAGCTGAATCGCGAGGTGGGCAAGATACTCGAGCGCACGCTAGGCAAGATCGCGGAATTCGAGCGACCCGAGCTCGTCGTTGTGCTCAATCTCTGGACCGACACCGTCGAGGTGCAGTCGAATGCCGTGTACCTTTACGGACGCTACAGGAAGTTCGAACGGGGCATACCGCAGACGAGATGGTTCTGCCGTGTTTGCCGAGGCGTGGGCTGCATACGCTGTAACTTCACCGGACGGATGTACCCGGAATCCGTTGAGGAGTTGATCAGAGGCTCGTTGTTGTCGCTGTTTCAGGGCACGGACATGGTGCTCCACGGCTCGGGGCGTGAAGATATCGATGCACGCATGTTGGGTTCCGGTCGTCCAGTCGTACTGGAGATAAAAGAGCCGCAGCGCCGATTCGTTGATCTCCGAGAAGCAGAAGCGAAGGTGAACCATGAAAACGCAGGCAAGATCGAGATTTTCGACCTGCAGTACGTGCAGAAAGAGGCGGTTGCGCAGGTGAAGAACGCGAAGGCTGCGAAGACCTATCGTGCCGTAGTGATAGTAGAGACCGCAGAAGAGCAGCCTTCAGAAGAGCGGCTGAAAGCTGCTTTGGCGATGCTCACTGATACGGAAATCGAGCAGCGCACACCGCACCGTGTCGCGCACCGGCGCGCGGATCTGGTGCGGAGAAGGCGAGTAATGAGCGCACGTTTGGTTTCCTTTGACGAGGACGCGCAGCGAGCAGTTGTTGAGGTAGCGTGCGATGCAGGAACGTATGTGAAGGAACTCATCTCAGGCGACGAGGGTCGTACGAAACCGAGTTTGAGCACATTGCTGGGCACATCTGCAGCGGTTACGGAACTCGACGTAATCGATGTTGCACTCGATCTTAAAATCGCGGATTTTATTTCACCCGCTGCACATTCCTAACTGAACTCATGCACGGAGTGAGCTATGCCTCAACGGCCGCCCGTCGGTTCAGATCCCGTTTTCGATCACGATCTTCCTCGATCTGCCGCTCCACGGAGAGCAGGGCATCCTTAAGCACCTCGATGAAGTCCCAGCGGGTTTTCTGCACCTTCGTCATCTCTACCTCGTCTTCGCTCTTCCACTTGGTCGTTTTGAGCGGTTTCGGCTCGGCCTGTGCAAAGTACTGCTTATCTGGCGTCTTCACGTGCGCGTTTATCCGGTAAAAGGGCACGCCGCCGCGGTCATGCTCCTTCTTGATCACGATCTTGATCCAGTGCACTCGTGGCGAGAATCGTGCGATCTTCCGCACTTCGGTCTTGATGATGCGCTCCGCGAGGTCTTTATACTCCTCGTCCAGGGTGCCCTCGAGCTCGACCTCCACCATCGCCTCCTCCTCCCGCAGCATGCGGAGGTAGCGCATGATGTCTGGAATGGTAATGACCCCTCGAGGCACGTGATCCTTGACGATCGGTACGCCCCGAATGTCATGCTGCTGCAATAGTTTCGCAACATCCGCGAGATTCGCGTCAATATCCGCCGTAATCACTGGCGCATTCATGATGATCGTAACTGGCTGTTCCATCCGGGTGACCTTCTCACCCTTGACCTCGCCCATGGTCATGCGCCTCTTGGGCTTGTAAATCTTCTTCACGATGTCCATACCGGTAACGATGCCCACTAAATTCTGGAGCTCATCCACTACGAGCACGCGCCCGATATTGTTCTTGGTCATGATGCTGCGCGCTTTCCCGATGCTGTCGGTCTTCTGCACGCAGATCGGATCGCGAGTCATAATCCGACGTACCTCAGCATCTTTCAAGAGACGGGAATCCGCGCCCCGCGCCATAATGTCATATTCCGTAACGATGCCCGCAAGTGCACCACTGTCGTCAATCACGGGTGCCGCGCGCTGGCCGCAGTCGATGAGCTCTATTATGGCATCAATGATCGGCGTCTTGTGATGGATGCTGTATGGCTTGAACATAAACTCATCGACATGCGAGTCGGAATTGGATGCGAGCAGCAGATCCTGAATACTCACCAGATAGAGCGCATCGCTCCCCCGCACTACCAGGGTGTGAAACCTGTTCTTTTCCATTATCCCGATCGCAGTGCCGACCGCTGTGTCAGGCGTGATCACGACGACGTCCTTTGTGCTTATCCCGATTACCGGTTCGTCAAACATCTCTCTTTTCATCTCCTCTTTTCTCCTCGTTCGTGCAGAGTGAATGAAAGCCTATTACCGTGGATTAACTTAAACTTACTGATTTATGATATAAATCACCCCAAACATCCGTTTCAACGGTTTAAAGGACCGTGCAGGAGCTTCTTCTGAGTAGGAGCACGCAGCTACGGAATCCGTTCGGGTCATGAAGCGAGCACGAGTTTGGCAATCTCTTCAGCCGGGAGGTTGTTCTCCTTCCCGACCGCGATCATGCAAAGATTCTGGATCTCCAACTCCTTGAGGTACAGGAACCCGATGATCGTGCCGATATTAATGGGGTAGCCCTTCAAGGTCTTCCGCACCACGATGGCAAAATGGCGCCACAGCGCGTCCTCGAAGGGAATGAGCGTCTTCTCCGTCTCGTAGAGCGGTAACACGCGGGTCAACACGTCGGTATAGGGCGAGGCGGGCATCGCACGGATAGCCGCGCCGACATTCTCTGCCGTTATCGTAGCGTTCAGCGCGTCAGCACCGAAATCCACGAGATACGCGTGGGGCAGCATATAGCTCCTGATCTTTTCCGGTGGTATCCCCTCAGCATTGCACCGGAGCAAGGTCATGATATTCGTCAGATCCAGCTCAGTGCCCACGATCTTCTTCACGATCTCGCGGTCATCACCGCCTAATTCCTCAGTTTGTTCCCAGATCGCACCGCTAATGTTCTCGTCAAGCGCGCGCTCAAGCACGAGGAGCTGCCCCGTCGTTTCATACTCCGGGTACGCATTCGTCAACACCTCGTGATACGGGCTCTCTGTGCGGCTTATCAGATCGGCAAGCGAGTCTACCTCCTTCAACGTGCTCATGTGGCGTTTAAAGACGTCTTCAACGGGGAATATGAGCGTCATGACACCGGTTGATGTCCTTGTTTCGGTCGCCTTTGTACGTAAGAGTGCCTTGAGATTCTTCACCTCCAGACGTCTGAGGATTTCGAAAAAAATCCCCCTGATTGAGCCTCTCGTTGACCTGAGCACCATTACGTACTGGCTGACGAGTTCAGCCTTTAATGCCTCTTCGATCCGTCGTGCGTCAAGCGTGGTCACTCCCGCGCGGGTTAACTGCTCCTTGTAAGCGGTATCCATCAGTAACGGCAGAAAATCGCTCGGTCGAGCTTCAATCAGCTCGCGTATTTTCCCGTCCGCTATGATCTCTCCCACTCGTGCCCTTATTCGCGCATATACATTCGCGTAGTTTGATACACCCATTGCCTGCTTCGTTCTCCTAATGAAGGTCGGGAAGATGGGGCTGCGGAGATTTGAACTCCGGTTACCAGCTCCCCGAGCTGGAAGGATAACCTGGCTACCCTACAGCCCCACACCAACCCAACCACGGTAACCCCTGCCGCGACCTTACTTACATTCTCTTTATTCGTCTAGCTATTAAAATGCGTACTTTTTTGTGTTAGATGCGCTTTGGTCTATGTACTGCCCGTTCTGGCAGCGACGCGAGGAGCAATGGATGAAGAGGGGCACACCGGGGAACTGAACGGATTACGACCCGTGAAGGGCGTCCGAATTGGTGCCCTTATGAGCATTGATGAGCTCATGAGGGGACTGCGATCCTCAGCCTTTGGTGCTGGAAGATTGGCAAAGGCGGTGGATATCTTTACCGAGATGCAGACCGAGGAGACGACGAAGTTCATGGGCGTTGCCGGTGCACTGGTCCCCGCGGGCATGCGTACGATACTCGCCGAGCTGATACGTGACCGATACGTGGACGTCGTCGTAACGACCGGGGCCAATCTCGTACATGATATTATTGAGGCGCTGGGCGAGCACCACTATCTCGTCGGGAACACGAGTACGAATACTGCTGGTGCGACGCATGAGAGAGGCGACGTTTGGCTCAGGAAGCAGGGCATTGATCGGATTTATGATGTGGTGGTGCATGATGAAGCGTTTGCGCGGCTCGAAACGTTTTTACACAAAGTCTTCGAGCAAATGAGCGGTCGGCGATACAGTATTCGCGATTTCCTCACGGTAATTGGTGAGAATCTTTCGGATCGCGATTCGATCCTGCGGTCCGCGGTGGAGAGCGGTGTGCCCGTGTTCTGCCCGGCGATTGCAGATTCCATGATCGGGCTCCACGCCTGGCTCTATAAACAAACGGGCTCGCTCGAGGTCGATGCCTTTGACGACATGAAGGAGTTGATCGAGCTCTTCTGCGAGGCACCACGCGCGGGCGCGCTCATTCTCGGTGGTGGTGTACCCAAGAATTTCATCTTCCAGGCGGCGCTGATTGCGCCGCGACCGGAAGGCAAGGAAGGGCTCGATTATGCCATTCAAATTACCACCAGCACACCGGAAGATGGAAGCCTGAGCGGTGCGACCCTGGAGGAGGCGAAATCGTGGGGGAAGATCAGCGAGCACGCGAAGACCGTGACCCTGTATGGTGACACAACCGTGGCACTGCCGCTCCTCGTTGCTGCGGCCCGGGAGCGGCTGAACAAAGTGACCAGGTGAGTGCTGCTGACCACCGCAGCGGAGCCGCTGCTCTTCTCCTGTGAGCAGGGCAGCACGTACCCGAAGCATGTGATTGTTAGCAAATAGTTTATGCATCTTAATATATATCCCCTATTAAGCGGGCTTATGGATCGCGCTGGAACGGTAGTGATAATCTTCTCTGTGCTCGGTATCGGCATGCTTTATGGCGCATCTTTACTTCTGATGCCGCCAATGGTGCCACTTGATGAGATTACACGGTACGAAGGCTTGAGCGTCCGTACGCGTGGGTTCGTTACGGACGTGAGCGTAACGGATCCGGGCTATGCATTCGTGAGCCTGGCGGCAAATCAAACGACACTGCTCCTGTTCGTTACCCCAGTGGATCAGTCGGGGATCGTTCGTGATCTGCGTTACGGCGATGAGGTTGTGGTTGAGGGCAGCGTTCAGGTTTATCGGGGGGGATACGAACTCGTTACCGCGGAGCATGCAATCACAAAAGTGAACACGAGTGCAAATCGGATAGTGTTCATTCCACAGATCGCCAGTGAGCCGAAACGGTTCGAAGAGGAGCGGATACGCGTCATCGGCACGATCGCTGATCTTTACACGTCCGTTCTTTATCTCGCCGACGGAACGGGAACCTATCGACTGCGCGTGAAGTCAGGGAGCGGAGCGCTCATCACATCGGGGCTTCAGGAGGGTGATAGGATCGTTGCAGAAGGTATACTATCTTATGATTCCACGGAATTGCGGTATGAATTATATCTAATCGCGTTTGAGCCGCTTTCGTGACCTCGTTATTCACCGCTCGACCAGTACCCACTTGTCGTTCGCTTCCCAGACGCGTACGGAGTGCAGTGAGACGCCCAACTTCGAGTCGTGCAAGCGCTGCTCTAATTCTGACTGCAAGAAGAGCGCGATGTTCTCACTCGTCGGATATCCCAGCACCTCATTGAGATACGTGTGGTCAACGAGTGCGAGCGCGTCGGCGATAACCGCCTTCAATTCCGCAAAATCGGCTACACATCCTGTCTCATCCCTCTGCTCACCTTCCACGACGATATCCACACGATAGGTGTGCCCATGAAGCTGTTTGCATTTCCCTGGATGTCGGGCGAGCGAATGCGCCGCGTCAAAATGGGTGGTGATCCCAAGTTTCATCGTTGGTCCTCTCGTATGCATCTACATTCGCTTACCTCTTACATGCGCAGATATTTAAATATGAGCGGGGCTTGATAGTATACAGAGCAATGGCATGGGGCAAGAACACACGAGGTAAAAAGATCAGGCTCGCGAAGGCGAATCGGCAGAATAGACGGGTTCCTGCATGGATCATGGTGAGGACGAACCGAAACGTAACCACGCACCCGAAACGACGAAACTGGCGACGTACAAAACTCAAGGTGTAGGTATGCATAGCACGGTACGTAAAGGAGCGTAATTAAGGGAGTAAGTACGAACATGGGCGAAGAGAAAGGAAGAGGCATGGACGAGCGGATCTACACTATACCGCTCCGGTCGGTGAAGAAAACGCCACGGTGGAAGCGGAGCACCCGGGCAATAAGCGTGATTCGTGATTTTCTGCAGCATCATACCAAATCAGAGGTCGTTCTTTTAGATTCATCAATAAATGAGAAGGTGTGGGAACGGGGCTCGCAGAAGCCACCGTCCAGGATTCGTGTGAAGGTTAAGGAAGAAGAGGACGTGGTCAAGGCTGAGCTGGTAGAATAAGGTTTTCTGATTTGATGAAGCGGCGAGGCGAGCAGGAGATAAGAAGGCTTTTTACGGTC
This sequence comes from Candidatus Methanospirareceae archaeon, assembly GCA_049975405.1. GTDB lineage: Archaea > Halobacteriota > Syntropharchaeia > Alkanophagales > Methanospirareceae > JACGMN01. The sequence goes on from JBNGDK010000040.1 coordinate 16,994, forward strand.
GAAGGCACCTCGTTCATTGGCGTCGTTGCCCTCTGCACCGAGTCCCTCGTTCTTGTACCGCGTTTCGTGCCTCAGCGGCTCGTGAACGAGCTCGAGCGCGCACTGGGTGTACCGGCGGTGCGAGCCCTCGTTGCGGAGACCTCGCTGGTCGGCTGCCTGGTCGCAGGGAACTCAAACGGCCTGGTCTTTTCACCGTATGCACTGGACAGTGAACTCGAGCAAATCGATGCAGCGGCACGTGCAGCGGGAGTGCAATTGCACCTGAGCAAACTGCCCGAAGCGGAAGTCCTAAGTGCTGCGGGTAATATCATCCTGGCGAACGATTCTGTGGCGCTCGTGCATCCGGAGCTATTAAAAGAAACGCGGGAGCTCATTCACGCCACGCTCGGCGTGCAGGTGCATACCGGCACGATCGGCGGCGTAAAGACGGTGGGCATGGCTGCAGTGGCGACGAACAAGGGCGTTCTGGCGCATCGGAACGCCACGTATGATGAATTAGCGTTCCTGGAGCAGATCTTTGAGCTGCCCGTGGGCATCGGAAGTGTGAACTTTGGTATTCCGCTCATTGGCGCTGCGCTGCTCGCGAACTCCCGGGGCTATGCTGTGGGTGATGAGACCTCGGGCGCGGAACTGGGCCGAATCGTGGACACACTCGGGTTTGAAGAGCCCCCACACGAGGCTGCTGATTCAGAACTTTGAACGTGTCGTGTGCCCGTTGAGCCGAGGAACTCAGCGGGCAAAAAGGTACAGTAATCAAATAACAGAGGGACCGCTAAGGGAAGGAGCTGTCTACCGATCTACCCATTCCTTCTTATCAGTAGCCCCTGTTTATTCGGTTTGAGATCTTATCCTATTGCTGAGCTATATTTTCTGGAGCTGGTTCTGCCACCGAGCGATATGCTCATCCTCGTCCGCTCGATTCTTCTCGATCATCCTGCGGGTGTCCTCATCCCATTCGATCGTTTGGAGCAGTTCGTCATAGTGTTTTGTGGCGGTATTCTCCACCCAGATCCCGGTCTCGAGGATCGCCTTCTTGCCCCGCAACCGCGAGATATAGCCAAAGACCGCGCTGATAACCCAGTTGATCCAGCGCGACTTGCTCGGCTTCCACCCGTATTCGTAGAGCTTAATCTGAAAATCCTGGAGGTGGGTCATCTCATTCGCCATCGCCGCGATCAAGAGCCGATTGAACTCGCTCGACTCGTTTGTGAGCTGGAACTTATAGACGTTTATGGCCATGGTCTCCGCGGTATGTAACGTACGTAATCCCTTTTTGATCGCGTTTAACCGTTCCTGAGCCATCCCTGCTCCCCGAAGCTTAATATCAGCAACCCGTACCGGCGGCCGAATCAATTCGATATCGTACCCCTGTTTACCGTGCCCTTGGTTACCCGCAGGAGCACGCTGTTCTTTATCCATACATATAAATCCTACTGCCAACTATAAGTAACTACCGGTACAGAGAAGATTTATCTTCTATAGCGTTGAATTCAAAACGGTAAAGAAACGGGGGGAGATGTTTGTCGAAAAGTTGCAGGGCGGCCTGAATCTCGCCGTTTGTGCGCATCGAATAGCAGCAATCTATGAGACGTACCTTCAGGAAGGTCAGACAATCCATTCACACTTCCATCCTGATGCTGAGGAACTCTATTACCTCCTGTCAGGTAACGGTGTCATGCATATAGGGGACGAAGAGCGCGATGTAGCAGCTGGCGATGTGATTTATATACCTCCCGACACGGTTCACTTCCTTCACAATAGCTCATCAGCGCCTATTCGATTTATCACCCTCATGGTCCGGATACCCCGGGCAGAACTCATGCCCTATATCCTGTAGCTTGGACAGGTGACGGTGTAGAAGGACACTTACCAGTTGAATGCGGCGATTCTGATCTTGCCTGCCGCATTATTCGGGCGTCACTGACGTTTTAACGCGCCGATCGGTTCAGACGGACGTAGGGAAAGATTCTTATCTTCTCCCAACCAATAGTATACCAGGAGGTGAGACGAAAAAGATGATGTTCATCACCTGCGTGAAGATCAATCCTGGCATGACCGAAGAAGCGGGGAAATTTGGTGATAAGCTGCTCAAAGAGCCACCGAAAGGCGTGAAGTTCCTGCAGGTTTACCACACGCTCGGCCGGTATGACGCGATCTGGATCTATGAAGCTGCGGATTCGAATGTGATCATTGATTTCCTGCACAAAAGCCGGGACGTATCCACAACAGAAACGTGGGTTGCCTTCGAACGGAAGAAGTAGTGTTGTGGGTTAGTAGACCGTTCCTTTCCAACCCCTTTTTCCTTTTTTTGGTTCCCGTTTCGTCTTTTTTAGTTTCAAGCTACACAACAGCCTGTGGTTCGCGTGGATCGTTGAATCACGTAGAAGGCAAAACGAAATCCACGGTAAACCTGCACAGGGCTCGTGAATCGGTATATAAAAACCGAAAGAATAAAAACGGACAGCCAAAAGACTGCCCATGTAACGATACTGTTAGTTCTTATAGCTGCCTGCTGTCCGCAGTAGCGCACGAGGTGCAGAGCGTTTTACTATTACGCTTTTGCATTCTCAGCAACTCGTGCTATCCAGATGGTAACAATAACGGCGAGGATGGTGACGACCACGGCGTAGATCAAGAAGCCAATTATGTCGTTTCCTGCACCCAAATACTTACTGACGATCGCCTTTATTGCCTCATTCCACGCAAGCGCTGCGACCAGGCCGAATGCAGCGGTAATGAGCGCTGCTACTTTTTCAATCACCTCAGCTTTTAGTGCCATTTCTTGTTTTCACCTCCTTGTCACTCCATCGGCGATCTGGGTATATAAACCTTTTGGTGACTCCAGCCTCATCCCAAAAGCCGGTACCGTGAGGAGATACCTGTATGCCCTGCCTATTATCTCTTCACCTTTTGGGGATGAAGCCGGTCAAAGCGGCTTCATCCCGAAAGTCGATTCGCTGGAGTGAATACCTACGCCGTAGCCGTCAT
>JBNGDK010000041.1:0-18174 GCA_049975405.1 Candidatus Methanospirareceae archaeon
GAGAGGAATATAGGTGTGACCATTATAATAAACTATCGTTTGCTAGGACAATACCCAATTTTGATGAGGAGATCCGGTTCACGGGCACGGTCACGGATAAGAATCCTGCGGAGCAGGTTGGAGCTGTATGGTGGGATGTAACGGTGGAAGAGATTATCGCGGGCCCGCAAATTCCTTGTGATATTCTCAGGGTTGGGATGGTAATATCTCCCCCGATGGGGCAGATCGAATCTGGTATCGGCATCAGTGATCGTGTGGACGTGTACGGGAAATACATACCTGATTGCAGGGTCTCACTCAACGACGATAGCTACTATATCAAAAAGATCGCACCAGAAGCATCAACACTCACACCCTTCGGCCTGCTCGCACTGGTTAGCGCACTATCAGCAATCGCTGCAGTTGCAATCGTACGGAAGAGGCGTTAGGCCTCTTTCACTCGCTTTTTTTTCTTTGCTTTGCAGGGAATAGCCAGCCATATCGCTAGAAATTGTAGAAGCGAACAGCGAACGGCACAAGGGGTGGATACCCGCAATCACGCTTTGGTCTGATTGAAGAGATTCTTTGATCACCGTTTCTTCCCAGGAAAAGGTGGTGAATACCGGCGCTGCCACTGTAGTAACGACGAAACCGGCGAGTGATACTGAAAGAAAGTCATATGTGGTAAATATGCGGAGGGAGAGATTCGAACTCTCGAACCCCTGCGGGATGAGGCCCTGAACCTCACGCCTTTGACCACTCGGCAACCTCCGCTTCTACGTTACACACCTAACTAAAAGAGCGGTAGCGTTAAAGAAAAGCCTTTTGTCTTTTACCGCTCCATTTCAATGGTCTGACCATGCAGCGACCCGAACGCCTAGTGGCACTGAAGACTGATGCGATCCGGCTCTTCAAGTTCTCGATCGTTGGTGGTATCGGTGCGGTGATCAACACCGTGTTACTCTGGCTCTTCACGGACCTTGCAGGTATTTACTACCTCTACTCCTCCATCATTGCCATTGAGATCGCGATTATCCTGCAATTCCTGATGAACGACCGCTGGACCTTTAAGGAGCAGCGGACGACGCACGTCGCGCAGTTCTTGAGACGCATCATCAAGAGCAATATCTGGCGTTCAGGTGGTCTCGCAGTCAATATCGGCGTGCTCTACGCGCTGACGGAGTACGCAGGGCTCTACTATCTGCTCTCGAACATCGTGGGCATCTTCTGCGCATTTCTCCTGAATTATCTCTTCGAGAGCCGGCTGACCTGGGGCGTTCGTTGAGCTGATCTGAGCTGCAAAAAGCGGTCACGAACGTGCGAGCAGCGCAGGGAAAAGCTTTATGTCTCTCTGCAGCTATCTCAATACAGAGTCAATGGCAGAAGAGAGTTACAGCGCAAAGGACATTCAGGTGCTCAAAGACCTTACCGCGGTTCGTAAGCGGCCCGCGATGTACATCGGTGACACGAGCACACGAGGACTTCATCATCTGGTCAATGAAGTGCTCGATAACAGCGTTGATGAGGCGCTCATCGGGTACTGTACCCATATAGAGGTGACCATTCACACCGACAACTCCGTGACGGTGGATGATAATGGCCGCGGGATCCCGGTGGATCTGCACGCGGAATACAACCTCTCAGCAGTGGAAATTGTCATGACGAAGCTCCACGCGGGTGGTAAGTTTGACGATAAGGTCTATAAAGTCGCTGGTGGGCTCCATGGCGTGGGCATCTCCGTGGTCAATGCACTCTCCGAATGGCTGGAGGTCGAGGTGCGGCGGAACAACCACCGGTATTACCAGAAGTATGAGCGCGGAAAGCCGGTTGGGCCTTTAGAGGAGGTGCAGGTACCTGAAGGTGCGCGTGAAGAGAGCGGTACGAAGGTGCACTTCAAACCGGACTTCGAGATCTTCGGGCCCTATGAGATCGACGCGGGCATACTCACGACGCGGCTGCGTGAGCTGGCATTTCTGAATAAAGGGCTTTCTCTTGCCCTGAAGGACGAACGTACGGGCGAGGAGAAGCAGTTCCAATACGAGGGCGGGATAGCCGAATTCCTCGAGTATATTAACCGAACAAAGCACGTGCTGCACGAGCCTATACTCTTTGATGATGAGAAGGATGAGGTAAAAGTCGAGATCGGGGTGCAGTTCAATGACAGCTACGCGGAGAACCTCTTCTCGTTCGTCAACAACGTGAAGACGATCGAAGGTGGTAAGCATCTCAGCGGCTTTAAGGCGGCGCTGACACGGGTGCTCAATGATTACGGTAGGGCGAACAACCTGTTGAAGAAGATAAGCCTGGACGGCGAGGACGTTCGGGAGGGGCTCTCGGCCGTGATCAGTGTGAAGCTCCGTGACCCGCAGTTTGAGGGACAGACGAAGACGAAGCTCGGGAATAGCGAGGTAAAAGGCGTTGTGGAGTCAATTGTGCGGGAGCACATGTGGGAGTTTCTGGAAGAGCATCCGAACGATGCCGCGTCCATCATCAAGAAGGCGATGGAGACCGCGCATGCACGCGAAGCAGCTCGTCGCGCGCGCGAGATCGTACGCAAGAAGGATTTTATGGGCGATACACTGCCCGGGAAGCTCGCGGACTGCTCTGAGAAAGACCCTGCGAAACGGGAGTTGTACATCGTGGAGGGCGATTCTGCCGGCGGCTCGGCGAAGCAGGCACGTGATAAGAACTTCCAGGCGATTCTACCGATCAGGGGCAAGATCCTGAACGTGGAGAAGGCGCGGCTGGATAAGATTCTGAAGAGTGACGCGATCAGGTCACTCATCACCGCGCTGGGCGCGGGCATCGGTGAGGACTTCGATCTCGAGCAGATCCGGTATCACAAGGTGATCATCATGAGCGATGCGGACGTTGACGGCGCGCATATTCGCACGCTCCTGCTCACGTTCTTCTACCGGTACATGCAGGAGCTGGTGAGCATGAACCACGTGTATATCGCGCAGCCGCCGCTGTATATGGTGAAGAAGGGCAAAGGTGAGCGTTACGCATTCTCTGACGAGGAATATCAGAAGATACTGGCCGAGCTGGGTGTGGAGGAGGGCGATACGGGCGTGAAGATCCAGCGCTACAAGGGCCTGGGCGAGATGAACGCCGAGCAGCTCTGGGAGACCACGATGAACCCCGAGACACGGGTCATCAAGCGCGTGAACCTGGCAGACGCGGCAGAGGCTGACTGGCTCTTTACCGTGCTGATGGGCGAAGAGGTCGAGCCACGCCGGAACTTCATCACCGCGCACGCACTGGACGTGATGAATCTCGATGTGTGAATGACTGCTCCAGCGCTACGGATCGGCTAAAAAACCCGGTGAGTGCTGTTGTTGTTTCTCCTCACACTGTAACTACTGTTACGTGATAAACACGGCCGGTGAACTCACCCGCAAAAAAAGCACGGGTGGGTTTATAGCTGCAGGGCATCATACAGGTGTTGCAGCTTCCACAAGCACCTGTACTCTCAGACCTATGGATCCTCCCGGCAACCTCTGGAAAATCATGCATCCCGAATGCTTCCAGGGCTCGAAGAGCTGGAGAAACTACTTCGAGGGCTGGTACTATAAGCTCGTGGATGCCGCTGAAGAAAACGTACTCGCGGTTATCCCTGGTATTTCACTCGGGTCAACAGAGAACGATTCTCACGCCTTTATTCAGATCCTCAACGGCACAACGGGCGAGTACCACTATTTCACGTTCACCACCGATGAGTTTCTTCCCGCGTCGCGCGCCTTTGACCTGCGTATTGCTGCGAACCGTTTTTCTGACGCTGTGCTTCGATTGGACCTTGCACAAGCGGGCCACAGGATAACGGGCGAGCTGTGGTTCGAAAACGTTGTTCCGTATCCGAGACGGTGCTTCGCGCCCGGTATTATGGGCTGGGCGTCGTTCGTACCGTTCATGCAGTGCAAGCACGGCATAGTGAGCATGAGCCACACGATCCACGGCGCTTTAACAGTAGACGGTGAACCGACCAGTTTCGAGTGTGGAACGGGGTATATCGAGAAGGATTGGGGTCGCAGCTTCCCCCGCGCTTATCTCTGGATGCAAGCGAACCACTTCACTACCAGGGATACCGCCTTCATGCTCGTGCTTGCTCGTATTCCGTGGCTACATTTCACCATTCCGGGGTTCGCCGCGGTGCTCTGGCATGACGATCGCTATTACCACTTCGCGACCTACACCGGCGCACGAATCACACGGTTCGAGAAGGGCGCTCACCGGGTACGAGTGTCTATTGAGGATCGGCGGTTCAAACTGGACCTGGAAGGGGTTCAGGGAACGGTGGTGACGCTGAAAAGCCCTCATGCTGGCCGCATGACCGGGCGGATCTCTGAGAGCCTCGCCGCGACCCTGAAACTGCGGCTGTACGCAAAGCGGAGCACGGGAGACCTGCTGCTGCTCGAAGACGAAGGGCGGCATGCCGGGTTGGAAGTCATGGACGGCGCTGACGAACTGCTGCACATGCTGACCAGAAAGCGGAGATAACGCTGCGGTCCGTGTGTGTTACGAGCCAGCCGCTCAGGCGGTTTGGGGCGCCCGAAAGATCGCGAGCGCCGCGGGCAGGTAAAACGCGAACAAGACCAGTACAAGGCCGATGAGCTGCAGGCCGTCCGAGCCGTTCACGAGTCCCTCGAGCGCATACGCGCCGATGAGTAGCAGCGAGGTGACACTGTGCGATTTGATCATCGCCAGGTTCGCCGGCACCATCCGCTGTGGTTCGTGATGATGGAAAAGCAGGATCCTCAGTGACCGATAGGTCAGGGGGAGCGCGAGGACTGCAAGGAGCGCGAACGGCGTGAGCACGCGAGCTGCCACACCCAGTATAATAACAAGGTACGTAGCCACCCAGCTTCCACCATAGAGCTTGATCGCTGTTTGCGTGCCATACCGCGCGACCAGCGTCAACTTTCCCGCTTTCTTATCATCGTCCAGATCGGGGATTTCGTTGATCACGACCATGGAGAAGAGCATAATGCCACAGGGCAGTGTTGCCAGGAAGGCTTCAAGGCTGAGCTGCTGCGCCTGCACAAAATAGGAGCCAAGCCCGATGATGGGCCCGAAATTGAGGAGCAGGCCCAGTTCCCCGAGGCCACGATGTGAGAACTTGATTGGCGGCGCGGTATAAAATATGGAGCTGAGAACGCCGATAGTCACGAACACCAGGACGAGCAGCCCTCTTACCAGTCCAAGATACAGGCCAATTACCGCAACTCCGCAATACATGACGACAAAGGCGTTATACATCGCGCTTGGCTTCATCAGCCAGCTGGTCAGGAGGCCGCTACCGCCGGTATACGGGTTCTTCGCATCCGGTGTGAGCTGATCAACGGCGTGTTTGAAATCGAAATAGTCGTCGGTCATGTTCAACGCGATGTGATTGAGCGAGACGCCCAGCATGACCAGAAAGAAGAACCATAACGAGAAGGTCTGGTCAACCGCCCAGCTCACGAGCGCGCCAATCGCCGCAGGGAACATGCTTGGCGGCACGAAATGGTAGCGAAAGGCACGAAGCCAAACCTTCAGCCCGGCTACCGGTTGCTCGTTCATATCGCAGTATTTGTATAGCTAAGTATCCCTTTAAAAGGTTTTCGGTTTTTTTTCTTTTGGAAATTTTTCACTCATCTCAAACAAAGCTCATTGACGAGCAATTTTTTGAGCTCATCGTAGATATCTCTTCCCTGTAACCGCCACGTGGCGAAGACCGAAGCGATGTACTGGTAATATTCAGCGCCATTCTCGGATCTAAAGGTGCCTATGATCTTCCGCATGAGCACATGCTCCCTGATAACCTGCTCGCTGAGATTGTTTGTTGGCTCCATACCGGGATAAAGGAGGCATGTATACCAGTTTCCCAGACCGTTTCTGACATAAGTTATCGGCTTCTTCAGTTCCGTGAACTTGCCGAACTGCTCCGCTAACTCTGCCATTTCCCTATCCCACACTTCTTTCTGCTGTTTCCGCTCTTCCATAGATGCAGGCGGGTCTTTACCGAGAAACTCTTTTAACGCCTTGAATTTTTCGTGAATGGCTTCTGACAGCTCCTTACCGCCGGGTTTTTCAATGAACGCGTCTACTTCCCGTATCAGGTGCGCCCAGCATCGCTGTAAGACCGGAATGATATTATAGGCTCGCCAGCCATCGACAACGCCTGCACCATTGAGATCCACGCCGAAAATTTCACGCAAAACGTCCCGGCCCCTTGATGGTCTGATCGCTACCACCACTTCGCCATCAAGCGTCCTGAAAGTCCAGAGCCAATAGTTTTTACCGAGAACCCGAATCCCCGTCTCGTCCATATAATTCCACGCCGCAGTTCTGACTTTCTCGATATTTGCGGAATAAGCAGTCTTGCACGCATCTCCTACACGGAGGATAGCATCCTGAATGCCCTTAGGCGTGATGTCGAAGGCATTGAGGTGGGAAGCGAAATCCTTGATTCTACGAAGAACACCACGGAGGCTAAATTTCAACATTGTCAGATATACGAGCAGATTCACGCCGAATCTACCCTTCTGAGGGCATTCCTCACTCTTCGCGGTAAAGTCATGTCCGCAGTCATGGCACTTGTATTTGTGCCGATTGAACTGTATGACCTCGATCTTCGGAGGCGGTGGGATCTCCTCGATAACCTGCTTTTCAACGCCACACTCCTCTAAATTGGTACTGCCACAATGGTCACAGTGCTCAGCAGTGACTTCCACCACCCTGTCGGGCTCAGGTGTCGGCCTGGTTGCACCTCGATGGCCATTTGGAGCACCACGCCTTTTTGATGAGTTCTTGGATTCTGATTCCTTCTTATATCTTTGCGCGGAAGAAGGCGTATGTGGATTCTCGTATTTGGCGAGTTTCGCTTTTAGCTCTTCGATTATTTTTGCTTGTTCCGCAATTATCTTCGTCTTTTCTGCATTCTCCTTTTCCAACTCTGCTATTCTTTCTTCCAGCTTCTTTATCCGGAGCGTCAAACTTTGGTAATCGCTTAGCATTTCCCCGCTCAGACTTTCAGCCATCAAAGAAGTAACATGGATGCATATATTTAAATATGGCTGTTCTCTACTCCAAGTTGAGCCGATGAGTTATCTTCCTAACCATTGCTGCAAGAATATCGCTAGGAAAGTTTAAAATAAGGGAGAACTATACAAATACGTTCATATCGCATGATAACTTTGGCTGCGGTATTTAAAACTGTACCGCCGGTAAAACGGCAGTACGGATATGCATGCTCCTCCGAATTGTCGTGTGGCTCTGCTGGCCGTTCACGTCAAAACGGGCGTTACGGCGATCAGAATTCGTAGAGAAGACACGATAAGATGAGATGAGGATCTGGATAGAAGATTACGTAGCTTAGTACACAAACGCGAGCAACTGACCACCGGTACCGGTCTCAATCGCCTGCGCGTGCGACATCACACCTTTTGAGGTCGTCACGATGAGCATGCCGAAGTCACGAGCGGGCAGCAGTCGCTTCTCCCATTCCTCAAATTCGCGCATGTGCACGTAATAGCGCGGCTTGATCGCGTTGCAATCGTTGATCCGGCCACGGAGTTTCACCTTGAAGTAGCCTGCCTTGCCATCCTCGATGAACTCGAACTCCGTGATGTACCCGCCATCCTGCATCACGCTCAGCACGTTCCCGATCAGCTTGGAGGCGGGCTTTATCGTGCACTCCAACTTCCCGACTCGTTCGGTATTCTTAATATGCGACAGCGCATCTGCCAGCGGATCATTGAGTGACATCTTCGCTTCTTTTCGTTTTTACTCCCTACTTTCTCTTTTAGTAAAGTATACTAAACCCCCGGATAATAAAAATCTATGAATTGTGGAATAGAGCACAAACGTGCGGATCACTGCCATTTCAGCCTCAATCGGTTGGTTAATTAGTTGGCAAGTTAGTTAGTTGTATTTCTTGAAGCCAACCTCACTCGCGATCTCCCGGAAGCACTGGCGGCAGAGATAAATCCCGTACCGTCGAACCAAACCTCGTTGCCGGCCGCACCGTCTACACGCATTCGCGCCACGCCCAAATCGCTTCGTTCGCTCCTTTACCATCGTATCCTGACACCCGCACTCCTTTTTTATCTTGCTTATCTCAAGTTAGTAGCGACTGATATAAATAGTTATGAAACTGGCGGTTGCGGGGAAGGGCGGTGTGGGCAAAACGACCATTGCTGGTACGCTTGCTCGGCTCTTCGCCCGGGAAGGAGAACGAGTTATCGCGGTGGATGCTGACCCTGCCATGAACTTGAAATTCGCGCTTGGCGTCGCGCGTAACCCGGAACCGATCTCGGAGCTCAAGGAGCTCATATTCGAGCGAACGGCTGCGGATACCGGCATGGGCGTCTTCAAATTGAACCCCCGGGTGGATGACATCCTGACGAAATTCGGCGCCCGGGGGCCGGATGGCGTTACCCTGCTCGTGATGGGCACGATCGAGAAGGGCGGCACCGGATGCACCTGTCCCGAGAACGCGTTTCTCCGCGCGCTACTGCGGCATGTGCTCTTCAAGGAATCAACGGTGATTCTGGACATGGAGGCGGGGATCGAGCATCTGGGACGCGGGACTGCGCGCGGCGTTGACCTTATGCTGACCGTGGTGGAGCCGGGGATGCGGTCAGTCGAGACCGTGGCGCGTATAAAAACGCTCGGCGAGGATATCGGGATCACACGGTTCGCAGCGGTGATCAACAAAGTCACGAGCGCGGAGGTCGCTCAGAAGATCGAGACCTTCCTGGTTGAGTTGGCTATCCCTGTGCTCGGGATCGTCCCTTATGATCAAGCGCTGATTCAAGCAGACCTTGAGGGGAGAGCACCGCTGGACGTTGGAGGCGCTGCGGTCGAGCAGATCAACGTGCTAAAAGATAAGATCTTCGGTCTGCGCTGAGCTGCTGCCCGATCTAAGACGCTTCGACGGCAGCGTTCTCCTCGTTCTCCGACGCGTGCCTGGATATCGCGACCTTAGCGGACCGTAATACTTTCGTACCCAGCATATAGCCGCGTTCGAGCTCTTCCAGAACAGTATCTTCGGGCGCATCTTCATCAATGACCGTCATCAGCACCTCGTGTTTATACGGATCATATTTCTCGCCCACCGCTTTGATCGGTTTCACACCTTCCCGACTCAGCGCCTCGAGGAAATCGAGATAGATCAGCTCAATACCTTTAACGAACGATACCAGGTCCTTACAGCTCTGCGCAGAGGTAAAAGCTGCCTCAAGATGATCCAGTATCGGCAATAAACGCTTAATCAACGCCTCCGTGGCGCACGTCTCGTACAGCTCCCGCTCTCGTGCCACCATCTTCTTGTAGTTCTCGAAGTCAGCCTGCAGGTATTTCAGCCGGTTAAGGTACTCATCGGCCTGTGCGGTTTTCGCCTCCAACTCCTTCTTGAGCCGCGCCAGCTCCTCGCGCGTGCCATCCGCCTCTTCCGCCTCGATCTGCTCTGACCCTGCCTCTTCTGCTACCATCTCCGACGTTTTCTGCGCCTTTCTCAATCCGCGCTCCTCCGCTCTCAACGCGAGTTAGTTGGCGTTCACCAGATAAAAATTTAGTGCACCTCATGCTGTTACCTGTTCTTGCGCTCGTTCCGACCGTGCAATTGCAGGCTCAGAGGGTTCTGTTTACGCGCTCATTGTATTGAGATGCTGGAGCGTCGTTTACGAACGTATCGGGCAATCCGGATTCTTATATACTGGAGGGATTAAGTAAGAACGAGTGAGCACATGCATGGCGGCCGAGCAGACGGATACGGATAAAAAGAGAGCGGAATACGAGGAAGGCATCATTAAGACGGTTATCCCGGTCATCTTCGGCATAGTCGCGGCTATTAGCTCGTACGTTGTCGTTCCCGACCCGCTATCCTCTGATGGGCTGCTCATTGCGATCCTCATGATCCTGGTCCAGAAATTCATCTACCCGTTCGTGCACACGAAGTTGGAGAGTGCGAAGGATTGGCTGTATATCTCTTTCATGACGCTCTTCAGCTGGTTTATGGTGTATACGCTATTGCTGAATCTCTAGCGCGAACTTCTGTGCTACATGCGTCGTTGCGATTGCGAGCGCGTCGGAGACATCATCGGGTCGCGGGATTTCCGCTAATTCGAGCACCTCTTTCACCCGGTAGGCGACCTCCTGCTTCGTTGCACGCCCATAACCGGTGATATAATTCTTCACCTCTGTGGTGTTATACTCGAAGATGGGCAGCTCGTGAACCGCCGCGGCCAGAAGACAGACGCCCCGCGCTTGCCCCACGCTTAGAGCGGTCTTCACATTTGTATTGAAGAAGATCTTCTCGATCGCCATTTCATCCGGCTTCATCGCTTCGATCAGTCGCAGCAACTCGGTATAAATACGCTTTAGCCGGTCACCGTAAGCGGTTGCCGTGCTCGTCTTGATACAGCCACAGTCGATGGAGACGAGCCGGCCGTTAGCGAATTCAACGACACCCCAGCCAGTTATCGCGGTTCCTGGATCTATCCCGAGCACACGCATAAACAAATAAATAAGATAAGAGCCACATATTAAAGGAAAGAGCGAGCGAAGAAAAGGAGTAATGTAAATGACGAACGAGGAAGGTTTAGTCGTGCCGGGCGATTTTTTGGGTACATCAGAAGAGTTTACACCTGGCACGGGCGTGTACGATGAGAAAGGGAATATTTACGCTTCACTGATCGGTGGCGTGCGTATCAGTGATAAGCGCGTGATCAATGTGGAGCCGAAGGTGTCAACGCCGCCGATGCTGCAGGAGGGCGATATCGTTATCTGCAGGATAGAGGATCTGCGGGAGTCTATTGCCGTGGTGAGCATCGCGTGCTTGCAGGGGCAGGAGGATCGCGAGGTCGCTTCGTCCACGCAGGGCGTCATCCACATCTCCAATGTCAAGCGCGGCTACGTGAACGAACTCCAGCGCGAATTGGGCTTTCTGGACCTTGTAAAGGCGAAAGTGATTGATGCCCGGGCGTTACGGCTCAGCACAGAGGATAAGGATCTGGGCGTGGTCAAAGCGATCTGCTCGAAGTGTAAAGGCGATCTAAAGCGAAAGGGGAATGTCCTGGCCTGTGAGCGCTGCAAGCGGGTGGAATCGCGGAAGATCTCAGAAGAGTACGGTAAAGGGCTCTATTAGCGGGTGGAGCTGAGTGAGCATGGCAGCCGAGGAAGCACCGGAAACCTGGGAGGAACAGAAGCAGAAAATCACGATCCTGGAGCGTACTGAGGAAGCCGTACGGCTGGAGATCGCCGGCGAGGACCATACCCTCCTGGCGCTCCTCTCGTCCATTCTGCTCGATGATCCGCAGGTGGACATCGCGACCTACAGCATACCGGAGACGCTGCAGAGCACGTCCATTTTATACGTCAAGATGAAGGCGGGCGGCGATCCGTTAGCGGCCGTAAAGAATGCTCTGAGCGCGCTTGCCGCGGCGTTTGAGGAGTTTGAAGCGAAGTATAAAGCGGCAATAGTCTAGTGGCAGGACAGGGGCTTCCCAAGCCTCTAACCCGGGTTCGAGCCCCGGTTGCCGCATATTGAAAACTTCCTTTTTAAAGAACGTTTTCTGAAGAAAGCGGCACCACCTTCCCGAACCGGGAGACAATACAATCAGGAGGCGTCTTACGGGCACCAACCCCACAGAACAGGAAGAGAGCGTAAAAGAACAATGGATCAACTGAAGCGGTACGACTTCAAGAAAGTACTGGAAGACCTGAGAAAAAAGACCGGCCGAGGCACTGAGCTCGTCTCAGTCTACATCCCGCCAGATAAGCAGGTCTCGGATGTTACCTCGCAGCTCCGGGACGAGCACGGGCAGGCAATGAACATCAAGAGCAAGATTACACGGACGAACGTACAGAGTATCCTGGAATCGATCCTGGCGAAGTTGCGGTACGTGACCGTGAGCGAGAACGGTCTGGTAATCTTCTGCGGCGCGATCGATAAGGGCGGGGACAAGACCGATATCGAGACCATTATCATCGAGCCTCCGGAAAAGATCTATTCCTATATTTACCACTGTAATTCGACCTTCTTCCTCGAGCCGCTGGAAGAGCTGATAGAGGAGAAGGAGAAATTCGGGCTGCTCGTGCTGGATAAACGCGAGGCAACGATCGGTATACTGAGTGGTAAGATCGTGGAGCCGATCAAGCACCTCACCTCTTCTGTACCCGGCAAGATCAGGAAAGGCGGCCAATCCGCGCCACGATTCCAGCGGCTCCGGGAGATAGCGACCGAGGACTTTTATAAGCGGATCGGGGAGCACACCTCGCAGATCCTGCTGCAGGAGACAGACCTCCTGGGTCTCCTGATCGGTGGTCCGAGCCCGACAAAGGAGGATTTCATCAAGGGCTCGTACCTCCATTACGAGATTCAGAACAAGATCCTCGGTGCCTTTGATGTCGCGTATACCGACGAATCAGGCCTCTATGAACTGATTGACGCAGCTGAGAGTGTCCTGGAGGGTTTGGACCTCATGCGTGAGAAGAAGCTCATGGGGCGGTTCATGAAATACATCGGTAACAATGAATTGCTGGTGACCTACGGCGAGCGTGATGTACGCCAGAAACTGGAGATGGGTGCGGTGGATACGCTCTTGATCTCCGAGGATCTGGACGCGGACTTCGTCCACGAACTGGTGGAGCTGGCAGAACTCACGGGCGCTGAGGTGGAGATCGTCTCGACCGATTTCGAGGAAGGTGCGCAGTTGCTGCGTGCCTTCGGCGGTGTCGCTGCCCTGCTGCGTTACAAAACGCACTGACCGTGCGGTGACCTGAGGCGGATCGCATGGATTCACGCTTATTTGCCTGATACGCCGCGTTAGAATGGTCAGATTTAATACGAATAAAGGCGTACCTCTTACTACCGTGTACAATAGTGACGTAAAAAGCGGCTATGAGCGAGTATAACGCAGGTGACATAATCCTGGTCGGGACCGGCCACGTGCTGGAGAAGAGCGTGAAGGAGGTGGAGGCAGTGATCGAGCGGGAGCGGCCTGATGTCGTTGCCGTCGAGCTCTGCGACGCGCGATACAAATCCCTGAAGGGCGAGGTGAAAGAAGTATCACCGAAGGAGATGCTCAGTGCGGGTAATCCCTTTTTGATCCTTACACACTGGCTGCTCGCCTACGTGCAGCGGAAGATGGGCGCTGAGCTGGGGATCGAGCCGGGTGCCGATATGATGGCGGCGATGGCGAAGGCTGAGGCGCAGGGCGCTGCGATCGCGCTCATTGACCGACCGATCCAGATAACGATGCAGCGATTCTGGAAGAAGATGCGGCTGTGGGAGAAGCTCAAGATGATCTTCTCCATTATCTTCTCGATCGCGAGCATAGGTGGGGATACTGAAGAGCGAGAAGGACCGGGTGGAGAAACGGGTAAGGGCGAGCGGGGAACGGAAAATCAGAAGCTCGTTTCTCGCTTTCTGGGCACAAGGGATGAGATCGAGCTCGATCGGCTGACTGATGATGACGTGGTGACGCAACTGATGAAGGAGCTCCGTGAATTCTCGGCTGGTGCTGCGACTGCGCTCTTAGACGAACGTGATGCGTATATAGCCCGTAGTTTACTGGATCTTCGGGATCGGGGGATCGAGAACGTGGTTGAAACGGCCACGTACCAGCCGCGCGAGACGTGGGATCAGACCGCTGCGCGTCCAGGCCCGAAGATCGTCGCTGTGGTCGGTGCGGGCCACGTGGCGGGTATCATGCAGTATCTCGGTCATCCGGAATCACTACCGACGAAGGAGGCGTTATGCTCGCTTCCCGTAAAGCGGTTCGGACTCTCGCTAAAGCACCTCTTAACCGTGGTTATTGGCGTCGCTTTCGCGCTTATTCTCCTCGCACTGCTCTTCACCGGGCTTTCGTTCGACGTGCTATTGCGCGCATTCCTCTGGTGGTTCATTATCAACGGTGTGCTCTCAGCCGTTGGGGTGGTGCTAGCCCGGGGCCATCCGTTCTCTGCGCTTACTGCCTTTGCTGTCGCGTGGCTCACGTCATTGAATCCGTTCCTGGCAGCGGGCTGGTTCGCCGGGTTGACCGAAGCACACGTCCGCAAACCGTCACTGGATGATGCGAAGACGATGCTGTATGTGGAATCGCTGGGCGAGTTGCTGAGCAACCGGCTCTTCAAGGTCATCCTCGTCGCAGCGCTGGCGAATCTCGGTAGCATCGCGGGCACCTTCATCGGCGCATACGTGGTCTGGCAGCAGTTGGGGATAGAGGTGCAGGATATCTGGGCCGGCCTGGAAAGCGCTTTGGGCGCACTATTGTAACCAAACCGAGGCTTTTTCTTCTGCCACAATTTGTTTAGTTTAGGTAGTACGGAAACGCTCATGAAGAAGATGGTCATCTGGCCTGCATATCTGGCCGCGGGGAAGACGAAGCGTGAAGGGAGGATCATCGCACGCAAGTATGCGATCAAGTCGCCAAAGGTGGAGGAGATCAGCCACGTGGCACGGGAGCTTCACCTGGAGCCCGACGTGGAGAAGGAGAAGGCGTATCCGAAATCGCCCTGGGACCGGAGCGGGCGCGTGCTCGTAACGAAGCGGGGCAGCAAGGGCAAGCTCCTACGGGAGATCGCGAGCGGAATTAGAGCGCTCCGAGAAACATCGAAGAGCGGAGGACGGTGATGGCGTGAACGATGTTCGATTTTCATACACACTCCATATTCAGTGACGGCGCGCTCGTGCCAAGCGAACTGGTCCGTCGGGCGGTCGTTCGTGGTTATGAGGCGATTGCGATAACCGATCACGTGGATTTCACGAATATCGAGTTCGTGCTGACGAATTTGAAGAAATTTGAGCTCGCCGACATGAAAGATCACGCTATCACTGTGATACGGGGCGTGGAGCTCACGCACATCCCGCCGGCGAAGCTGGAGAAGCTGGTACGGAAGGCGAAGGTGCTGGGCGCGGAACTGGTGGTGGTGCACGGCGAGACGCTTGCGGAGCCGGTGGAACGGGGCACAAACCGGGCAGCCGTGGAGATCCCTGCGGTGGATATTCTCGCGCATCCCGGCCTGATCACGGATGAAGAGGCGGAACGGGCGAAGGAGAACGGGATTTATCTCGAGGTAACGTCGCGTAAGGGCCACTGCCTCGCCAACGGGCACGTTGCAGCTGTGGCATGCCGTGTGGGCGCGGGCATACTGCTCAATACCGATGCGCACGGACCGGAAGATCTCATCACCGATGAACTCGGTGCGCGCATCCTCGCTGGCGCAGGGCTCACGCCTGAAGCAGTGATCACGGTGATGGAGAAGAATCCGCGGGCTGTGCTTCAGAACCTGAGGACGGGGAGGGCGCAGTATGTTTAGAACGCCGGAAGAAGTCTTTGAGCAGGAACGGCGGTACATCATGCCAACATACAAGCGCCAGCCGATTGTTCTGACCGAGGGTAAGGGCGCGGTGCTGAAGGATAGCACCGGCAAGGAGTATATCGATTGCGTCGGCGGCATTGCGGTCAACGCTGTGGGCTACTGCCACCCGGTGGTTGTACAGGCGATTCAGGCACAGGCGGCGAAGCTCATGCACGTCTCCAATCTGTATTATACAGAACCGCAGGTGCAGCTTGCGGAGAAGCTCACCGCACTGACCGGGATGTCCAAGGCGTTCTTCTGTAACTCCGGTGCGGAAAGCATAGAAGCGGCGATGAAGCTGGCAGTCAAGGAGACGGGTAAATCTCGGTTTGTCGCGGCGCAGGGCAGTTTCCACGGGCGGACGATCATCTCCTTGAGTGCAACCTACGAGCCAAAATTCCGGGCGCCGTTTACGCCGCTACTGCTGAAGAGCGTGGAGTTCGTGCCGTACAACAATCCCGATGCTGTCCGATCGGCGATTAACGAGGAGACGGCCGCGGTCATTGTGGAGCCGATCCAGGGCGAGAGTGGCATACGCATTCCTTCACCGGGTTACCTGAAAGAAGTCCGCGAGATCTGCACGGAAAAGGACGTCGTGCTCATCTTCGATGAGGTCCAGACAGGGTTTGGGCGTACGGGCGCATGGTTCGGTAAGGACCATGAGAGCGTTCAGCCGGACATCATGACACTGGCGAAGGCCTTGGGCGCGGGCTTCCCGATCGGGGCCATGCTGGCACGCGCGGGGCTCGAATTCGAGGCTGGTGAACACGCTTCTACGTTTGGCGGCACGCCACTCGCCTGCGCAACCGCTCTGGCCTCGATACGGGTAATAGAAGAGGAAAAGCTCGTGGAACGTTCACGGGAACTCGGCGCGTATTTCCTGGACCGGGCTCGCTCAGAGCAGGGACTGGCGTGCAGCCCGGTGGTAAAAGAGATCCGCGGAAAGGGGCTGATGATCGGCATAGAGCTAACCAGGCCGTGCGCCGAACTGGTAGGAAAGGCGCTCGAGCACGGTATTCTGGTCAATTGCACTGCAGATACCGTCATACGGCTGGTGCCGCCGCTGGTCATCGGTAAGGAGCAGCTGGACACGGTGATTACCATTTTGCGTGAGATACTGGAATAGTAGTTCGCGTTGTAGCAACCCGAGCCGCTACGTGACTGCCGGCGAACACGAACGTTATCAGTGCCTGAACCACCTTTAAGAATACTGATGAGCAATGGCGTTGGTAGCAGTAAGCGGAGTTGGCAGGAAACCGGTACTCTTTCTCGTAGTTATGGCCGTCGTACTCATCTCCATTGTTTATTACAGTACACATCGTGAGATCACTGATCCTCAGGTCCTTATAGCGAAGACCGTGGATGCCGCGGGCGTGGTGGATTCCTATAAATTCGAGCTCACTACTGCTCTAACACTGCCCGAGGGCGAGGTGGTAATGTTGAGCGGCTCGGGCTGCGTGGATTATCAGGCTCAGAAGATGCGCACGGCGATGACCATGATGAACCGGTCGGTGGAGATGATTCTCATCAATGATACGGCCTACGTCAGCGAATCGCCCGGCGCGTGGCGATGCGAGGATGTAATGGATCGTTCGATCTGGACGAGCAGTTACGACCAGCTGGCGCAGCAGCGCTCGATACTATCGAATGCGACGAATGTAACGATGCGCGCAGACGATGAAGCGTGGATCGTGGAGATCGTGCCCAATCGAAATGACATGCTCGCGCAGATAAACGGCACGGGCCTGGCGTTGCGTGGCGACGAAGAGTTGCAGGGGTTCGCAATTACCTACCGGATCGAGCGGGGCACCTTTTACATCACGGATATCGAGAACCGAATCGAACTGCTGTTAAATATCCAGGGGCTGGTCACCCCGATCGAAGTGAACAGCACCATCCGGCTGTACGATTACAATGAGGCGCTGGTGATCGAAGCGCCCGTGGGCAGGTAGAAAACGCTTGTTTTGCGCTTTACGCTCGCAGGCACGGTAAGCAGGTAAGCTTTTAACCCTGTGCCGCTTTCTCTGATAGGTACCGATGCGATGACCCGACCGCTTACGCTCGATCTGCACGTGCACACGAATTATTCGCTCGATGGTCACGACACTGTAGAGCGGATAATTGCGGTTGCGCAGGCGCGAGGGCTTGACGGACTCGCGATCTGTGACCATAATACAATGGCTGGTGTTCAGGCCGCGCGTGACTACGTAGCCGCTCATGACCTCAAGTTCATGATCGTTCCGGGCGAGGAGGTAAGCACAGCACAGGGCCATCTGCTCCTGCTCGGTCTCGAGAGGTGCATAGAGCGTGGCATGAGCGCGTCGGAAACGATACGGGCAGTGCGGCACTACGAACGCGAGCTTGCGCAGAGCATCGTGATCATCGCGCCACATCCCTACCATCCGTTTCGAAACAGTATCGGCAATCTCTGCACACAGCCAGAGATAGAGGCCATTGAGGTCTTCAATTCACGGTATTTCACGGGGCTCGGGAATCTGCGTGCGCGGCGAACGGCGCAGCGTGCAGGTAAGATAGCCGTGGCGGGTAGCGATGCGCATTCCGCAGACTGCGTTGGGCTCGCAACCGTAACGGTGGACGTGGCTGCAGACGAGGCAGCCCGCATGCCCGACTATCGAGCACTCGTGCAGTCGCTGAAAGCGGGACGGGTCCGAATCACGGCTATGGAACGAACGCCCTTCTGCCGCTATCTTGCGCACTTGTGCAAGAAGAAACAGCGGATAGGGTGAGGGCATACCCGCCCGCGGAAGAGCGCGCGCGCGCGTACGAGCACGCAGCTAGGTGTCACGTTCAGGGTTCTTCTCGGTCTCGAGGATGGATGCGCAGTTCTGT
>JBNGDK010000042.1:0-18073 GCA_049975405.1 Candidatus Methanospirareceae archaeon
GGGTGGTTTGGTGGCGTATGTTTAGTGGTATAATAAATAGGAAACGTTACACTAGCTTCTCTCGGTCGTCCATCCCATCCATACGTTCTCCTAACTAAATTCTACCTTTCGCAACTCACTCCTTGCAAGTACAACGCGGTCCACCGCGTCTCGTAATACCGCCGATCGAGGTACCTCGCGAGTATACCATGCTCAAACGCGATCTTCTTACTCCTATCCCGGGCAAGCAGCGGATAATTCGCCTTGATGATCTCATACGTGACGTGAGTGAGAGCGGTGCGTCGTTCATGATCACCAGGTCAATTCTATCGGTCATGAGGATTGCCGTCAAATCATCCAGTACTTTCCACGTTTTGAACTCCTGAACTTGGGCATGAAGCAGTTGAGTTGAAGCTAGAGAGAGCACTCGAGCGGTATAAAAAAGGCGGCATATCGCTGGCAAGGCTCGCGGAGTTGGCCGACAGTTCGATCAGGGAGATGATCCCGCTTGCCTATGCACAGGGGTTAGAGCCCAAATACGATGAAGGATCCTCAAATCAGAACTCACTCCAGAAACCGCACGCACGTTGTAGCTAGCAATGGCACATCTAACCGCGGTTTCTGATTCTTTCTGGACCATTCATCAACCGCGTTGACAAAGCTCGGCGTTCGCTCTCACGTGCTTGCAGTTTATCCGACGCTACGCTCGTTATATCCGAAGTGGTCTACCATGAGGTTGTAACATCGGGCTGAGCTCTTGGTGCTGTAGACGCACCTGAACGAGCTAAACGTTGCCGAAGCGGTCAGATAGTGATCATTTCCTCAGATAACCTGCAGGATGTTTCACTGGATCAGCATGCTGAATTGCATCGTGGTGAATTGGAGACAATAAAGATAGCGTTACAGCTTCCTGCGGATGTTCTGTTCATTGACGATCTTGACGCCCGTCAGGTAGCCGAAGAGCATTGCCGTAAAATGGCCGCCGCTCCAACTCGAGACTACCTAATCATTGCCGTTTATTCCCTAAAGGTGGAAGGAAGCGTTACGGTTATTACTAGGTTACATCAGAACTTAGCTATGAGACGAGCAGCGATGTATGAATCAATCGGTTCAAGATCTCGTACGCCGGGTGAAAGAGCACCTGCAGGCATTGTATGGCGAACGGCTAAAGCAGGTAATTCTCTATGGCTCTCAAATCCGAGGCGAGGCTACGGAGGCTTCGGATATCGATCTGCTCGTCCTCGTGGACGAATCGCTCGATCCGTTTGAAGTGCGATGCAGATTGGGCGAGATCCTCTTCGATATCCTACTCGATCGAAACCGGTGAATTGAGCTCGGTCATCGTGCTACCTGAACAGCTCTTCAACACCTATAACTCTCCCTTTTTGCTCACGGTGAAGGAAGAAGGTGTGGTGACGTGAGCGAGATCAACTACTCCGCAACACATCTATATTCGCAATGCTGTACAAAACTACCTGCTATAATTGAAGTTCTTTTTGAACGGTTTTACCGTTCCCTTTAGCACGGTGAAAGAAATGTTCAGCATCCCGCCGATTACATCTCCAAAAACAGATCAAACACTCAATAATCTAAGGACGAGCAGCGCAAAGACTTTGTCCGATATCAAACAAACAATTCCAGTAATTTCATCTTTACCGCACCCAATTTCTCTGCGTTCAACTGGGCAACAACCTTTGCTGCCATCTTTTTTTCGACCGTGAATATAGAATCAACCTTTACATAACTTTCAATCTCTAAAAACCCATTCGTTACGTCTTTATTAGTTATTTTTATCGCCCACTCTTTCTTAGGTTTAGACGTTATCCGCAATACAATAATATCCAAAGATCTTTGGTTGTAGCTAGAATTGCTTATTACAAGCGCCGGTCGGTACTTCGAACTCTCCAAATCACTAAACGGAAAAATCTATCAATACGATGGATCCTTGCTCTATTTCATTCTTCTGCAAGCTTTTTCGCGGCATAACCTTTCCAGATATCGTCCGAATTCTCCCAGTCTATCTCCACCTTTACCTTCTGGAAAACGATTCTGCCTTCATCTGCTGATACCGCCAGATAATCACCTTTCGCTATCCCAAGCTCTTCTCGTATCCCTTTCGGAAGCGTTATTAGCCCTTTTGATGATACCTTTACCAGCATCTTATCTGCACTCACAACTCGTTTGGTATCTTAGATTCTAAGTATATAAACTAAACCTCACCGAGATCGTCTCGCCCTGCGAATAGCAACCGAATAGTGCCGGAACCCAGCACGCGATGACGGGCCCGTCGCATTCGCAGGCGCCGTCAAATTGATACAAAATACCGGGACGAACCAGAAGAGAATAACGAGAACAATCAGGATGGGCAGTTCGTTACGGTGGAACGCCGTTCAAATGCAACAGGTAAGTAAGTAATCACAAAGTACCGCACGTGAGATGGTGAGCACGATTCCGGGGCCGTCCTGAAGGATCAACGGTGGTTCGATACCGTTAGTGACCTCGAGAAACGAACTACTGATCAATCACTCGTACGCCACAGCCCGAAGCATGAAAAACCGCAAGCTTTATATAGCTACTACCGCCAATGGAACCCCTGTACATGCAAGTATCTATACCCACTCAGATGAAACGGCTTAAGAAGCTCTTTGGCCCCTCATGTAAGGTGGCACCCCGGAACTCGGTGCTCACAAACCCACTGCTGGAGCAGAAGCTGGCACGACTGTCGCGCTACAAAAGCGAGATCGAGAGCTGGGAAGCGATGCGTGAGCGGATACTCGGTGATTTGGAGCAGCAGCAGCAGGCGCTCAAGCAGGATTTGACGCAGCTCCAGGAGCTCGAGGATCCTGTTAAGAAGCGGTACCTGATGAAGTCGCACCTGCAGCAATGGCGCGATAACGACCTGACGCTCGACTGCCAGCAGCGTGAGCTGAACACCAGGATCACCGAACTTACCGCTCAGTTCACCCATGAGCTGTCTGTACTCGCCACGTACACGCCCTGGCTGGAGAACAGGGATATCGAGGAGCTGCTACAGGACACGGTGCTCGTGGTCATCGATGCGCTCATCGGCATTTGTCAGCGGCTTAACGATACCAGGGCAAAACCAGAACTGGCACGGGCTATCGGTGACGTGATCGACTGCGCAGCCGCACTCGATGCCCGCGCGGTGCACGCGCACACGCAGATCGTGAAATTCCGTACTGAGTCACCGTACCTGCGGGACGACAGTGGTATACTCAGGAACACGACGAACCAACGCTCGCTGCGACTGCGATCGTCCGCGCATCACCTGCAGCCGCAGCGGCAGCCGCTCGACAAGTGACGTGGATGGCGAACGGTATTCTGCCACCACACTCTCCGGCATCTAGCTGCCGTTGACCCTCACCGGGAGGTTCTGTCCCGACTGCTCCGCGCAGTGGCCTAGATTGAACGCTCGCGTGAGAAATGTGCCGATGCGCTTGCGGCGTATTCGAGCAGCTCCTTCTCTCGAGCTCAGCCGTGCACGTCAAAAGGCGTCAGACGAGTTCGATCACTTCCCGCTTGGACGCTTTCAAGATCTCTGTAAGTACTCCACCCAGTACGTTACGGGCATCTAAAATCTTGATCTCCACCACTTTCCCTGCCTCATCATAACATAATTGACCATTATCTGGCCGTGCTCTTCAGCATGGTGGATTTGGGCATCCGTCACCAAAACATCCAGGACGTCCCCCTCACGGTCATACCTCAGCCTCATGCATATCGCCTCCGTTCACCGGGATAGATCGTAACCACGATAATTTCCCGTTCACGTTCTTCATATACGATTCTCAATACCAAATCTTCACGTTAATAGACTTGAGTGAGCTGTTTTACGTCCATAATAACCGCGGATAACCCTACTATCTCTTATCTTTCCGCGGGCGTTCACGATACCTCTGCGATCCAGCTGGTAATGGAGCGATCACTCACCGCGCCGCGTGCGGCGTCGTGCTCGCAGCATATATCCAGCGAGCATGCAGAGCCCGATAGCGAAGAGGATGAGCGGTGCCCGTTCAGGTAATGGGGGCACCGGGTCATACTCACTGCACCTCGGATCAGGCGCGCCGATAAAGAAATCCGCAGCGTTGTCATCAGTATCCCAGCCCGGACCGTGGATACCATCAGAATCGATCGTATCGTTCACTTTTCGCTGCAGACTCTGACTTTCGCCAGGTCTACCACAGGGAGCAGTTTCAGAAACGCTGCTGGAATCCCATCCCACCGTGTCAACGATCGTTCCCAACTCGGTCCTGAGGATAATGTGCGCGTCTTCACCAGTATTTGCAAGTGTAAGTTTTGCCGCATGATCTTTGAGGAAAACCTCGCGCCCGCCAATAAGATAGCAGGTATATGCGCCCATACTCGTCCCTTCCGGTATCGTGAACTGGTCAGGACTATCGGTACTGCCACCGGTCCAGCCAGAAATATCCACCACTTCTCCTGTTGGATTGTACAGTTCTATCCACTCATGCTCGCCATCTGCACCCACCGGATTTGGGAGCACTTCACTGATTACCACGTGATCTGAAACACTGCCCGCTCCCACCGCTATCCCCATCACGATCACGACCGCCGCTCCGGCCGCGGCAGCCAGAAACATACATCTTTGGTTCATGAGCTAATAAAATATGCTTACGTATTTAAAGCTTGCTGTATAGCGAACTGCCCTGCCGAACGGTGCCCACACGCATCTCAGGGCTGTAATCGCTCATATAACTCCAGATACCCCTTCTTCTGCAGGACCACTGCGTTCTCATGTAACGCCACCCGAACAGTACCACTGCTCGCGTGCGCCTGCAGATATCCGAGCGTATCATCAGCCTGCAGCGCCTGCAGGATCAGCGCGCGATCGAGCCAGAGCGTGATGTCCCCGTTAGCATGTGAGTCCTGCTGCACCACGACCCGGCCAAAGCTCTTGGTTACCGTGAATACTTCGTCGGAGCCGTTAAAGATACGCACTTCGAAACTTGCGCCGTCTGCCAATTCCGCCACAGCCAGCTCCGCAAGCAGCGCAGTAATCTGCGCGACCGTGATGGGTGCGGGCGATGCAGACGAGGACGGCGCGGGCCGTACGTACCGCAGTGTCGTTATTATTTCGCCCGTCGTGGCGTGGATCCTCACGCCATAGAGCCGCTGCAGTTCATAATCCTCTTCTGTCGGGGTATGCTGCCAGATAACACGCCAGCAAAGAATGCCGTTCTTAAGAACCAGAGAGCTCGATATCGGGTCAGGCACGCCCTGCTGCCGTGCAAGCGTCTCGGCCTGTGCTCGCGTTACGATGATCTCCTGCGGCGTGGTCACCACCTGCCGGCCAATCACAGCCCGCTCCTCGTAGCTCAACCGTATCCACATCGGCAGTACGAGCTCATCACCTGGCAGCGAATAGGCGTATGAATAATGCACGGTATTCGTCGTACCATCGAACCGTTCAGGCGAGAAATGCGCGCGAACATATGCGGTCCCCAGCAGGTCTTTGAGGTACTCGTCCGCAAGGGCGAACCCTTCGTCCGCTGTGATCCGGAGCACGAGCGAGACCGTCAGGTCAGGATTGTCAGAGACCGTGTAGACAAGCTGCCACTGGTACTGCGTGCGCGAGCTGTTGCGCAACGTGAAATACCGGTCCACTGCTCTTAGCGGCACGCCCGTAACGGTACTGATCTCCGCTTCTGCACAAGCACGTGCCGCCTCTTCCGTTGCTGGGAGTTCGTCCAGCAAAACGGTCATGGCGGTTGCGTCGAGCACGAGAGCATCACCGCCCGGTGCCGGTGCGCTGAACCATACGCCGAGCGCGAGGAGCGCCACGCCTGCTGCTGCGATAAGTGCGAGCCTGCAGGGACTCTTCCAACTGCTTTTTACGCGCGGGTTCATGATCCCGTTACAGCTTCAGTGGTTCGGGCATCTTTCTTCCTACTCTGCAGAGGCCCAGGAGGAAGGACACGATGGAGTTCATCTTGCGTACCTAATCGGCTTCCTGCGCATTCCGGTGGCTGAGGGTGAGTTGCTGTCCCGCGAAGAGTGCGAGAACGGTCATGCCGAGCAGCTCGGCATAGAGTGTAAAGGCCGCGTCGGGCGCGAGTGAATACGTGCGATAGACCGCCGCGATGAAATACTCCCACCAGTGCGGTTCCACAACGCCCTGCGGGAATGCGAGCCCGAAGAGCGGATACAATAGCGTCTCAGGGATGAGCCACATCTGATCCTCGCAGAGATGCAGCAGCGCAGCACCACCGAGCAGCAACCCCCAGAACTCACCAAGCCGATTGTATACGTACAGACCGATGAGCACGAGTATAAGAGCGAAGAGGAGCGTGTGCGCAATCAGCCGGCCGTTCGCGAGCGACTCAGCCAGCAGGATCCTCCCGATCGGCTTATCAATCAAATCTGGAAGCACCGACCCGAGAAGGATCGCGCCATAAAGCTGCCGATCCGGCTCGATCTTCCACACACGAAGGAGCAGCACAGCGATTCCCAGCGTGATCCCCAGATGTCCGAACAGAAACATGGTTACGCAGCACAGCGATTACGTGTTCTTCTTCACTCGATTTACGACGGGACGTGATACCTTACCATTCTTCCGTACCTTAATAAACCGTTTGCTCAACACGCACGCGGCTCGCGCTCAGGCGGTCTAAGCACCACCCGTACCTCCGTAATGCCTTCATCAGCAGCGCCCGCGGACTGGACTCAGGCACCAGGAACAGTCAGTGCCTGCACGTTCGGCTCGGCCTCGTCGGAAGATCTTTAACCGCAGGGCGCGAATAGATACAAAGCAGATTAACGAACGACCTTATGCTACTTTCCGGGGGAGAACTCGCATGAGCACTATCTACGTGTTGACCGCGCTCGTGGTCGTCATGATCATCGGCATCTTCGCACACATGCTCGGCCGCATGGTAAAGATCCCGAGTATCGTCTTCTTACTCGCGGCGGGGATTCTGCTGGGCCCGGAAGTGACCGGCCTGGTGGAGCCCAGCAGGTTCGGCGGTGGGATCGAGCTGCTCGTCGGGTTTGCCGTGGCCATTATTGTCTTCGATGGCGGGCTCGACATTGATCTCCGGCAGGTCCGCAAGATGCAGCGCAACATCCTCTCGCTGGTCACAATCGGTGTGGCCATTACGGTAATTCTTACCACGCTCGCCGCGTATCTCCTCCTCGAGATCTCATTCTCGATCGCCCTGCTCTTCGGCGCCTTTATCGCCGCGACCGGTCCTACGGTGATCACGCCCATCCTCAGGCAGATCACGGTGAATACGCGGGTTGCCCATACGCTCCAGGCCGAGGCAGTTTTGAACGACGGCATCAGTGTGGTGCTCGCCGCGGTGGTCTTCGAGTGGATCGTTGCCTCGCTCACCAGCATCAAAGTCCTCCAGCTCCTCGCTATCCGGATCTTCGACGGTATCCTCTTCGGGCTGGCAAGCGGGATTCTGCTCATCCTTATTCTGCGGAACGTGCCCCACCTCACCAACCAGTATGCCCGACTCCTCTCCATCTCCATCCTTCTAGCCGCATTCGTCGGTGCGGAGAACATAGGCACGCAATCAGGCGTGCTCGCCATGGCCGTCTTCGGGATCGTCATCGGGTCCGCCGACGTGCCGTATAAAGAGACCATCAAGAGCTTCAAGGAGGACCTCTCGATCATTCTGCTCTCCGTGATCTTCATTATCCTCTCGGCATTCATTGATTTCGACGCTGTACGTGCCATCGGGCTCCGCGGGCTGCTCCTCACCATCATTTTGCTCGTGGTTATCCGACCACTTGCGGTCTTCGCATCCACGCATACCGCAGATCTGAACAGGGGCGAGAAGCTCTTCATCGCCGCTATGGGCCCGCGCGGTGTGGTGCCGGCCTCGATGGCGGTCTATTTCGCACTGCGATTGCAGTTGCTCGGGTTCGCGTCAGAGGCGACCAGCCTCCTCGGCTTGATCTTCATCACGATCATCGTCACCGTGCTCGCAACGGGCTTCACCGCAAGATTTATCGCGGACCAAACGGGAGTTATACCTATGGAGATCCTGCTGATCGGTGGCGGTAGCGTTGGCCGCGCTCTCGCTGAACGGTTCCTCAAACGCGGCGAGAACGTCGTGATCGTTGATGATGACGAAGCGAACGTAAAGAAGGCGATGGAGCTGGGGATACACGCGGTGCATGGCGACGCAGAGGATCTCTCGGTACTCACGAAGGCAGGAATCGAGCACGCAAAGTACATCGTCGCCACCACGGATCAGGACAACACCAATCTCCTGGTCTGCCAGATCGCCAAGACGAAGTTCGGATTCACCGACGAGAAACTGGTCGCACGGGTGAATAAGACCGAGAACCTGCAGGCCTTTCGCGACCTCGGGATCCGCTCCATTAGCCCTGTTACCGCCACCGCGGTCATGCTCGATGGTATGGTTGGCCATCCTGACCTCTTTAGCATGTGCGAGGTCACGGAGGAAGGCGATATCATCGAGGTGCAGGTCTCGAATAAGCGCGTCATCGGGAAGGCGATCAAGGATGTTTCACTGCCTGAGGATACCCTGATCGCGCTGGTACGGCGCGAAGGCAAATCGCTGATCGCACACGGCGACACCCAGCTCATGGATGGCGATCTCGTGACCATACTCGGCAAGACTGGCGCGGTTCATGAAGCGGCGAATATACTGCGGTGAGCCGTTCGGGTTCTCGAAACATTCGGTGCCAGTCAACACCGATGCTGGATGCGATTGGTACGAACTCGCGCCCTCGGCCGTGTCCCTGGCTCAGTCCCGCGAATTGGCAAAGAGCGTAACGAGTGCCGCCAGCACCAGTGCAAGCAGCGGCACGTATACGTTTGCCCGTGGTGTAACGTCCAGTCCGCCGAGTGTGGTGCAGATCGGGAAGAGCAGACCGACGCCCGCTATGATGCCCGCAACGATGTACGGTCCGTAGCCCGGCGATGCATGCCGCTCGACGGTCTGTTCCAATGCGTTCTGCGGCCGGTATTCACTGAAATGATCAATAATATCCGGTAAGTTACGGGCCAGCTTGACTGAAGCGTCGCCGAGCCGTTTCACACCGCGCTTGATCTCCTGCTTCAGCAGCTCCTGGACACTGAACTGCTCTGCAATGGCCTCCTTGATGTCATAATAGCGATACAAATTGTTGCAAACGCCCTCAACGAGCAAGATCGCACGTTCCAGGACGACAAAGGCGCGTGGCGCCGGGAGTTGATATTTGAGCGCGAGTCGCGCAAGGTTGTCCCCCTGACCCTTCTCGTACCGGCCCGCTTGAAACTTCTCGATCAGTTCGTCGAGATCCGCATAGAAGGAATCGAGATCAATGTCCTTCTCCGTTATATTCACGAGCCGCAGAAACCCTTTCAGCGCCTTGCTCACGTCACCCGTGAAAAAGGCATAGAAGACCTCGAGTGCGTCGAGCATCACCTCCTCGCGCAGACGGCCGACCGCGCCGAAATCGAGGAACGCGATCTTTTCCTCCTCCGGGAGAATGATGATATTACCGCTGTGCGGGTCAGCGTGGAAAAATCCGTCAACGTAGACCATCTGCAGAAACGCCTTCGTGACCAGGTTCGCGTAGTACCGCGCTTGCTCATCGCTCAGCGACGGCCGCGAGCCCACCGTGGGCCCTTTGATGAAATCCATCACGATGACCCGGTTATTGGTGAACTCCCAGTAGACGCGCGGGATCACGACCTTCTCCCAGTCCTTGAAGTTCCGCTGGAACCGCTCGATATGCAGTGCCTCGAGTCGCATATCAATTTCGTTCTTGAGCATGGTCGAGAGCTCATCAACGATGAGCTCGGGATCAAACCCTTTCACCCGGAGAAGCCGCGCACCCACCGGCAGCATCAACCTGAGCAGCCTGAGATCCGCGTCAATCACCTGCTCGATTCCGGGTTTCAGCACCTTCACCACCACCTCGTTACCCTCCAGCTTCGCCCGGTAAATCTGCGCGATCGAGCCACTTGCGAGCGGTTTTTTGTTTATCTCATCAAAGACATCCTCCAGCTGCCTGCAGGTCGAATATTTCTCGCCCGTCGCCTCGTCAACGCATTCACAGGGGAAGGTGATGGAACGGTTGACCTCCTCGAACGGCAGCGGAGCGACACCGGATTGTAATTTCTGCAGCTCAACAATAATCGGTGGCGGCACGATATCCGGCCGCTGGCTCAGTAACTGGCCTAACTTGATGAACGTGGGCCCGAGCTCGGTAAGTGCCAATCGCAGCCGCTCACCCTCCTCTTCCCAGCCTTCCGCAGGTGCGCAGATGGGCTCGGTAGGTATGCCGCCCTTCGCAAAAGCTCGATAGAATCCCAGCAGTGATGAGATCAGGTGATACTTCCACACCACTTTGAGGATCACAATGACGCGTTTCGTGAGTTTGAACATGCGGTTATTGCCTCATCACTATAATGCTAGTGCTCAATAACGTAAGACCGGACGGCTATATAACCATTTCGCAAATCGCTCGTTTCATTGCCGTGAAAGCAAGTATCACGGGTCTGATATGCACCCGCACATCAAAATGGCTTCAGAAAATGGCGATAATACCGGTTGAAGAGCTCCTCCGCCTGCTGTACCTGCGCGGGATACCGTGCTCTATACGTCTGCATCAACGCGTCTCGATCGCAACTCATGAGCGCGATCCGTAACAATTCGAGCACTGATTCGCTGATCTGCTCGTCTTCAGCTTGCCATTTCGGCACCTCGATCGTCATGCAGAAATCCTCAACGGTGAACCGCCGACGGAGTAGTGGCGCGATCGAACCGATAAGTATCCCGTTCCCCAGCTCGACGAAATGCGGCACACCGATCTTACGTACACGCCCGGGATCGGTTAAGCGCTCATACGACTGCTGACTGTAGGCATGCAGCTCGAAATAGAACCGGGGAGTGTATCGGCGAATGAGCCTGAGTAACAACTGCCCCCCGGCGCTCTTATAGTACTCCTCAGTGAGTACGCCAATGTATTCTCCACACGCAACGAGGCTCGGCACGAGTATCGCTTCGCCCGTAACGAGTTCCTCTGTGGCTAAGCGCTCGATAATAGGCGCCGTGAACCGGCCTTCGTCTCCGTGGAGTCCACCGATCACGAGCCTCGTCGGGCCTGCCACGGATCCCCGGGCTGCGTACAGCCGCACGCCGAAGACAATCTGTGGTTCAAACAACGCCGGTACCTCTTTTGCCGATCGTTTCGCGTGCAACGAGGCGATTGAGCAGCCGCTGCCCGTCCTCCGTGCCAAAGCGCGGCAGCTCCCAGAGCTGCACGATTCTGTACCGTGTTACCGTTACCGCTCGCTTTGCCTTGCGATCGTAGCCCGCCTTTTCATACGCTTCTTTCGCCACGATCATGCCACGCCGCTGCCATGATGGCGTCTCATTCAGGTTAATACCCTGCTGATACAGCAGCTCGTGCACCTCCCGCGCCTTCAGCCCGGTCACACGCGTTTCCGCCGCGCGTTTGCTCAGGCCCAGCGACTGCAGGCCGTAATAGCCATACGCATTGAGATGATTTCGCCACGCCTCCGCCTGCCGGTGCGCGAGATACGCCCTTAATCCCTCGCCGAGGTCACCGATGGGAATGACCCGTGCATCGAAGGCAATGGGCGCGGTAAAGCCCAGCACGAGCGTTACTGCACTTGCCAGATAGCTCGCAATGACCGAATCGAGCTTCTCCAGCCGGCCTCTGAACGGCACGTGCGTGAAGCAGAGATTCACCTCATCGGAGAATACAAACGCGAGCAGCGGGTCAAAGCCGCTCTGTTCAAAGAAGAGCGTTACGGCATCCGCCATGCCGGTCGCAAATCGCGTATCAAATGGTTTTGAGAACCCGGTCTGCTGCAAGAGCTGGCGGAAATTGCGGCCATCAGCACACACAATGAGCGGTGGTAGCGCCCGGATCGCCGCGTAAATCGCGCGCTCATCCTCCGCAGGCTCAATCCCCGACCGGCTCTGAGCCGTCATCCCGGATCTGATCCCTGCCGTCCCGTTCGGCGCCGCTCCGCCCGAGCCTATCCGGACCTATCGTTCGCGCTCATCAGCTTCCTCGCGATCTTCTGCGAATTGCCGCCTCACGTGCTTGATGATCACAATATCACCGATCGCGGTGACCCAGCGGTACGGAACGATCACACCTTTCTTCCTGCCCACGTTAAACGCATTGGGACTGACGTTCTTCACGGCGATGCCTGAGATTCGCTTATCCTTGATATCGACAGTAACGTCCTCAACCTTCCCCACGTAGATGCCCCGATCGGTATACATATCCTGCCCGTATAAAGACGATAATTGTATTTCCATAATGCTCTTTATGAAAGGAAGGCAGTATAAATAAGTATCGGATTACCGCGGGGAGAATAGATGCGTGCTTCTATACAGGTTGGTCGAGTCATTGGCATTCCAATACGCCTCCATGTCACATTTCTGCTTATCTTTCCGCTCATTGTGCTTATGTTCGCGCAGGGCCCCGAGCCAGTCGGTCTGGGCGATGTGGCGAACCTCTCACGGCCGTTTCGCTATGCGCTTGCACTCGTGGCCGCAGTTCTCTTCTTCATCTCGCTGCTGCTCCATGAGCTGTCCCATTCCTACGTCGCGATGAAGTACGGGACAAGGATCCGGAATATCACGCTCTTCATCTTCGGCGGCCTGGCGCTGATGGAGGAATTACCGCGCGAGCCTGAGAAGGAGTGGCGGATCGCAATTGCGGGCCCCTTAATGAGCTTCGCGCTCGGGTGCGTCTTCCTGACAGCGCATTTCGGGATCGCTCTGAACAATCTGGTGCGGTTCGAGCCGCTATTGATCCTGCTCTTCAGCATCGGGCTCCTCAACGTGATCCTGGGTACCTTCAACCTCATACCGGCATTTCCTATGGATGGCGGCCGCGTCTTACGCGCATTCCTGGCCAAACGCGTGCAGTTCATCACGGCGACGAAACGCGCGGTCTTCGTGGGCAAGGCGTTTGCGCTCGTCATGGGCGTCATGGGCTTCATGCCCGATCCTTTCATCCTCATCACACGCGGTGAGCTCAGTATCCCCTTCAACCCGTGGTTATCGGTCATCGCCGTCTTCCTGTTCATCGCGGCGACTGAAGAGGAGAGCGCGACGATCGCCGTGGCTGCTTTGGACGGCGTAACGGTGCGCGAGATAATGCGCGCTGATACTGCGTGCGTGCCCGCTGATATGCCGCTTACCGAACTGCGCGCAAAGATGATCGCGGAGAAGACGACCGACTATGCCGTGATTGGCGACCAGGGCGAATATAAAGGTATCATATCGCTCCCTGAGCTCAAGAAACGCTCCGGAGAGCTGCGTGACCTGCTCCGCGTGGCTGATCTGCTCCCCGCCGGTGATCATGCGCGTGGTGCCGTGATCGCGCAGGAGGCGGGCGCAGTCGAAGCGCTTAAGCGCATGAGCGGGACGGATAAGAACGTCCTGGCGGTCGTTGATGGCGAATCAGGAGAGATCAGGGGCATTATCACGAAACGCGATCTGACGATGGTCGTTGAGGTGTTGCGATTCAATGAGCGGATGCACGCGCTACTGTGAAGCGCCCTTTATCGTGCCTGACGTCTTGACGACCCGAATACCAACGCTCGCCGTGTCAACCGTATGGATGCAGGCGAGTGCAGCACGGACCTCATCAACACGGTCATGGGCGCACCGGAGAATACCGACACCCTGGGTACCGTCCTCCATCGGTTGATAATCAATCAGCCAGAGCCTGCTCTCGCTCGCGCCGAGATCGCCGTAGAGCGCATATAACGAATCCCAGATCTCCTTCAGCACCGCTCTTTTATCAACCGGGCGCTCGCAGAGCAGTTCGAATCGGAGATACCTGCGGCGCTCGCGGAGTGTGGGTGGGGTGTAAACCATGCAGAGCAAGCACCAGTGCACATTCGGCGCTCTTCGCACCATCAGAGCACCTCCACCTCGCGCTCCTTCTTCCACCGCTTCGCCACCACGCCCTGTGGCGTCTCAGAAAGCGCACGTGTTGCTTCCTCACGCGTCATGCCGAAGAGCGCAGCCAGCGCGATCAGCTCACGGGGTGCTCGCAAGTCGTATATCGAGTGCGCATGACTGGTTAAGATCATCGGCGCCCGGTACTTCCGGACGAGCTTCAACTGCTCCCGCATCTTGCTCAGGATGCGTGCCCGCTCCCCGCGCCTGCTCCGGATGAGTGCGTTCATATTGAAGTCTATGGCAACACCGTTCTCCGCGGCGAACCGCACCAGGACGTAGCTTAACGCGCCCTCGCCCTTCTCGCTGCACGGATGGGTTAGAACGTCCACCTTTTGACTCTCGACTGCGGCTCTATTGATCTTCTCCTTACCGCCATGCACCGCAATGACCGTTACCGTACCGCTAAGCTGCCGGAGCTTTCGCTTCAGCTCCGTCACGGTCTGCGCCTGTAGCTCCACACCAAGGATCAGATCCTCCACCTGGCTGTCCTG
This sequence comes from Candidatus Methanospirareceae archaeon, assembly GCA_049975405.1. Taxonomy (GTDB): domain Archaea; phylum Halobacteriota; class Syntropharchaeia; order Alkanophagales; family Methanospirareceae; genus JACGMN01. Next base: position 14,432 of record JBNGDK010000042.1, read on the forward strand.
GAGCACGTGATCGTCGTAATTGGTAATACCGATCTGTGCGAACCCATAGCGTTTCGCAACGCGCAGAAGGTTCTCGGCCGGCGTCTCGGTCTCGGGGTACGCGTGCACGTGGAGATCAATATAGGTGGGCATCAGGGAAAAGAAGAGGTTAGCAGTTAATAAGTGTTCTAAAAACCCCGGTTGAGGCGCGGGGATAAAAATAACGGCAGGCTGCGCTCCCGGTAAGTATTTATCAGTGCGGGAAAGAAAGGAGAAGTAGATGTGGATATGGCTTATTCAACGGCTGCGGAAACCATACTAAACGAGGTTCTCGCTCGCGGATATCAGGTACACCCGGAGGCGTTAAAGATCCTGGAGGCGCGCGACAGAGCGAACGCACTGGCAATCCTGGATTCATTTACTGAGCGGTTTCCCGATGCGGTTGTTATTGAAGCTGATCATCTGAACGAGCTACTCGCAGCCGGAGCGGATAAGCAGACGCCCGAAACTCCGGAGGCTGGATCACGAATACGCGGACGGATAACCCAGATTTACGATGGTAGCGGGCTCATTCAGCGGTGTCCGAAGTGCAACCGGTGGATCATCGATAATTTCTGCATGGTGCATAGCGACGTTGAAGGGGTCTGGGACCTCAGGATCAAAGCACGATTGGAAACCGCTAAAGAGCGCTGCACCCTGATCTTCAAACGGGAAGCAACCGAGAAGTGCGTGCAGCTTACGCTCTCGGAGGCGAAGGCGCTGGGCGAGGCGGCAACGCTGGAACGTATAAGAACGGCGATCTTTGGCAAACAGGTGGATGTGCTGGGCGTTCTGCTGAACGGTGGTAATTTCCTGGTGAAGGATCTTCGCGAACGGTAACATGGCAGCACCCGAGAACATCCGATCGAGCTTCCGAAAGCTCCATGAGAAGCTAAATAGCGCGAAAGAGATCTCTGAGGAGGATTTACGCATCGCATTTGTTAAAAGCGGTATTCTCGAAGCGCTCGGCTATGAAGGCGAACTTACCGATATTCGATTTGAGAAGAACATACGGGGCAAACGAAGCGATCTGCTCGCCTGTGATGAATACCAGAATGTTGTTTTTGTGGTGGAATTCAAGAAGCCGAAGGAACTTGATGTCGAGCGCGATTTTGCACAGCTCTGGGAGCGCTATGTAAAACCGCTCAAAGCGCGGTATGGTGTGCTCACCGACGGGCTTGAACTCATGATCTACGAGCGGGTCAACTCGAACTGGGAGCAGAAATTATCCGTGAATCTTGCTGCACTGGCAGTACCGGAGTGTGAAGAGCTATCCGAGTGGTTACGAAAGCCCCGAATTGAACGGACAAAGATCGAAGCAGTGCTCAATTACTTCGCGCTATTTGATGATCCTGCCGAGCGGGTGAATTTATCATCCGAGATCGCGCAGCAGCATTTCTTTGAGAGCTTCGAATTGAAAGCGGGCTCGCGGTTCGCCAATCTGGTGGAGAAGACGATCGGGCTCTTCGACTTTGAATTGGAGCGCTCGAAGTTCCTGAAAAGCGCGTACAATTTCTGGAAAATCTCGTACGCGAAGAAGCCGGAGAAGATACCGGAGAACTGGCGACGGATAATGGGGGGCATGGGGCTTGATGCGAATGAAGAGAACCTCTTCAAGTTCATGTTCTGCCTGGAGAGTGCGTATTCGCTCTTCACGCGCTTGATCCTGGCGAAGGCGTGTGAGGATTACCAGTTGCCGTACGTCGAGTTTTCGCGGTTCATTAAGACGGAGATCGAGCAGACCTCTTACCGGGGCGACATCACGCTCCTGGCATGGGCGATAACGACGCAGCATCTCATCGAGAGCATGAAGCAGCGGCTGGTGAAGTCGGTCTTTGAGGGCGATATCTTCTACTGGTGGGAAGATAGCTACCGGGACATCAGGGCGGGCGACGCGCTCTACAGCCCGCGGTTCGAGAAGCAGAAGGGGCGCTTTGGCGAGGCGCTTGCTGATCTTATTCTCACGCTCTACAAGTTCGATTTCTCGGAGATTGTGGGTGATCCGCTGGGCACGCTCTATCAGCGCTACTTTGATAAAGAGACGAGAAAGGCCCTGGGTGAATTTTACACGCCACAGGAAGTGGTTGAGTACATCCTCGATGCCGTGGGTTACGAGGGCCGGGGCGTTATTGGCAAACGCTTGCTGGATCCTGCCTGCGGCTCGGGCACGTTTCTCGTTGAAGCTCTGCGGCGGTACCTGAAAGCGTCGGAGCAGATCGCGGATGAGAAGGGCTGGTCGAAGATCCTGGAAGAGCTCTGTAACGAATACCACATCGTCGGTTTCGATATCCATCCATTTGCGACGTTCATGGCGCAGATGCAGTTCATGCTCGTACTGATTCCCGCATACAAGAGAGCGATGGATGAGGATCGGCGTTTTGTGCTGAACCGCCTGCCGATCTTCAGAACGGATTCGTTAATTGATGAGACGAAAGGGGAGACGAAGAAAGTAACGCTTGAGACGTTCGAAGAAGGTAGCCAGTATCTGTTAATCGATACGGGTCTGCCGGTTGAGGGCGGGAATCTGCAAATACAGATGCCATATTTCAAGCATGTCATAGCCAACACCGATTTGCTGAACGTCGAGGAGTACTTTGCAGCATTACAAGCGGTCTTCGACACTGTGAAAGCGGCAGCGTGGCAGGATCGGTATACCGTTACGGGAACCGAGCTGGAGCATAATTTTAAACGGTATGTAACGGATAAAGACTGGAACGGTCTGGTATCATACTTCACGCCATATGTTGAGCACTTCCTGCAGAAATTCCATGAGCTCAAGGAGACGTTCGGTGATGGTAAACTGATCAAATCGCTCGAGGACATCATGCTTGCCGCAGTTCTGAAAAATTACGTGCAGTACGATTTCGTGGTGGGGAATCCGCCGTATGTGCGGGTGCAAATGCTAGATGAAAAACACAAGGATTATCTTAAAGAATTCTACAAAACAGCAAAAGGGAAATTCGATCTGTATATCCTCTTTATTGAAAGGGGTGTCTTATGGTTAAAAGAGAGTGGTAGATTCGGTTTTATCGTTTCCAATCAATTTATGGTAACGGATTACGGCTCAGAGTTAAGATCATTCATATTAAACCATACAAAAATTAATCAAATCATAAATTTTGGGGATTCCGGTGTTTTTTCTGATGCAACTAATTATCCGGCAATCTTAATTTTACAAAAAATTTCTGATAAGCATTATGCAGAAGAAAATATTATTAGATCAGTAAGGGTATATAAACCAACAAAAAAGATTATAAATAATATACGAGAAAATATACAAAATCAAGAATATTCAAATGGCGTTATCAATATTTTTAATTATCCACAAACTGCTCTAGATTTGGGAATATGGACTATAGTCCCTGAAAGAGAAAAATGTTTATTTGAAAAGATTAATGAAAATTCCAGTGGCAAATTGAATGCTTTTGTTAAAAAGATATTCCAAGGAATAAAAACGGGGAATGATAGTGTTTTTTATTTGAATACCTCTAGTGAAATAAAAAGAGATCCGGAAACGGATAATCTACTCATTAAAGTAACGCCTCAAAATAGTACTGCTAGTTTTTTTGTTGAAAAGGAATTATTGCGACCACTGTTAAAGGGGAATGAAATTAGAAAATATAG
>JBNGDK010000043.1:0-10606 GCA_049975405.1 Candidatus Methanospirareceae archaeon
ACGAGTGCAGCGAAATCGGCGTTGCCCTTATATAACGCGCTCCCTAGTATTGCGCCACTGGCACCTGCAGCTTTTATTTGTGCTACGTCCGCCGAACTGCTGACACCGCCTGCTATGACGACCGGGACGTGTACCGAGCGAACGAACACCTCCACGATCCCGGGCTCGATCCCGCGCATCAGTCCCTCAACATCGATATTCGTAAAGAGCAAGCTGCCCGCGCCCAATGCTTCAGCCTGCTGTGCTGCTTCCGTCGCCTTCACCCCGGTTAGTTCTCGCCAGCCGTCGACCGCCACGGCTCCACCGCGCACATCAAACGCGACCATGACGCGCTGGGCCGAAAACGCCGTTACTATATCCCGTATGAGTTCAGGGGAGTGCAGCGCTGCCGTGCCGAAGATGATGCGATCCACGCCCCTTCCGGATCCGAGCTCGAGGAGTTTCGCTGCAGCCTCATACGTCCGAATCCCACCGCCCACCTCGAGCTTCGCGCGACCCTGTGCTCCGATGGTCTCAGCGATACGCGCTACCAGCTCGAAATTGGTCTGCTTCTCCTGTAGTGCCGCATCGAGATCGATAATATGAAGTCGCTTCGCACCGAGCTGCACCCAGTGCTCAGCAATCTCCACGGGATCCTGCGTGGTAGAGAAGATCACCTCGTCCTTTTTGCCCTGTCGCAACTGGACGCATCTGCCGCTCTTCAAGTCCACCGCGGGAATGACCTCAAAGGTCCGCACTGTTCCACTGCGTCGCTCCATGAGGACAAGAGTACGTTACAATCATTTATTGCATTGCTAGGATAGGAAAGGCCATCTAATTAATCAACCTGCAAGCCGAGCTCCCGTGCGAGCTCTTTGTAGCGTACCCGTAAGGTCACCTCAGTAACGCCGGTGGCCTCTGCAACGTCCTTTTGCGTCTTCCGATCACCGCACAGAATCGCCGCGATGTAAATCGCCGATGCTGCGATGCCCGTCGGCCCCCGGCCACTGGTGATATGCTTCTCAACTGCTTCGTTGATGATCCTCAGCGCACGTTGCTCGACTGATTGCGCCAAATTCAACTTCGCACAGAATCGCCGCACGTAATCGCGGGGGTGTGCGGGGACAAGTCGCATCTCGAGGCGGCTAGCCAGTAACTTGCTTGTCTTTATAATATCCTTCCGACCCACGTTCGTCGCGTTCTCGATCTCGTCGAGCGTTCTCGGCACGTTTTCCTTGCGGCAGGCCATGTAAATGGACGCAGCCAGTATCTTCTCAATGGAGCGGCCGTGTATCAAATCGTGCTCCCAAGCTTCCCGGTAGATCGCCAGGCTCTCTTCTCGGGTCTGTTCGGGAATAACGAGTAAGGCAGCGAGCCGCTCGATCTCGTCCTGGGCACGCAGCCGCTGTTTACCAATCGTGCGACTCAATTTCTTGCGGCGCTGGCGCTCGCTGAGCCGCTGTAATCGTTCTCGATCAAGCTCTGATCTTTTTCGTGCCTCACCTGCACGTTCCGATTTCTCAGCGTCCTCGAACATCGCCTTTCCACTCCCGCTCCTCCTCGCCTCGCTTCGCTCCGCTCAGCTCAGAGAACGAATAGGGCCTTCTGCGGCAACTCTTCGCGCTTCACAGAAGCAAAGACCTTTACAGTTACGTAGGGATGATCAACAGGCCCGAAAACGTCGTACACCTTACCTATTTGCCGCTTATCCGTGGTCACGACGGTCGCATTGAGCACGCGCTTGAGATTGAGTTTTTGGGCCCGCACAATTACCTGATTATTCATCACGTGGAGTACGGTCCCCAGCCGCTTGCCCTTCATGGTCATACTTAAACAACTATACAACGGAACGATTATATAAAGTTTACGGAATGTTTTTAAATTTAGCGTATGAAGCCAGCAACCGTGAGCAGTGGCGTTTGTTACAGGACCATGTAAGAGACCGCTTCTCCGATGCTCGCCACCTCCCGCACCGCCATCGAGTCACCCATGTACTCGTCGAGATCGATCTCCTTGGGCGTGTAGTAGACGCGTGAGAAGGTAAAGCCGAAGATCTGCTGCTCTTCCACCCGCTGCTCGTAATACACGATGGTTTTCTGACCGCGTGGAACGAGGAAGAGCGAGATATTATGCTGCTCAGCCGCGACCGCTTTATCGAATACCCCGCCGACCTGGCCGATGGAGCGGTCTTCTTCGATCGTTCCGGTAAGAACACAGTCGAGCCGCACCGTCTTCCCTTCAAGCGCCGCGATCGTGGCGATGGTGGTCGCTGCTCCCGCTGACGGGCCGCCGATCACCGTGCCGTTGATCTCGAAGGAAATGAGAATGTCCGTATCAGATACGTTCACTTTCGTGAAGGCCGCAGCAGCCTCCACGGCTTCCCGAATTGAGTATTGCGTATCCGGTTCGACGAATGGATTCGTATTGACCAGCACATTTCCCGTTCCTTCTTTTAGCTCGACCGTGACCGTGCCCATCACACCCTGGCGGGTGTCGCTGCTCACTGCAACGATGTTCGCGCTCGTAGGACTGCCCTCGCGGGTCTGATTGATTTGATCATCCGGTTCACCAATTTGCAGCGGTTCGACTTCGGCCGTTCGGACTTCGAGCAGCTGCTCAATGAGTTCTCTCTGTGCTTCAAGTTGCAGTTGCTGATGCTGATACAGGAGGTACGAGGTGGCACCTGAAATAAAGAGCAGCAGGGAAAGCACGGCAATAGCGGCGTTTTTGCGGTCCATGCTAAGCGCTCACTGTTTTTATTCCGTTATGTTATTAGAATAGAAAACGTGTTATAAAGCTCTTGATCCGATCGCGACAGACAGAGAGAGAGTGTCACTTCTGCAGGTGCTCAACGCGAGCAGTATTCATCCCGATCAGGACGCTTGAGCTCGTGGTTATCGGTCTCTTTCTTCTTCGGGCGAGTCCTGCTATCTCACGATCAGCGGTAGATGGTGAGACCTGAAATAGTCTCGCCAAATAGTATCCTGGCGATGCTTATTTATCGCCTCTGTTCGTTCTCAAAATGAGCGTTAGCATGAAGGAGCCACTAGGGCGTGAAGAGCCGATACTTAATGTGCTCATCGCTGATCTCGTCCTCGATCCGTTTGGCGATGATTTTCTCGGGGTGGTGGAGCCCTTTCACGCGTTTGGTGAGGTCTTCAAAGCTGACGAATTCACTCTTCTTCCGCTCCTCCACGATCGCCCACATCAATTTCTTCCCAATGCCAGGGAAGAGATCGAGCGTATGCAGTCGCGTGGTGATCGGTTTCGCGTTGTTAAAGGCCTTGATGAACCGCTCCTCGTTCTCCTGTACGACAATTGCGAGGACGTAGTGCAGCTCAACCTTTGCCGTCGGCGTCAACTCCTCGTATCGCAGGCGCTTGATGACATGATCAATCTTCTCACGTTCGCCCTCGCCGATATACACCCGCTCGTAGAGCTCAAAGGTCTTATCCTTCTTCGGCGAGAGCTCAATTAAGACGAACTGATCTTCACCCAATGCCTGTGCCAGCGGTTTCTTTTGATAAACCGGCCGTGCATCTTCGAGATGGCCATAGGGGAGGAAATCGAGGATGCGTGCGTATATCTCTTTCCGCTTCTGCCGTCCTGCGGTACCCTTCTCTATCTTCCCGCGTTTCTCATGCGGATAGTCTCTCATCCGTTAGTCTCCCTCCCAAAAGGCGCTCCTCGCTTACTTAGAAGCTCAATTACTCATTCATTCGTGCTTCGCGATGACGTCCAGGATACTCTCGATGTCCGCCTCGGTGAGCGTGAAGCGCTCTTTCGCGTAGATCGCCCGCACCTCGTTCGGGCTCTTGGGCACCAAATCAGCAATTCGTACCGCAATGCTCTCCTTCATCTTGGGTAATTCGCTCAACTCATCAACCAGTGCTCGGGAGCCTTCGGCACTCAGTTTCGCGAATTTTGAGGTATGCTCAGAGGCTTTCCTACGCTCGTACCGGATCTCCTCCGCCGCGCCCTCTTCTTCCTGCTCCGCGCCCCGGCCATGAGCCCGCAGAGCCTGCAGGGTCTCTTTAGCTTCAGCCAGCGTCAGGACGCTTTCATCAAGTATCTCTTTTACGATCATGATCTGGTTCCCCTTTTCCTACCCACGCACTACACTTCTCGGATAGCCATTACGAAGATAAAAGGGTTTTTATTATAGTATTTAGAAGGAATCCATGCTTCATCAGTCACAGGCGGGTTGTCGGATACAATGCGGGATTTTGTGGTAAAGGACATAACCCTTGCGAAAGAGGGTCGGAATCGGATCGAATGGGCGCGGAGGCAGATGCCGGTACTGCAGCTACTGCGAGCGCGGTATAAAGCGGAGCAGCCGCTGGCCGGCGTGAAGCTCACCGCCTGCCTCCATGTCACGGTGGAGACGGCGAATCTCATCCTGACGCTCCGCGACGGTGGTGCGCAGATCGCGTTAACAGGCTCGAATCCGCTCAGCACGCAGGATGATGTCGCTGCCGCGCTCGCGGCTGACGGTATCCATGTGTATGCCTTCAGGGGAGAGCATGAGCAGGAGTACTACGCGTGCCTGGACGAAGCGCTGGCGCACGGCCCTGAGATCATCCTGGATGACGGTGCGGATACAATCGCGCGTGTACATGAGCGCGGAGTCAGGGGAATCATAGGCGCGTGCGAAGAGACGACGACGGGGGTTATACGGTTACGAGCGCTCTCAGCGGCGGGGAAGCTGAATTTCCCGGTCATCGCGGTAAATGACGCGGAGACGAAGATGATGTTCGATAACCGTTACGGTACCGGGCAATCAACCCTGCACGGCATCATGAACGCGACGAACTTCCTGTTCGCCGGCAAGACGGTTGTCGTGGTGGGCTATGGGTGGTGCGGCCGCGGCGTCGCACTGCGAGCGCGGGGGCTTGGATCAAAGGTAGTCGTTGTGGAGGCACATCCGCGGAAGGCGCTTGAGGCGCATATGGATGGGTATTACGTGATGCCGATGAAAGAAGCGGCGAAAGTCGGCGATCTCTTCATTACGGTCACCGGTGACATCTCGGCGATACGGCGTGAGCATTTCGAGCTGATGAAAGATGGCGCGCTCATCGCGAATTCCGGGCATTTCAACGTCGAGATAAATATACCTGACCTCGAAGCGCTTGCGATAGCCAGGAAAGAGGCGAAGGCCGAGGTGATGGAGTATCTCATGGAGGACGGGAGGCGGTTGTATCTGCTCTCGGAAGGCCGGCTCGTGAATCTCGCCGCAGCATTCGGGCATCCGCCGGAGGTCATGGACATGAGCTTCGCGAACCAGGCGTTATGCGTTCGGTACATCGTGGAGCAGCAGGGGCGACTGCGTAACGAGGTATATACCGTGCCGCGTGAGCTCGATGAGCAGGTAGCTCGATTGAAGCTGGACGCGCTGGGCATCGAGATTGAAGACCTGACCGCCGAGCAGCGGAAGTATCTCAGCTCCTGGGAGTTGGGCACGTGATCCGCGTCCCGATGGAATTTGTCGTGGGATAGCCACGCGTGAAATAGTCGCGCGTGAATTGTTACTATCTTAAATAAAAGGGGTAACGGCGATGGACGGCTCGGGAAAGGATGAAGGCGTGCTTCGTTTACAGAAGAAGTTAGAGCACTGGGTTGTGCACAATAGGGAGCATGCGGCAAGTTTCCGGAAGGCGGCGGGGGATGCGGATACGCTCGGGCTCGCGGCGGTGAGCACACGACTGAACGAGGCCGCGAAGCGTATGGAAGAGCTGACGGAGATTCTGGCGGTAGCTGAAAAGGAGCTCAGGTGAAGAGTAACGCTACCCGTCCTGCGTAGCAGCGTCGCGGCCTTCGTTTTTCAAACTTCCCTATCGGGAGATAGATCAGGTGCCGTACATCACGTAATAGCCCATAAAGTCGGCCAGTATGGGCATCACATCGAGCCCCCGTATCCTGTTCAAGCCGCCCGACGCGACCGAGAACTCGTCGAACTTCGTGATGTTATCCGTCCTCATCCCATTGCCATGCATGAGTATGGGAACGGGATCACTGCAATGTCGTTTTATGGCTACGGGCGTGCTGTGGTCTCCGGTAACGGCAAGATATGCGTTGGCATCTTTAAGCAAGGCCACAAGCTCTGCGTCCACCCGCTCTATGATCGCTTTCTTGCCCTCGAAATCGCCATCATGGCCGTGATTGTCGGTGTCTTTCACATGCAGGAAGACGAAATCGTGCTCTTCCAGTGCGTGTAACGCGGCCTCCGCCTTGTGCTTCAAGTTCGTATCAGCCTTACCGGTCGCACCTTCCACCTGTAAGACGTCCATACCGACGTACTGTGCGACGCCCTTGTAGAGTGACGCGCCGGCGACGCACGCCGCGCTGAACCCGAATCGTTCCCGGAGCGATGTGATCGAGTCGGGTGTGCCTGCGCCGCGCATCAGAATAATGTTCGCGGGCAGTTCACCCTTCTGTCTCCTTTCTGCATTTATCGGATGCTCATTAAGCAGCTCATAGCTCAGCTTGACGAACGTGTTAACAATACGCGCGGTCTTCCGCTCGGCCGCACGGTCCCTAAGGGGCTTACAGTCCTGCACGAGAGCCCCGGCCACGTGCGAATCTACGTCGGAGACGTAGCGCGAGAGGCCCTCGCCTTTCATGACAACGGCGCAGCGATGCTGTGTGGTATTTTTCAGTGCAATTCTGACATCCTCGATTTCGAGCCCGTCGAGCAGCGCAGCCAGCTCCGTACTTCCCGTTCTACCAGCCCTTCTGTCCAGAACACGCATTTCCTTGTCCACGGTCGCGAAATTAGCGCGAAAGGCAACGTCGCCCGCATGCAGCTCCATATCAGCGCCGAGCGCTTCAAAGACACCACGGCCGGGATACTTTTTGTACGGATCGTAGCCAAAGAGTGCGAGATGTGCCGTGTCGCTACCGGGAACGATGCCGGGTGAGATGACATCCAGCAATCCGGAGATGCCCGATGCGCAGAGCGCATCCAAATGCGGCGTATCTGCCGCCTGAAGCGGCGTCATGCCGTTTACAGAAGGCCGATCGCCGAGACCGTCGCAGACCACTAATATCGCCTTGTTCGAATCGAAATTAGATTCAGTGTTTGCGCTCGTCATTTTATCTTTAGGTTAGCAGTAAACGGTAATAAAACGTGCTATTTTTAATAGGGAGAGATATGCTTGCTGAATGGAAACGCAACCTGAGATCGAAATTCATCGGTGCATTGCTCGGCACGGCCGTTGGGGACGCATTAGGCGCGCCACTGGAAGGTTGGAGCAGCGTACGGGTAGGAAAGTTCTACGGCGCTGCGGAAAGGTTAACGATGGTAGAAGGTCGGTATACTGACGATACCGAGCAGATGATCGGTGTCGCGGAGTCGTTAGCCAGGAATACTGGTTTTGATGGCGCTGATATGGCACGAACACTCGTCGAGAATATGAATCAGAAGCGCGGCTACGGTCCAGGCTCGCGAGCGGCATTCGAACGACTGCGAGCGGGTGCACGGTGGGACGAAGCGGCGCGGGATCTGTTCGGTGGTATGGGCTCATATGGCAACGGTGCCGCGATGCGCATCGCGCCCATAGGGCTCTTTTATTATGACCATCCGAATGAGCTGAGAGAGGTCGCATACCGGTCGAGCCAGATAACGCATACGCACGAGCTGGGCAAAGAAGGTGCAGCGCTACAGGCGTTCGCGATTGCGCTGGCGGTACGCGATGAGCGCGAGGGCATGCTGTCTCAACTCGCTGCGTTTGTGCATCATGATGTGTATAAGCGGAAGCTCAGGCGCATGGAGCAGCTTTTACGAGCCGAAGCGAGTAGCGTGGAGGTCGTTGCCGAGCTGGGCAATGGCATGGCCGCGTTCGACTCGGTGCCCACGGCGATCTACTCCTTTCTGCGGTTTGAGGACTTTGAGCGCAGTGTCCGCTTTGCGATATGCTTAGGCGGCGATACGGACACGATCGGCGCCATGACGGGCGCGATCTGTGGCGCGTACTACGGCGAGCAGGCGATCCCGAGCGAATGGCTGGCACAGCTTGAAGACGATGAGAAGGGTAAGCGTTACATACAGCGGTTGGCGGAAGAGTTATATAATTCTAAAGAAAGAGATATAACCTAGATTGCTCATAGTTTGGAGCATGAGCGGAGGAGGTGGAACGGTGATCTTCAAAGCGCTGAGCAGCAAGACGCGGATGGAGATGCTGCGGCTTTTGTTACAGGATGAGTATCATGTCTCCGGCCTGGCGAAAGAACTGGGCATCTCGGTACCCGTGGCGGCGAAGCACGTCAAACTCTTAGAGGATGCCGATCTGGTGCATCGCAAGGCCTTCGGACGGACGCACGTGCTCTCAGCGAACAGGAGACGGTTGTACGACGCGATGGATACGTTCAGCGTGAATTACGAAGTGCAAACAGCGGGAAGAATAAATATCCTGAATGCGCTCAAGGAGGTTGACGGGATCGGGATCAAGAAAGTAGGAGAGAAGGAATTTATTGCGTCCATTGACGGTGATGAAGGCTTTTTTATCTACGAGGTGAACGGAAAAACCCCCGAGGTGCCAATCAACGAGTATACGATAGATACGGAAGGAGAAATACTGATAAAACGGCTGGTGCCCGTGCTTACGAAGCGCGTAACCGTAAGGACTTCGTCGGCTGCGGATGGCAAGAAAAGAGGTCCTGAGTGATGTCTTGTTTCGGGGCAGACCGTTAATGGATGACACGTTTTATTTAAATCGCGTAAGGGGATAAAGATAAGATCGATGTGTGGTATTATCGGGTATATCGGACTCAAGCAAGCGTTTCCGTACCTTACGCGCGGTCTGGAAAAGCTGGAGTATCGCGGCTACGATTCAGCCGGTATTGCGCTCTGCGCGGATGAGCTGCAGCTGCAAAAAGCTGTGGGGAAATTGAGCGAGATCTCATTCGACGCTGGCGAGGGGACGATAGGAATCGCCCATACCCGGTGGGCGACGCACGGGAAAGTCTCCATGGAGAACGCGCACCCGCATACGGACTGCAAAAATGAGATCGCGATCGTTCATAACGGGATAATAGAGAACTACCGTGAACTGAAAGCGTGCTTGATCGAGAACGGGCATACGTTCAGGTCGGAAACGGACTCTGAGACGATTGCGCACCTCGTGGAGGAGTTCATAAAGCGCGGCTTCGAGTTTGAGGATGCATTTCGTAACGCGCTGCGACTACTCGAAGGGAGCTATACCATCCTCGCGATACGGAAGGGCGAGCGAAAGCTCCTGGGTGCGCGAAAAGGCTCACGGTCGCTCTGTATCGGTATCGCAGCAGACGGGATCTTCCCCTCTTCCGATGTGCTCGCGTTCCTGGAGTGGACGGATAAAGTCATCTATCTGAGGAGTGACGATATCTTCGTCGCGGACGATAATCAGACGGTACGGATTTACAATTTAGCTGCGGGTCGCGCGGTAACACGCCCGGTGGACTGCATAAGGTGCAACGCGGAAGAGGCGAAGAAGTGCGGATTCGATCATTTCATGCTAAAAGAGCTCAGTGAGCAGGATGAGACGGTGCTCAGAGCGTTACAGCAAGAGGAGAGGGGAGTCAGAAGCATCTGTGACACGATGCGGCGCGCGTTTGGCACGTTCTTCATCGGCTGCGGCTCCAGTTATCACGCGTGTCTGGCTGGCAGCTACCTCTTCTCGAAGATCGCGAAGGTGCACGTGAATACGGTCCTGGCTTCGGAGTTCGAGCATTATGAGGACTTTCTAACGGGAGACACATTGGTTTTGGCCATCTCGCAATCGGGCGAGACCGCGGACGTTTTGGATGCGGTGAACGCGGCGAAGCGGCGTGGGAGCAAGGTTGTGGGTATCGTGAACCGCGAGGGCTCGATCCTCACGCGGGAGAGCGACGCACTCCTGATGATGAACAGCGGGCTTGAGCTCTGCGTGCTCTCCACGAAGACGTACACCTCGCAGGTCGTGCTCATGGCCATGCTCGCTTATGCTCTGGCGGATAAGTATGAGGATGGCTTGAAGAAGCTCGGGAGCCTGTATCTTGATATTTTTAATCTGACCTCGCGATCGATGCGCGATTATCTGGAGCAGCTCGCCGAGCTGCTGTGCGAGAAGGATCATATCTATCTCATCGGTCGGGAGCTGCAGTATGCTACGGCGTTAGAGGCGGCATTGAAGATAAAGGAGGTTTCGTACATCCATGCGGAGGCGTTCGCCGGTGGTGAGCTGAAGCACGGGCCGCTCGCGCTGATCGAGGAAGGCACGCCCTGCATCGTCTTCGTTGCCGCGGAGAACAAGGCGAAGATACTGGCGAACGCGGAAGAGATAAAGAGCCGCGGCGGGTACATCATCGGGGTCGCTCCGGAACGCGAGGAGATCTTCGATTTCTGGATCAAAGTCCCGGAAGCGGAAGAGCTGAACCCGATTATTCAGATCATACCGATGCAGGTGCTCGCCTACGAACTTGCGGTGCTGCGTGGGCTCGATCCTGACAAGCCGCGGAACCTGGCGAAGAGCGTGACCGTGAGCTGACCGCGACGAAGACTAGGGGGTGTTAAAGTACAAATTTCAAATCGCAAATAACAAACAATATCTAATATCCAAATCCTCATGTTCTAAACAAGCTTTTGCAACGCCCGCTCTATAAAACTGGCTCA
>JBNGDK010000043.1:10706-17500 GCA_049975405.1 Candidatus Methanospirareceae archaeon
AAATCCTCATGTTCTAAACAAGCTTTTGCAACGCCCGCTCTATAAAACTGGCTCAGTTTTCCGGTAGACTTAATCGTCAAAATTAAAATAACAAATCGCAAATAACAAACAATATCTATATCTAAATCCTCATGTTCAAAACAAACTTTTTCGACCTACCTTCTTTAAAATAGGTTCAGTATTGGTGACTACGGTCTCCTACCAGCAATTGCATCCCGCCCAGCTATTGTACTAGATTTTATCGAGTATTTCAAGTAGTTCTTGCTTCTCTAAGTCCTGTCGATGCTTCTGATCTCCCCATAGCCGCCGGAAGAAATAGAGATACTCATACAGCGCGGGTAAATCACGGCACATTATAACCTCATGGTGCTCGATCACCTGAATCTTCATATAGAGCGGAAGTTCTTCAAGGAACCATAGGTCGTAGCTCTTCCCAGCTACATCCAGCCGTTCAAAAATGGTTCTCAACAACGCCAGTCGAGTATGTGCATCGCTCAGCCCAGGGGCAACGATACAGACATCCTTGTCGCTCTGCATGCCCACATCATCTCGTGCGCCTGAGCCGAAGAGGAGAATGGCGAGTATTGTTTCGTTATCTGTCAGAAATGCAAACTCCGCTGCTATGCTCTGCTCTTCACCCATTCCTTTACCCTGCTCACAAAGCGCCCAAGAGGGGATAAGAGATTCTGGATTGATTCCAGGGCTAGTACGTCATTCAAGCCATTGTAACCGTGCACCAATCGGTTCCGTAACCCACCGGCTTCATTCAAGGCTGCTTTCAAGTGATCATCAATGATACCCAGCGTCCATAGTTGCGCTATGTTCATAAAGTCATCCTGCGGAAGCTTGCCTTCATCCTTTAGGATCATCGCTGCTATATCCGTTGCCGCCTCCACAGCTTCCTGCATCGCTTTATAAACCGCAAGTCTCGTCTTTCGATCGAGCGCACTATATTCATCGAACTCGGCTAACCAAGTCCTTATATCCTCGATCCGCTCCTCGATGTGCCCGAGCTTATCGATGTATCTCCGCAACCGTTCACGTTCCATGACTACTTATCAGTTGCAGATAGACAATTATAAGATAAACCCTTGAGTGCCTCGTAAAAGTTACGCGCTTGCTCTCGTTTCTTTAAACCCGGTTTTTACACCTTCTCGCTGATCATATTGTGTTGCTCAAGCACGGCCCTGAGCTCTGATTGAACGTGTGAGGGCGTCCCATGCATCGTTTTCGTTGCCGCGGGGACTAAGGCGAAGATCCTTCTTCTCGAACGCGGAGGAGGCAAAGAGCGAGACTGCAAGCTGACCGCAAGGACAGCTCTGGACGGGTTTATTAACAGCGAACACCTACTCATAACTATACCATTCTCTGAGCTAACCTGAAGGAAGAAGCCCTGAAGATTCAAACGACTATTTGACTAAATTATGCCTGAGAGAAGCAAAGACTGGATGGATCAAGCAGAGCGTGACTTACACGTAGCGGAAGAGCTGCTGCATGATGAAGTATACGAATGGTCCTGTTTTATCGCGCACCAAGCAGCGGAAAAGGCATTGAAATCGGTATTCCAGAAATTCCATGCGGTGGCCTGGGGTCATTCGCTCTTAGAGCTGTTGAAAGCACTCGCGAGGCGCGAGACGGTACACGACGACCTGTTTCAGTGTGCCCGGAGTTTAGACAAATAGTACGTCCCCACCAGATATCCGAATGGTTTTGAATCTGGAAGTCCGTATGAATATTTCACGCGGGAGGATGCAGAGCATGCAATCGTTTATAGTGGAAGAATCATTGAATTCTGTCAAGGTTTTCTGGCTTGACCAGGAGCGTTTGCGAGCGGAACTATACCGAACCGCCCAGAAAGTGGGTGAGCGTGATAAGAATATCGTGAAGATCATTTTATTTGGTTCGCTGGCAGAGAACCGTGCTGTGCCGGGCAGTGACGCGGATATTTTAATATTATTGAAACAGTCCAGTGCACCGCTTTTGGAACGAATAGAGGAATGGAGCGAGAAGTTCGCAGTGAATTTCCCGATCGAACTTTTTCCGTATACCGAAGAGGAGTTAGATAATCCTGTGGTGCAGAATGCGATGATCAAGGGTATTACCTTATTTGAACAATAGGAAGAAAACCATGCAGCAGGTACTGTTTACTAATTTAAACTTCAAATTTTAAATCACAAATAACAAAAAATATCAACTATAAAGATCCTAATTTTCAAAACTGATTTTATTAACGCGCGTTCTATAAAACAGCTTCAGTGTGTGTGCCTCGCCAGTTTCTCCTAGTAGCAATCGCGTCCCGCCCAGCAATAGTATACGTTGCAGCTCAGGTTTTATGACCACTTTTCTGTTGCTTGAAGACAGTTATAAGTAAACCTCTCTGAGCGCTTCATAATTATCACGCGCTTGCTCTCGTTTTCTTAACTCCGCCATTCCTGTTATCATCGCTGCCTGATGCCGATCGCCCTATTGAGTTTCAAGGAACTCCTTTGGTGTTTGGACATTCACATGAGTACGATCAACGAAATGCTTCGTATTCCAAGTAACAAATCTTGACGACAGATGTTCTTCTGCAACAGTCAGAATCAATGCGTCTTGAAAGCCCATTTTTAGCGATATCTTCTGAAATACACGCTCAAAAAGATTCTCTACAAACTCATTCACCGAGACAAAAGCAGTTGAAGGATAGAGTATTTTCACGCCATAAACTTCTCCGAATCCTTTAAGTAACTTTGTAAGCTCAACTTCATTTAGATTGAACGATGCTATACCGATCAGTTCGAACAAATTAAATATTGAGGTTGTTTTTTCTTCAGCTTCATTTAAAAACGTTTTGTTGATTTCATGTCTACTATCGTTTGGGAATAACTTATCGATCACGAAGACATCAGTATCAATAAAGATCATCGTCTCTTCCTCAAGGTAGCCATGACTTCATCTGCACGTTCACCGAAACGTTCTTTCCACGCTTCACTCTGCCTTACTGTATCCCATAACTCGTCCAGCTCTTCTTTACTGTACCCGGTCTGCTCGCTTATACCCATAAGCTGACGTTCGATAAGCACTGCGATAGTACTCTTCTTCTCGGTGCCGAAAAAATGTCTAACCGCATCGATCACCACCTCGCTCCTATTTTTGTAGAGCCCTTGTTTAACAAGCCCCTCAATCGCTTCAGCCAATTGCTCCGGCATCCTTACTTGTAGTACATTTTTTGTCATGCGTTTCCCACCATAGTTTTAGTTACGTTGTAGTACCTTATAAAAGGTACGAGCTCGCTCTCGTGTCCATGACCGTTTTTTAACCTTCGTGCTGATTATGTTTAGGTGCGCAAGCACGGCTCTTAGATTTATCGAGGGAGTACGGGCATCCCGATCATCGTCTTCGTTATTGCGGAGACTAAGGCGAAGAGCCTTCCTCCTGAACATAGATGAGGTGCGGTGGAGGTGCGCAAAAGGTTTTTTAGTATCCACCGACTTAATAAGATTTGAAGCCATGCACGCACGAGCGGAGATCATCGCCCGCGGCCAGGTGCAGCGGGTTGGATACCGGGACGAGGTTGAACGAGCCGCGCGTGACCTGGAGCTTACGGGCTATGTGCAGAATGTGAAACCGTACGATGTCAGGATCGTGTGTGAAGGTGAGCGGTCTGCTCTTGACTCGTTTGTTGAGCAGATCAGGATAACGACGTACCCTATCGAGGTGAAAGACCTGGCGATCCGTTTTGAGCCTGCAACAGGCGAGTTCGAGTATTTCGAGATAAAACGAGGAGATATGGCAGAGGAACTCGGCGAACGACTCGATCTCCCACGGACCGATATGACGAAAATGATCGGGAAGCAGGATGCCATGCTCGGTAAAATGGACGTCATGATCGGGAAGCAAGATCTGATGGTCGAGAAGCAAGATACCATGCTTGGCAAAATGGACGTCATGATCGAGAAGCAAGATCTGATGGTTGATAAGCAAGATACCATGCTTGGCAAAATGGACGTGATGATCGAGAAGCAGGATCTGATGATCACCAAACAGGAAGAGACGATAACAGTCATCAAAGAAGAAGGCGAGAAGACCCGAAGCGTCATGAAGGGCACGCTGGAAGAAGAGATCGCCTGGGTGAAGGATGAGATAATGGGGTTGAAAGCCACGCTCAATAAGGTCAAGCAGAAGGTGGGTGTGGATTGAGCGAGCTTACTCACTCAAAATATTGATTGAATTCCTCGATTGAATTAAATACCGTCCCTTTATCTATCTTTATTTCCTCCAACTTCTTCAAATATTCATCTTTAATCTCGTAGAACGCATCGGTGTAGGTCTCAACGAGCGTTTCAAGCATCCCTTCCAGCACCTCTACTCTTCCCTTGAGGGTTTTCACCTCTTCCGGGATCGCTCGTAACAGGTTCTGCTCTTCTCCTTCCATCATGTTCAATCGCCTATTTTATATTGATAACTCCTTTGGTGTTTGGACATTCACATGAGTACGGTCAACGAAATGCTTCGTAGCTTGCGGGAGTTAGAGGCTAGACAATAGGGTTCTTCAATAATAGATCGAGCACCTGCAAGAGGATCGGCGTCCTCGCTGTATGGTTTGCTATCCTTTGCACCAGCGTTGACCGGCATATTCGGGTTTCGTGATTTGTTTAATTAAATTACAAATTTCGAATCACAAATTACAAACAATATCTAATATCAAAATTCTAATGTTCAAAATAAATTTGCCACACACTCATTTAGATTTTGTTTATTTGGGATTTTTTTATTGCGTTTTGGAATATAAGTTACCCTCTATTTTTTCCTGTAAATTTCATCGTGGTGTTCCAAATCAAGAAATCTAACTATCTTTTCATCTTCGGCTATTTCAAAAACTAAAACGAACGACTTCTCTAAATGAACCCGCTTCAACCCTTTGGGGACATAGAGAGATAACAATAGGAGAATCGCTCGAACGCACCGGGGCATGTGAGCGTGGTGATGCTACTACTCTTCCCGATTAGCTGGCAGGAGTACCAGCTGGTAGTGGATCTGTGCGGACAATTATGTGGTGGCATTGATCCCGCTCGGGTATAGCTGCGCTCGTCTCAGTGCTCCAGAACAGGAAACGGATCGAGAAGCAGGGGTTGCGTAAGTAGCGGTTCGAAGCGCGATCGCACGTTTTCCATACCCGTGGAACGGATAGTAGACGTTCTTCAGAGCTTCAATGGACTATTTGAAGCACGGCGGGCGGATTATTGGAAACCGTTATAAAGGCTGAAGAGCTTTTTATTATAGGCATCGTACGTAGCTTGCTTACGAATGCCATGCGGTCAAACCGCGGGAATTGAGCGAGGGAGTGGTGCGTATGACTGGTCGTTCTCGGTCGAAGGATCTCGTTAGCGTTGAAGACGTGATTGCGGTTATCTACCAGGATGGTGTCTTCAGACCGCGGGAGGCCGTGGATCTGGAAGATGGCAGGAGACTCAAGATACGATTTGAGCAGTTGACTATCTCGAGTTATTACGGTACTTTTGGCAAAGCATCGGCGAACGAGATGGAACGACAGGAAGAGGAGCTGCTCCTTTACTGCAAGGAGTTGTAATCGTAGTAGGAGGTTGAGCTATCGAGATGGCAGAGAAGAGTCTAAAAGGTGGAAAGGGATTTGATTTATCTTTTTATCGGCGATTGCTGGACCGGTTGCTCGCGCTTTTACAGGAGCACTTTGGTGATCGACTGATCTCCCTAGTGCTTTATGGTTCCGTGGCGCGTGGAGAGGCAGGAGAGGAGAGTGATATTGATTTGCTCCTCATTCTGGACCGCGTCTCTACGAATTACCACCGTCGATTAGACGATGTCCTGACAGTGCAAGCTCGGCTGGAACAGGAGAGCGAGTACGAAGCAGTGAGCAAGATACTTGGTAAAGCTCCTTACCTCAGTTATTTAATTCTGTCGAAAGAGGAAGCGGATGAGAACCGGCATATTTATCTGGATATGGTAGAGGAAGCGAAGCTCCTTTTTGACCGAGCGGATTACTTTGCAAAGCGATTGAGAGCGGTTCGGAAACGGCTCGAGGAACTCGGTTCGATGCGAGTCCAGCTTGAGGATGGGACCTGGTACTGGGATCTCAAGCCCGATCTGAAATTGGGCGAATCCTTTGTTTTATGAACAATAGAGAGAAGGGCGAGGAACTCATAGCACGTGCTGAAGGGATAATCGAGCGAGAGATAGCAGGGGCGTTAGAGGACGAAGATTTCAATATGGTAGTGCGACGAGCGCAGGAGGCCGTTGAGCTGACGCTCAAAGGAGCACTAACTGTTCTAGGGGTTGATTATCCGAAAGTTCACGATGTGAGCAGAGTGTTTCGAGACGTGGTGCAGCGGAAAGCAGGCGGGCTGAATAGAGACCTGCTGGAACGAATAATTCGTATATCAGCTCGACTCAGTGAGGATCGAACGCCGTCCTTTTATGGTGACCGAAGTTATGGGCGAGTTGAAGCAGATGAGGCTTACCAGGGAGCTCTGTTCGTTTATCACACGGTGAAGGAGCTATTGAATCGGTAATGGTGGTGCGAAGTAACGGATAAGGTCGCCATCCGCGAAGGACTGATCCTGAATTTGATAGATTGACTCACGACCTGGAAGCCGTAGAGATTTTTCGTGTGAGCGGGGTGATGCTACTACTCTTCCCGATTAGCTGGCAGAAGTACCAGCTGGTAGTGGGGAGCGTGAAAGCGATTGAAAGACTCATTTAAGGGGCACTTCAACTATTCCATGAGGATTTTGAAAAACTCACTGACCTTATCCGGCAATCTTAAATATAACTAGCAT
>JBNGDK010000044.1:0-17215 GCA_049975405.1 Candidatus Methanospirareceae archaeon
GTTGATCTCGCGGTGATGAACAAGATCATCCCCGCGGGGGTGCATGACGCGTACTTCAGGGACTGGAAAGAGGCGCAGGAACGGTATATCGCGGATTCAGAATTGGCATTCCATCCACTACCCTTGAAGAAGCTCAGGCTCTTCCAATCAGAGGTAAAGGGCTTGAAGCTCCTCACTGAGGTGGGCCAGGAATTATTCGATGGTGAAGATCCCGCTCAGGTCTATTACGAGGGGCATGCGATAACCGTTACGGAGTTCGAAGGCGGCTTGGAAGTGGTCGTGCCGCTGCCGTCTACGGGCAATTATCGTGAAGTGACCGAGGTGGAGCGTGTGGGTGAGGATCTCTCGGTCGTTATCGCGACCGACATAGGCGAAGCGCGTAATTTCATCCCGCTTCCCGCGATCGCGCACCTCATGAAGCTTGATAAGGCGAAGCTATTTAATGACGCACTCCACATATACTTCAGCGATGAACGATGGAAAAAGGCGAAAAAATGAGTTGGGATGATGAAGATCTAACCAAGGCGGTTCGCGTTCTTGCGGGTACCGCGACGGTACCGTTCAAGCTCGCGTCAGATCTTACAGGTAACGTTCTTGGCTCGCTGGAGGGCTATGTTTCCAAGCCCACGAAACTCGCCGCTACACTCATCGAATGGCGGATCAGCACCCTGCAAGCCATCACGAAGCTGATCGAGAAGGAGATCACGCTCCTCGAGCAGTACAAGACCAACCTCGAGCAGGAACCGGAGAAGAAGGAGAAGGTCTCGGTCGAATAGGGTTTCGCTTCTAAGAGTCGAGCGTAAGAGCATTTCCTGAAGCGCGAAGTACAGCGTTCACGGTGCTTCAGGTGGTCGTCTGCAATCGTTTAATGGGCTTCGGCTGCACGGTCACGTATTTTTTATGTAGCCACTTCATACTACAAGGAGGTAGAGAAATGACCGAACAAAATCCTTTTGAGATAGCACAGCAGCAGTTGGACGAATGTGCGGCGATACTTATGCTGGATAAGAATGTGCACGAGTTCCTTCGGCACCCCCTGCGGGAACTGCACGTATCCATTCCCGTGCGGATGGATGACGGGACGACGCGCGTCTTTCAGGGCTTCAGGGTACAGTATAACAATGCGCTGGGCCCCACCAAGGGCGGTATTCGTTTCCATCCTGCAGAAACGATAGATACCGTGCGAGCGCTGGCGGCGTGGATGACCTGGAAGTGCTCGCTGCTCGGGCTACCACTCGGAGGCGGTAAAGGCGGCGTTATCTGCGATCCCAAGTCGCTCTCTGAGCATGAGCTGGAGCGGTTGAGCCGCGCGTATATCAATCAGGTCTGGCAGTTCATCGGGCCTGATAAAGATGTCCCAGCTCCTGATGTGTATACGACCTCGCAGGTGATGGCCTGGATGATGGATGAATATTCAAAGCTCGCGGGCCGAAACACTTTTGGCTGTATCACCGGCAAGCCGGTCTGCATCGGCGGCTCCTGTGGTCGCGAGGATGCGACCGCGCGTGGCGGGATGTACACAATCCGAGAGGCGGCACGGGAGCTCGGCCTCAGCCTGAAGGACGCAACGGTCGCCATTCAGGGCTACGGTAACGCGGGCTGTAACGCGGCATTCCTCTGTAAAGAGCTCTTCGGCGCCACTGTCGTCGCGGTAAGCGACTCGAAGGGTGGTGCGTACGACAAGAATGGCCTGAATCTGGAGAGTGTCTGCGGCTACAAGGCGGCTACCCGGTCGGTCGTTGATTCGCCCAATACCGAGGTCATCACGAACGAGGAGCTGCTTGAGCTCGATGTGGATATTCTCATCGCAGCCGCGCTGGAGAACGTGATCACAGCGAAGAATGCGGATAAGATCAAAGCGAAGATCCTCGCGGAGCTCGCCAACGGGCCAACTACGCCTGAGGCTGATAGGGTCCTGTACGAGAAGGGCGTACACGTGATCCCGGATTTCCTCTGCAACGCCGGCGGTGTCACGGTCTCATACTTCGAGATGGTGCAGAACATCAGTATGTACTGCTGGACCATTGAGGAGGTTTATGAGCGCCTGGAAAAGAAGATGACGGCCGCGTATCGCTCTGTGCTCGACGCCTCGCTGGGCTATGGCATTAACATGCGGCAGGCCGCCTACGTCGTCGCGGTCGATCGCGTGGTAGAAGCGATGCGCTTGCGTGGCTGGGTCTGAGTGGAGTTGCTTGCTCGGCTCGCTGCAGTCCGAAAACATCATGCGAAGGAACTGGCCCTTTAGAGGTGGTTCCTTTCCTCATTCTTTGTCTATTATAGCATAGCAGAGATCTTCGATTTCCGCAACGCGTTACGAACGGGCCACCACATGCACACCCACGATCATGGGGTATGCGCCGTATTCCCGTCGTTCAATGCCATAATCTGAGTAGGTCAGCCCGATGGCTAAATACGTTTCATGCCGCCGCAGATACCGGCGCATACGCCACCGCAGGTCCATCGGTGCCGTGCCTTTAACGCGTTTCAGGCATCGTAAAAGGCCGCGCAGCGGCAGGGCCAGTGCCGGTACACGCGGCAAGAAGCGTCTTTGAAGTGAATCGTATATACTGCTCATATCTCGTCTCGCGCTGCCTGAACCGCACGCGCGCTTCACGCCACCCGCTTGCGGTCCGGAGACGGAAGCGTTCGTTATAGACAGCATATCGCCTGTTTTTATCTCACCGGTCATAACAAGCTCTGCTTTGCCGTCCCAGAGGGATACGCGCGTGTAATCGAACTCATCCGCGATGATGCGGTTAACGACCCGTTTCGCGGTATTGCCGTCCGTTAGTTCCCGGACAGGTAGAACACGGAGCACCTACCCGGTTATGATCGTCATCGCTTCAATTGTCAAAGGTGGGTGTATGAGGATCTACTTTAAAGAACCAGTACTGGAATAAGCTAATTTATAGCTTAGGTGGACTGAAATGGGTGAGGGCATAGAAATAAAGAAGGAAGGAATATTCATCCCCCTTACTGTATTAAAAGGGATAGGTTGTGAGGAGTTTGAAGTTGAGATTTCGGAATCAGAGCTAAAAATTCGACCAAAAAGTTATACAAAACGGATGTTTGGGTTTTTAAAATCGGACGCAAAATTAGTGGAACTTGTTACCGATGACTATGCGAAAGAACCGGAAAGAAGATGTATTAGATGAAGTTGGGTATATTCTCTCTCTTCTCGAAGGTGCGAAAGAAATTGTGATACAGTTAAGAGCGCATAAATTACTGAAGTGGTTTAGCCGAATACCCTTTCGGAACACCAACAACTCCGCCATCGGACTCCAATGATCAGTTCTGGAACTACGTATATTTCGAGATGGTGCGGCGTCACCCCGAAAGTCGAACCCGTAAGGATTGAACGGCACTTAATATCCCGTGAAGGCAAAGTTAAACCATAGTGAGGTGCGTGGATTCCAGTAGGATCGCACCGTCGCCTGCTGCGCTCCGCTCCGCTCGGCGATTGCTCATGCACGTTCATAAGCGCTTAGAAAATCCTCCCGTTCTATTCCCGCTTGTCTACAAATCACTCTGAGCGTGGAACTTTTTATTCTTTCATGGTTAGGCATGGTAAGTGGCGTTTTGCTACCATCAGGGTTCTCCTTGACCATTGAGATGTGATTCCCGATTCTGACCGTTTTGAATCCAAGACCCTCAAAGGCCGCTACGACCTTCCGCTTCGGAGCATCCCGGGGGAATTTCATTACACCGCCACTTCGGCAACAAAGGTCTCCATGATCTCTTCCGTCTCAAAGATCTCCTCTTTGAAGGTCTCCATGTGGAATCTGATCGCGGATTTCACGTCCTCTAAAGCATCCTCGTAGGTATCGCCCTCGCCGACCACCACCCCCTTCAGTCCTAGAGGATAAGCAACGTATCCCTCAGAGTACTTCTCCACGATAATTTTTATCTGCCCCACCTCTTCTATCCCCCCTGTTTTAGTTGGCGTCACAGTTATAAAAGCATGTCTTCTCCTCGCGGGAGCAAGTTCGTCTTACGGCGGGCGGCTATTAGAAGCCCCCCTGACTCGGTGGAGCGCTCTTCTGAGGAAGCCACCAGTGTGCGACGAGGCGCCTGTCCGGCATCTATGGCAAGCCCTCGTGCAACTATCCCGCCTGCGCCGCACGCCCTCAAAGACGATCTGCTTCACGGGCTTCCTGCCATCTTCGCTAGCTTGCACCGAGCGGTGCAGCGGCGAGGGTTTTGTGTGATCCGACTTCATCCTGAAAGTTGATTCGCTAGAAGGACTACCTGCGCCCTCGCCTCTATAAGGGGTAGGTAGTATTAATGGCTGAGAGCATACCGTACAGAATAGATAGGGGAAGGTTCTGATCTTATCGGGTTATGGCAGGCACCATGATAAAGGAACCAGCGGAATAGCGGTAAGATTCATCCGACGTATGCACCGCAGAAAGCGACGGAGATGCCGGTACGTTCAATTTCGGGGTACGTACGGTTGGCGGGGGAATGGAGAACGAGATCACGACGGCTCGCTGCAGTCCGAAAACATCATGCGAAGGAACTGGCCCTTTATAGGTGGTTCCTTTCCTTGTCTATTATAAGATAAGCATAGATCTTCGATTTCCGCAACGCGTTACGAACGGGGTACCACATGCACACCCACGATCATGGGGTATGCGCCGTATTCCAGCGTTGACCGCCCGTAATCAGTGTGGGTCAGCCCGATGGCAAAATACGTTTCATGCCGCCGCAGATACCGGCGCATACGCCAGCCGCAGGTCCACCTATGCCGTGCCTTTAACGCGTTCCAGGCATCGTAGAAGTCAGTGCAGCGGCAGGGCCAGCGCCGGTATACCCTGCCCGAGCGATCCTTAAAATTGAACCGTATATACTGCTCGTATCCCTTCTCCTGCTGCTTCGACCGCACGCGCTCTTCGTATACCTGCAGGATCCGCGGCTTGATCAGTCCCAGGCTCCTTCCGTGTGTGAAAACAGCGTCCACGGAGGGATCAACGTGCTGCTGTAGAACCGCTCGCTGCTCTTCTTCTGACAGCTCCCGCTCCACACCGCGGCTGTAAACGAAGAGCCGATTCTCTTTACGCGCATGACGGCAGCATGCCGCAGCGGCACGATATCTGTTTCGCTTTTTGCGACACGCGCATACCGTCCGGCGTGCGCGCGCTTCACGCCACCCGCTTGCGGTCCGGAGACGGAAGCGTTCGTTATAGACAGCATATCGCCTGTTTTTATCTCACCGGTCATAACAAGCTCTGCTTTGCCGTCCCAGAGGGATACGCGCGTGTAATCGAACTCATCCGCGATGATGCGGTTAACGACCCGTTTCGCGGTATTGCCGTCCGTTAGTTCCCGGACAGGTAGAACACGGAGCACCTACCCGGTTATGATCGTCATCGCTTCAATTGTCAAAGGTGGGTGTAGTAAATCTACTTTAAAGGACTGGTATACTATATATAATAGCGTGAAGAGGGGGAAAATGGAGATATTAGATAAAGTAGAGAAAGAAGAGGGCATTAAGAGAGAAGAAATCATATCCTTGAGCCTCCTTTCGTATCTTATAGAGAAGAAGAGGGCGTGTATGAGAGATGGGCTGGAGCTTCTGAAGAGATATGGGGTGAGGTCCGCGAAGGAGCTTGAAGAGAAGATAAAGGAAGGTACGGTGCTCGAGCATCCGGCGTGGGAGGACTTGATAGCAGTGGAGAATTTGGAAGCGAGGATAAAGGAGATAGAAAGTGATATCAGAAACTTACAAAGAACTATCTGAGGTTGCAATAAGAGAATTCGGTGATATTGTGGTCGAAACAGAAACATTAAAGCTTCCTTCGGGAGTGCCGTTAAAACTCAGGCTTCGTTTAGTGGATAACACTTTCGTAGATGTTTGGATTTCTCCAACTGGTAAATACTCTTACCACTGGGAGCAAGGAGAAGTTAGGGGTCTCATTTTCCGGCATAATAATGCTCCTCATAAACGATGGGAATATATAAAGACATTTCCTAAACATTTCCATAATGGTAGCGAAGATAATGTAGTGGAAAGTCACATATGTGATGATTATGACGAAGCATTGAGGGAGTTCCTGTCATTTATAAGGGGAAAGGTAAGAGAGAATCTCTAAAATTGCATATCATTTAGACGATGGCAATATCTTGGTAGCAGATGTGGTCTGCGTTGCAGATAAGAGCTCTTTAATATCTGGTGGCAATAGCCATGACTGCCTCATTTTATCGCTTGAACCACATGCACACCGACGATCATCGGGTACGCACCATATTCTAGTTTTGACCGCCCGTAATCAGTATGGGTGAGCCCGATGGCAAAATACGTTTCATGCCGCCGCAGATACCGGCGCATACGCCAGCCGCAGGTCCACCTATGCCGTGCCTTTAACGCGTTCCAGGCATCGTAGAAGTCAGTGCAGCGGCAGGGCCAGCGCCGGTATACCCTGCCCGAGCGATCCTTAAAATTGAACCGTATATACTGCTCGTATCCCTTCTCCTGCTGCTTCGACCGCACGCGCTCTTCGTATACCTGCAGGATCCGCGGCTTGATCAGTCCCAGGCTCCTTCCGTGTGTGAAAACAGCGTCCACGGAGGGATCAACGTGCTGCTGTAGAACCGCTCGCTGCTCTTCTTCTGACAGCTCCCGCTCCACACCGCGGCTGTAAACGAAGAAGCGATCTTCTCTCCGCGGGTGCCGGCCGCGCCATGCATCGAGGTAGACCGTGGATACGCAGAGGTTCCTGAATAACGGTCGCTTCGCAACGAGCAGCTCTTCGGCGTACACGTACTGCGGCCGTAGCCACGCGCCCAGCTCGTTGATGCCCGCGACGCAGACCTTACCTCTTTCGGGACGGGCGACCGCGAGCACCGTGAGCCTCGTCGCGGGTACGTCGCGCAGCGGCTCGATCGGCGTTGTAAGCTTCGTTATGCGTGCGTGCCTTCCGGCAATGAGGCGTTGCGCACCCACTGCTCCCGATCGAGCACTGGAAGCGTTCTCTATAAGGATGACATCACCCGTCCGTATCGCGCTCTTGGTAACGAGCGCGCGCTTATCATCCCTGAGCGATATCCGCTGATAATCACGTTCGTTGGCGAGGATGAGCTCAACGACCTGCTTTTCTGCACCATCCTGCGTCGTGATCTGCTGCGGCAGGATTCTGACTACCTTCCCGGTTACCAGCATCATGTTCATACAAAGTGTATGAGCTTATGTAATAATATAAGTTTTATGCTATAACTCATCCTCAACCTGCTGTTTTGACCCGGATTTTATGCTCCCGGTGTCTCTTCACGCGCGGCGACGCGCGAAGGGCAGCACCCACCATCTTCTTCCGCACCCCACGCTACCCCCATCCTCTCCTCCCCCGTCGCGCGCTTCCGCTGTTTTGTAGCCGCGGCAGCGGAAAAAGGTGGAGGATGGTGTGCATGCCGCAGGGTTTATACTCTACCGGCGGAAGGTGCAGAAGCGGCTTGAAAACTCGCTGGCGTTTCGCAGACCCCGAAATCACTATGAATCCACAGAGACGGATTTGTTTCACCGTGCCGTGCTCCTGGAGTGGTTACGGTATTTATAAATACCTTTCCCGAATGTGGCCGCTCTGGAAGGATTAGCGAAGCACCGAAACGCTTATATACTCCCAACGAGAAATGCTTAGTACGGATAGGTTACGTGCCCTTTTTCAGCGGAGCAGTGAAGTGCAGCTAAAAAAGGCACTAACAACTATCAGGGATAAAAAACGATGGACGGCGAGATCATCTTGCCGGTTAGCATCAATAACCTTAGGAGGTGAAACGAAAGAAAGATGAACGCAAAGAAGCGTAGTGGGATACTGGGGCTGACACTGGTGGTAGTCCTGGTTATATCTATCTTCATAACGTTGATTCCAACGTCAATGGCTCTTACACATACTATCAAAAAAGTAACACTCTCGGGACCCGGCGGTACAGAAGAAATTGACAAGCAATATTCGCGCGGTGAGATGGTATACTACCGTTATAGCTACACTCCAAATTCAGAAGGTGTTTGGATTAACAAGATAATTGATGAGTACCCTGATGGCACGTTTGTGACATTATATGAAGGGAATATATCGCTAGCCCAGGGGGAGACATACAGCGACGAGACAACATGGCCAATACCCAATGCTTGGCCAAAGGATTACATTAACAACCGGATTTATTTCAACATTACCAGCAAAGTGACCGGGCTTGATGATATGGGAACAGCGAGTTGCCAGAATATTGTATTGGCACAGGAGTGTGCTGCGAAAGCGACAGCCGATCCTGCATGCTATTATGAAAATGGCACGTGGATTACGTTCGATGGCTCAGGCTCATATGGTGTTGGTGGGCTGAAATATGCGTGGACCTTCACCGGCGGATTTACCGGCGATAACGATAACGGGGCAGTCACCAAGGTATTTGTCACGGCGCCAATCACAGCAACGCTTACCATTACCGATTCTCTGGGCTGTACCCATTCAACGAGTGTACGTGTCCCGGCCTGCCCGGATACCGTACCGGTTTTCACGCCCATCGGAATGGTCGGCCTGGTGGCGGTGCTCGGAGCTCTGGGTTTAGGTACAATCACACTGAGAAAGAGGCGGTAATTTTTTTTTCCGCCTCTCCTATTTTTTGGTGAGCTTGGGTGGCTCCAGAAGCCGGTAAGAATCTTGGGCGGCTTCCAGATAAATAAATCAACAAATGAGTGGTGAGGATATTCCACGCTTTACTCCTACAGGTTGATTTACTTTCACAGGCTGTATTACACATCATTATCACTTACCTTTCGTCATATTATTAACAATAACATTTTTCAATCGGAGGAGAGAGCTTGGAGTCACGCTATCTATTAAAATTTATTCGGTTCTCTAGAAAGGCACTCCGCGGTTGGACCCACCGCTCATACACCCTGAGATCCGTGGCTTGATCCGCACCAGGCGTTGCCCGCTTCATACGATCGCAGCGACGGACGTATCCACCCAGCGGCTCGGGGACCATCAGCTCCTCTTCTTGCATGCAGCGCATTCTTTCGGCGCGCGTTGCGTTTACGGTCATGGGACGTCGGCGGAGGGCTGATGTGTTCCCGGTATAAAATGGGTTTTATAGGCGTGAAAAAAAAAAGTTGCACCAAAGCTCAGCTACATTCATCCCCCTATGAACTTTCGCCCTGTTCGGGTAAATCAGGCGAGGGTGCCTTTCGAGACCTTATCGAAAAGTTTATAAAGGGTGCCACTTTACTACTCTTCACTCCTCGCGTCACCGAGTAGCGATAGCGAAGGTGGCGCGGAGTGAGGAGCGCGAGCGACGGATGCGGGGCGTAAAGTCGAAAGCTTTATATACCCCCACCGCGCATCAAATGATTAGGAGGTGAAACGAAAAAAAAATGAACACGAAAATAAGCAAAGGACTGATAGGTATTACACTAGCGTTTATCATGGTTGCTTCGATCTTCGCAGCGTTGAGTCCTTCATCAATTGCTACCAGGGAAAGCGCTCTCGACCATACCATTAAAAAAGTCACGATAGACAGCCCTGGTGGGTCTGAAATCCCATTTGCGCATTATAAACCAGGTGAAACGGTATACTACAGATACGCCTATACACCTAATTCAGAAGCGGTATGGCTCCTCAGCGTGGATGATGAATACCCTGACGGTACCATAGTGAATTTATTTACGGGAAATATATCAATAGCTCAGTATGATACGTACACGGGTGAAACACAATGGACAATACCCAGTGATTGGACTGCTTCACAAATTAACAACCGGATTTATTTCAACATTACCAGCCAGAATACCAGTCTCTGGGATGTCGGAACAGCGAGTTGCCAGAATATCATCGAATTTGAGCCGCCTGATATCGACTTCAATTACACCGCTACTGGTTGTCTTGAGGTCGAGTTCTGTGCGTGGATGATCACCGATGGCATTCTCAACTGGACCTTTGATTTCGGTGATGGTGCAACTGCCGATGGTACTGATGATTTAGAAACACCAGTCTGTTTTACGCATACGTACAGCACCTGTGGCTCGAAGACCGTCAAACTGAGCGCGTGCAACGAGCATGGCTGTGTCACGGTAACGAAGACCATAAATGTCGCCTGTGAGCCTGTTGCGTTTGCTGATGCGGACGAGCCGTGCTATGATCCAGTGAACGGTACGGATATCACCTTCTGTGGTTCGGCCACTGGTGGCACACCGCCGTATGAATATGACTGGACATTTACCGGCGGATGGACCGGCGATACCGATGACGCGAAATGCACCACGGTGACAGGAGTAAACGAGAACATAACAGCAACGGTCACCGTGACCGATGCGCTGGGCTGTGAAGATGAATACAGCGTCTCTGTTGAACCCTGTGCAGGGTGCACACTGCGGCTCTACGGCACGTTCTGTCAGGGCGCGGGCGATGACGAGGCAATAGATCCCTATACCGGGCTCTATCCGGAGAATTACCCGTATACCGATCCTGTAGGACCGTTCCACCCGCAGAACCCACAAGCACCGCGGAAGGATTTCATCACCTTCAATCCAGCGATCATGGACCACAATTGGCATCCACCAGGCAGCGATGACGATTACGATGAACTTATCTATGACCCCTGTTCAATAACAGAACCAGAGACCCAGCACCCGCAGGAGAAGGTCTTCAAGCGGATGTGGTACAAGAAGGAATGGTTCAAAGACCACACGCATGATGGCTGTTTCACGGTTATCATTGACAAGTGGGATGTAGCTGCAGGGAAGTACAAGCCGCACCATGCCATGTGTCTGGATGACTGGAACGCATGGACTCAGGAATATAAACACCGCATGGGCTATGCAATCAACGAGTCGAACAACGTTGAACGGGATCCATCCGATCCGCTGTATGCTGATATCTACGGGCCGGCGATCATTCAGGAGTTCACTTTCATGACCCTGGATGGCTCGACGATGCCCATACTCGTAAATGCTGGCAGTTCGGTACTTATTCCGATGGCCTCTTGGGACCAGAGCGGCAACGGTATTGACAGCTTCGATGCAGATGGTGACGGCGATCGAGATGCAGTCCAGGTACACAGCGAGTTCACGCTCGGTATCGATGTCGATGGCGATGGCGTCCTGGAACACATGAACCAGAACGACGTTGAACTCGACGGTGACGAGAGCGTGGTGTTAACGCTTCCAGCTATGCGGTTAACCTTGGGCGGAGGGCCAATACGCTTCTTCGACCATGAAGTGACGCTGACGGACATATTCGGTGCTCCGGGCAATCAGGCGGTATTCACCATCAAGGACCTTGAAGGTGGTGGATCCACGAGAATGAGCGAGAACGTGGTGATGGGAATCAATGAGGTTCGCACGTTCTATCGGGCAAAGCCAGGCGGTCCCGGTGAGGAGACAACCTTCTATTTGAAGGTTACCGGATTCGGTGGGACTGGCGACAGCGTCATTGTCGAGGTCGGCAGGATGTTCGGTCAGACCCACGCGAATATCGGCGCTAACCCCTACTGGAACCAGAAGGCATTCATTGTCGATGGTGTCTTCTATAACGTCGTCGCGATCAAGTCACTGGAGGACTGCTTCAAGTTCATTTCCATCAGACAGAAGTTGCCAAAGGTGCCGATCAAGCTCTACGGTAAACATCTTACCGTATGGGGGCCTGGAATGATACTTCCTGAGCTGCCACCATTCAACGAGCCTCATAACGTTCTGCCCGATGTACAGGATGCAAGCGGTCTACCGAACCAGCAGAATATCTGGACCATCCCCAAGAGTCAGGGAGACAAAATACCGCTCAACGAATCGCGAGATCCATTGCGCATTGATTACGTCTGGGAAAGTGTCGAGCCGCGCTACAAGGGCGAGCTGAAGGAGATCTACAACGAAACTCATATGGAGTATACGTTCATCGAATACTGGAACCTCGAGTGGTTCCATACCAAGCCATGGCAGTTCACTGAGTTCAGGTTGCCCAAAGGTGATACGTATCTCGTAACACTTTCTTGGTTCGCACCTGAATCAGAGATCACGCTCTGGGACGATGCACCAGGTCCAGTAGCTGAGTACACCGGCGAGCGCTTCAAGTTCTGGTACGAGGATTGCTCAGGACCGTTATACATCGATCGCTGCGAGAACAAGACCTCAATACGGATCTACGGCACGTACGGTGAGGGCGCGGGCGATAATACGGCGATAGATCCGGTGACGGATCTGAGGCCGGAGAATTTCCCGTATACCGATCCTGTAGGACCGTTCCACCCACAGCACTGGCAAGCACCGGAGAAGGACTTCATGACCTTCAATCCCGCCTTCATGGACCATAACCCGGGTGACCATAACCCGGGTTACCCCGGGCTGGACTACGCATTCTGTGAAGGGCTTGATGTGCAGCGCCCGCGGGAGAAGGTCTTCAAGCGGATGTGGTACGAGAAGGAATGGTTCAAAGACCACACGCATGATGGCTGCTTCACCGTGATCGTTGACAAGTGGGACGCAGCTGCTGGGATGTTCAAGCCACATCATGTTATGTGCCTGGATGACTGGAACAAGCTAACTCAACGCTATAAATTCGAGAACCAACTGCAGCTCAACCTGTCGAACAACGTTGAACGAGATCCTTCTGATCCGCTGTATGCTGACATCTACGCACCGGCGATCAACCAGGAGTTCACCTTCATGACCCTGGACGGCTCGACGATGCCCGCACTGGTTCGGAGCGGTAGTAACGTACTCATCCCGATGGCCTCAGAGGTCCCGGGTAACGGTATTGACAGCTTCGATGCGGATGGCGATGGCGAGATGGATACAGTACGGGTGATGAGCGAGTTCACACTCGGTCTCGACATCGACGGCGATCTTGTTCAGGAACACATGAACCAGGACGACATTGAACTCAACGGTGACGAGAGCGTGGTGTTAGTGATCGGGAGTAAGCGGTTAGAAAAGGGGCAGAAAATACAGCTCTTCGACCACATCGTCGAATTGAGCGATGTATTCGCAGCTCCGGGCAATCAGGCGTTATTCAACGTCTGGTGTGCTGAAGGCACAACACCAGAGTTGAAAGCCAGCGGCCAAAACGTGGCTCTGAACATGAATCAGTACGCGTACTTCTACCGTGGTACAACCGATCCCAGCGACTACAAGCCTGACGAGGCAACGTTCTATCTGAAGGTCATATCAGCAGATGCGAGCCGGGGCATAGCCATTGTCGAAGTCGGCCGGATGTTCGGTCAGACGCATGCGAATATCGGCGCTAACCCCTACTGGAACCAGAAGGCATTCATGGTTGATGGTGTCTTCTACAACGTCGTCGCGATCAAGACACTGGATGACTGCTTCAAGTTCATCACGTTCAGACAGAAATTGCCAAAGATGCCGATCAAGCTCTGGGGTGTACATCTTGAGGTATGGGCACCCGGAGAGACGCTGCCTGAGCTGCCTCCATTCAATATGGAGCACTACGTACTCAAGGATATTCAGAATACCTGGACAACACCGACGTGTCAGCGTGATAAGATTGGTCCAATCGTAGAAGGGGCACCGGCGTTGAATATCACGTACTGCAACGAGACACATGAAGAGCGGTTCAAGGGGCAATTGCTGGAGATCTACAACGAATCTCATGAAGACTACAATTTCATTGAATACTGGAATCTCGAGTGGTTCCATACCCTGCCATGGCAGTACACCGAGTTCATCATGCCACCTGAAAATGGTGCTTATCTGATGACACTCGCGTGGTTTGCACCGCAGGCCGAGATCACGTTCTGGGACGACGCTGAGGGACCAGTAGCGGAGTACAAAGGAGAACGGGTTAAGTTCTGGTTTGATCCTCTGTGGGGCACCAGAGATCTCTACGTGAACCGGGAGGCCGTTGGAGTTGGCGCTCCTGAAGTACCGGGAACACTCGCGGAGTACTATGACTCCTTCTACTTCGGAGGAGGGGATCTCCAGGGTGATATGGACGCCGATGAAGTGATAAAAGCACTTCTGGACTACATCGCCGGTAGAGGTCCGTTCGCAGGTTCAGCTCCGCTGTTTGACCATGCCGACATGACCGCCTACATGATGGACTTCCTGGATACCCTGAACAACGCAGCTTAGAGACACTAACAACCGGACAAAAAACAAAACAAAACGAAACGATAGGGGGGTGAATTTTGAACCCCCCTACTAATTTTTATTTTTTATATTTAAGGCGCTTCTTCGGATTTAGGATTGGATTGATAACTGAAGAAACGTACGGTTGTGTTTTCTCGTCGTGAAATCCATGTTCAGAGTTTGTTTCATCCCAGCTCAGGATCTTTGATATTGTGAGAATCCACCACTCAGGATTGAGATCCTCGCCTCCGATAGATAGGATATTCGCAGGTGGTGCGCGTACGTCCAAGGTCAAGTTGTCACTGCTAAACCCGTGAAGATCATGATGCTGAAATTGCGGAAATCAACCATCTTTTGGACAGTGATAAGAGGCCATGAAGAGACCCTTTTCCGTCAAATACCGCCTATCGCGGGAGTTTTATCAACACTATTCATTCCTAAACGTGGAGCTTAATTAAAAAACAACTCGGTATTGATGAGTCAAAGTTTGGGTTTAGTTTTAAGGGGGCTGTCAAGTTACAGGGTGCTGCGCGTGAATTAACAAAATTGTGCCAGCAGTGAGCTTCGTTAGGGTAACCAGACTGAAAGGAATTAGTATATTGAGCGCGGATAAGACCGATTTTGGGGATGAATCTCCGACGGTCGATAATGTACTCACTGAGCAATTTATAAAGCGGGATCAACCGCATCATGTTACGAATGAACTGGTTCTTCTCGCAGATCACCATTTCGAGCTGCTTCATCCTGTCTCTTCCTTCCGTGGCAATGATCGAGTGACAAAGCAGGAGTACCGACAACGAACGCCGATATTGGGTCCCGTTGGGCTCCAAAAGCTCTATTTGAGGCGGTATCGATGCACCGTTTGCGGTAAGAAGTTCACTACGCCGCTTTTTGCTGTGGTGGTTCCGTCTCATCGGTGCGCATCAGTGTTCAAAGACACTGCAGCGAAGATGATACAGACGGGGTATCGCCCGCTCCGAAACCTGCGGGATGATCTCCGCACCGCCTTTGGCATCTGTCGAGAACTATTACCGCCAGACCGATCCTGCACAGAAAATGGCGTACTGGACGGCGAAATTTGGACGGCTACTTCAACCCCCAACATGTTGACAGCCCCATTAGCAGAAGTTTTATAAGGTAAGAGGAGGTTACGTATTAAACATGAGTAAATCGCAACGAGTCGCTCGTCTAGGGCCATTCGGCCTTGCTCTGGCAGTACTACTGCTCTGTATGGTCGCCACAACTGCTGCGGCGATCTCAGTAACGCGGGATCTTCCTGATGCGGTCCTTCCCGAACAGGAGTTCAACGTTTCGGTGACGCAGTCGGGTTTTGTGTTAAATGCGGGCTTTGTCACTGAAACGCTTCCAGCGGGCTTTACGTATGTACTGGGGAGTTTGCCAGGCGCTACAGCTGACTATGATGAGGAGACGAACAACCTCACCCTAACCTTCAGTGGTGAGACCACGATCACGTATACCGTTGAAGCAGGCACGGCGGGACAGATAGAGAACGCCGTGTTTTCCGGCACATGGAAAACCGCTGCTCTCCCTCAACCAGGACTACTTACTGGTGTGGTTGCAGGTGACACCGGGTTAACCGTAGGAGTGACACCTACACCTACACCGACCCCAACGCCTACCCCAAGTAACGGTGGCGGCGGAGGCGGAGGCGGTGGAGGCGGAGGCGGAACAACGCCTACTGCTTCCCCTTCGCCGACCGCGGTCATATCCCCTTCGCCGGCTGTCTCGCCGACCGCTACACCGGGTCTAACGGTCACGCCGACCACTGCGCCAACTGCGGCACCTACCCCATTACCGACGAGTTCACCGACCGCGAAGCCGGGCATACCGGGCTTTGAGCTGATTGTAGCGCTTGCTGGGCTCACCACCGTGGCCCTATGGCTGTGGCGGGGACGCAGATAGGGATGAGGCCCTCGGCTAGGAGCGTATGACCTGCTCCTTCCCTATTCTTCTTTTTTTGCCTGCCGCGCATCCGAACATGTTTTTCCGCTCAGGGACAAACCGCATTTTTACTGGATGCGCGCATCATGTATGCCGCTCGTGTATTGACCAGGTAATTCATAGACATATTAGGGGAATAGTTGTTGGTCGGCTTTCTGTCTTGTAAAGCGCAGTCGATTCTCTTTTGCTGTTTGTTGACCCGCTTTTCCCAGGCTATTATTTCTCGTCGTAGTGTACCTTTTCCGGTATTCGTTTTCGTCTGCATTCTGTGCCAATGGCGCCGATTTCGATTTCTGCGACATTGAGCCAGCTTGCGTGAGCTGGCGTGTGATGGAATTGAATTTTCTGAAGTAAGCGTTTTGCCTCTTGGGATCCGTACACTTCGTAGAGTGCGGACGTGTCGTGCGTGTTTAGATTGTCCAAGACTATCTGGAGTTGTTCAGCTTCTGGATATCGCCGGTCGACGAGCTGTTTGATGAACTTTGCGAAGCCTCTTTTGGTCCTTCGACTTGTTACTCTGGCTGTTCCTTTTCTGACGTATTCGTAGTCAAACTTCTCACGAAGGTCTGGGATCATGGGGATGCTTTGTCTCTCGTCTTCGAGATTCTGTTTGGGCTTCTCGTCAAATCCTGTTACTGGGTATATTTTGTCATACGGTTTCTCGTACAAATCGATAATGTCATACACGCGATCTCGGAACTCTTGGTCTATCTCTGAGATACACCACATTCGCTTCAGCCAAGGTCGAGTTTTGCTTTTTTTAAGACCAGACGAACGGTTTCCCGGTTGATGGTTTCGAACCCCTCTCGCTCGTTCAATTTCTCGGCCAAGAGCCGTATGGTCCATCGTACTCGGCCATCTGGCGGACTCGTACACGCCAACGTAATGATCTCAGCTTCGGTCGCTTCCGGGCCTCCAGCACGATGATCCTGAAGAATCTTGCTGTGCGGCGGGTACGTGGATGCCGCGCCGTCAGAGTTCCTCGAAGAGAAAGCAAAGCCAGACGCAGTTCTTCCCAAACCGGTTTAATCGCTGTTTTTGCTCGGCACTAACTGGCTTCATCCCAAAAAGATGGATGAAGAGATGTTGCCATTCATGTCCCAATCTAATGATGAACTTACTGCATTTTTCTGAGACGTATGCAGTGGAAATACAACTTATTTAAATCTATTTCTTCACGGTATG
>JBNGDK010000045.1:0-15751 GCA_049975405.1 Candidatus Methanospirareceae archaeon
TTAATGAGATTTTGCCAACTCGGGTGGGCGTGCAGGTAGGTCGTGGCGGGCCACGATAGCTCGTGCCCGAACCCGGTGACGAAATGCTGAAGACTCGAAGATCAAATCCTTTTCTGGAAGAAGAGGGGGGCTAAAAGCCCTACAGGTTTTTCCTCCGCAGATACTGTATATCGCTCGGTTTTTATCTCTGCGGATCATGCGTACCGGTATAGAAGAACCTTTATACGTGGATTTTCTATTATCTTTCACGGGCTATCAGCGATGACCAAGACGAAGAGGATAGAGATGGTATATGAGGGTGGCGTCTTCAAGCCGCTGGAGCAGGTGGATTTGGAGGAAGGAACGGTAATCAAAGTTACGATGGGTAAGAACCGGGGTGTTCTCACTTCCAGAGACCTTGATGAATTACGAACGCTATTGAAATCTTTACCAAAGACAACCGTTGACTTCAAGAAGTTGGATGCAGTATACTATGAAGCAAAAATGCGCAGTTGATACAACTGTACTCCTCAAAGTAATCCTCGAAGGAGATATTGTATTGTTAGAAAAACTTGCAAATTATATGTTATTTTTACCTGCTAATGTTCTTGAAGAGGCTAGTTTTAAAATTATTATAAGCAGTATTTTGGATACATTGCAATCAAATACGCATAATTTTTACCAAATAAAACGGGCATTCGAGCAAGGAAAGGGAGAATCGCTCATTTCTAGAAGGCTATCCATGCTCAATTCTCTCAAAAATAAGATGATAATCCTAGATATAACTGACACTATTTTTGATAGTTCAAAGGAGCTGTTGAAACGCTTTCACCTATTTCCAAACGACGCATTGATAGTCGCAACGTGCAAGCAGTTTGGGATACCGAAAATTGCAACGTTTGATGCTGATTTCAAGCGAATCGATTTTTTAGAGGTCTTCGCACCGGAGTGATATAGTGACGCGTACGCTTTCTAGTCTGCACCGGCTCCCGGAATCTCGTGCGGCTCTCCGGAACGGTACAGCGTTCTTTGTAATGCCGCTCCTTTAACGTGACGCCGCGCAGGCGCGCAGGCGCGCAGGCGCGCGAATGTGGTGGCCAGTGCCGGGGTAACCGGACTGTCGTCCGTGTGGACCACCCCCTTCGCCTGATCCTCGAGCTCCATGAACTCCTCCCTCGGCGCACCGCATTCGGGGCAGCACCAGGCATCAGGCAGCGCTTCGAACCGGACACCGGGCTCGATCGCGCCCTCAAAATCACCCACTTCAGGATCGTACACCGCGCCACAGAGCAGACATTCGTACCGTTTCATCGCCTCTGTTACCGCCACGCATCAGCATGCAGCCACCAATCATCGGCATGCAGAGCGGCCCTCATAGCGAGGGGATAGCGCATTGGCGCGGAGGCTATATAAACCTTTGGGGCATAGTG
The DNA here is from genome assembly GCA_049975405.1 of Candidatus Methanospirareceae archaeon. Taxonomy (GTDB): domain Archaea; phylum Halobacteriota; class Syntropharchaeia; order Alkanophagales; family Methanospirareceae; genus JACGMN01. The sequence goes on from JBNGDK010000045.1 coordinate 1,410, forward strand.
GCGTCATCCCAAAAACAGCCAGAGCCGTGCGAATAAGATAGATCGCCCTCGTGCTGAGGATTATCTCGACCCGGCACCTGCGCGGGGCACGATATGGCTACCTCATTGACGATGATCTCGTTCGAATCGTGGCTGAGCGGGAGCGGAGCGATTTGAAGGACTGGACGAAGCACGACTGCAAGCTCATCTTTCGCATGTTTCTCGATCGAGTGGGAGGGGAAAGACGTCTCATGGATCAAGGTGAGATGTACGAGATGTTCGAGACGATACATCGGTGATGCATCGATGATGCGTGTAGCCCCCTGGAACCTCGATTTCTACTGCTAAAATGTCCATTTATATGCTGGAATTGGACAGCTTCTGTTGGATGTGTCCATCCATTGGACATCTTGCGCAGACCGATCCAAATTAGCGGAAAAAATGGACACAAACTCCACTTTGTGGCTCTGGCGCGGACAAGCTGGGTTCGCGTCGTTCATGCAGTAAGCACCTCAAGTAACGCGGGATGCTTGTAGATGACCTCACGGCCCACTCTTTCGCTGACCAGGATGCCAATCCGTTCTAGGGACTGCAGATAGGTGGAAGCCGTCTTGCGCTCCGCAAGTCCAGCATCGACGACGAAACTGATTTTGCAGTATGGCTGGCGGAAGATCAGATCGATGAGTTCTCGTGAGTATATTTTTGGGAGTTCGGCCCGGCAACGCGCAATGGTATGATCGAGTAGATCGTGAATCGCGTGGATACGTGGAAGGTCCAAAGTGCGGTTTCTTCGACGCCGCGGAGCATATAGAGCAGCCAAGATTCCCAGTCACCAGAGTCGGTTACCGCGCGGAGTAGCCGATAATAATCAGATTTGTGCTGAATAATGTACCGGCTGAGGTAGAGCACAGGGATATCCAGCAATCCAGATTGGATGAGATAGAGTATATTGAGGATACGCCCAGTTCGCCCGTTCCCATCGGTAAACGGATGGATCGCCTCAAACTGGTAATGGCTGATGGCTAGGCGGATGAGCGGATCGGGCCCATCGTCAGCCAGAAGGTATGATTCAAGATTTTTCAACTTTTCTCGCAGAGCGGGCCCGCCGCGCGGGGGCGTGTAGCGGATTTCACCAGTGGTGCGATTGCTTATGACCACTAACTCATCAGGCTGGCGGAAGTCCATCGAGTCGCCCAGCAAGACGGAACAGACTTCCCGTAATAAATCGATGGAAAGAGTTTGATTGCGAAGCGCTTCATAACCGTAACGCAAGGCCGTGCGGTAACGTAGCACTTCCTTGGTCCGCGGGTCAGTGGGCTTCCTTTCGTCCAGAGTGGCCTTGAAGAGGGCATCCTGGGTTGTGACGATGTTCTCAATCTCAGAACTGAGCTTAGCCTCCTGTAGCGGAATGGCATTGATCAGGATGGTCTGGTCGGGAATGAGTCCCCCGGCGCCCTTCAACTCAGCCAAGGCCCGCGTTGCTGAGAGGCACTGCCTGAGCACAGCCTTGGTTTCCACATCCGCTGCCGGGGGCAGAGAGGGCAAAGCATCATAAGGCTGAAGCGGATTATACACCATATCCGATGTCCTCCATATGCGGAGAGTACTACTATTTTTTAGCGCCTATAATCGGCACTATCCTTTTATCATATTAAGTAAGCAATTTAACTTTGCCCTTCAAATGCTGCTAGGGTGCAGGTATCTCCTCATGGTACTGACTTTCGGGATGAGGCCAGGATATATTTCACTGAAAATCCCACACCCAGGACGTGAAGTGATCGCGTTTTTTTCCTATGCTTCAGCCGCTGGCTTCCCTGGTAGCAGTGCACAGGAACTTTTATTACAGCAAAAAGCGTTAGGCATTCTCGATCAGCATAAGCCATGTCACGCAGCGGTCATTCGGTTGCCGGTTGCCCGGTAAATGCCATGATGCTCCTCCTCAGCCTCATGCTCACGGCCGCCGTACTCATTGCGCTCCTGTCTGCGGGCGTTACGGCCGCGGCAGTGACCGGAGAGTTCCCGATCAGCGATGAACAGGCGGAGGATATCGCGACGGTCGTCTCTGTGCCTCCAGACGAGCCCCAGCTGGCGATCTTGCGCCAGTTCCGCGATGCCGTGCTGCTCACCAACCCCGTGGGCACGTTCTTATGGACCACGTACGCCACGGTGAGCCCGCCGATCGCGGACGCGCTGCTGGCGCGCGAGCACCTGCGGGTCGCGACCAGGCTCTTACTGCTCACGCCGGTGGTCTATCTCGCTGCGCTGTGCCTGAACACGATCGCTTTGCTCGCCTTCATCGTGCTTATATTGCTCGTGCTCGTGATCCTGCGTCGTCATCTCAAAACAGTCTTCAAGGGCGTGCTCTACGGGCTGCTCGCCAGTGCCGCCTTTGTGGTCGCTTCTATTACGCTCGGCGCGCTCGGCTACGAGCTGCCGGTATGCGCGGTGGTCGCCGCATATCTGCTGCCCGTGATTACACCGGTCGGGCTCGCGGTCTGCGTTATCACCTGGATCGAGTCACCAGCACGACCGCGCCCGCGGCCGCGTCCAAAGCCGCGACTGTATTGATAACGATGAGCAGCATTGAGGGTTCCCGCCTGCCAGTATGCATTCCTTTGTGGAAAACCGTTCCACCGCATTATTAAGAGACCGCTACCTATCCGTTAGGCTCCTCAAAAAACGGGGAGTACAGGTTCAAAAAACCGCACTGTGCGGAGCAGAGCATTCAACGTGATTCGTAACAGAAGAGGGACAGGATAACGTAGCAGAAAGGTCTATGATGACAGACCAGAAGGAATAGATAATGTAGTATTCTTTTTTGTCGGATTAGACCGTTGTACCGTACTTACTATAAGGAGATCTACAAGGTCATTCGTAACTTGTTTGTGCGATACGGGACAAGCACGTTGTGGATAACCTGAATGCTCGTCATGCTATCCATAATGCGCGGAGAAGGGATAGCTTTATATAAGTGGTAAAACATATAGAGATGGGTTAACGTAGTCCGATTGCTTTCTCGCGCTTATGCGTTTCAAACCTCTGGGGAAGAGAACCAGGAGCAAGAACAACAGCATCCTTCAGGACACCCGTGCGATCTCAGAAGTATTAGGTGCCACGATTATCTTGGCTGTTCTGCTCTCCGCAGGTACCCTGTATCTCTCGCAGCAGGTACCGGAATGGACAGAGGAATATGAGGCGAGACACGCCGCTGTGGCGCCCCATGATTTCGCCACGCTCACGGGTAATATCGAGCGCGCGGTATTGAGTGAAGAGCCAACCACCGCAACGTCTACCCCGGTGGGTATGCTCCCTGAGGGTGTGCCGCTGGTAGGACTGATTCCCGTCGGTGGTACGCTCTATTTCAATCAAAGTGAAGAGTCGTTCGAATGCATCGCCGCTGCTCCAGATGGATCCGAGCCTCCTGAAGGTAGCCCCTGGAATAACACCGCCGATTGGAATACCTTTACTGATACGTATCATGTAGTTATCTACCCGTCAAAAGCAGAATTGGGCCCGGCGAGGAGAGGTAACTTAACGATCGGTGAGCACGGTATGGAGAATAGAACACTATCCGGTGAATATTATCTGAATACGTTCAGTGTGGTAAACAACTCGTCGGTGACCGTTGAAGGGCGGTTGACGATCCATGCGCTGAAGATCTTCATTGAAACGGGCTCCTGCATCACTGCGGACGGCAAAGGATGGTCCGGTGGCCTGGGCAACGATCCCGGCCATAACGGTAGTGGCGTGGGCGGGGGGATAGGTGGAAAAACCGCTCCAACAGGAAACGAAGCTGGCGATGGTGGTGGCGGCGGGGGACTGGGCGGAATTGGCGGAGATGGTGGTGGTGACAACCCGGATTCGGGCGGCGATGCCGCTGAGTTGCTGATTTACCTGGGACCCAGTTGTGCCGGAGAGATGATGGGCTGTGGCGGTGGTGGCGGCGGCAACTGGAAGAATAGTTCGGGACAAATGGTCGCTTCGACCGGCGGTGACGGCGGCAGTGGCGGCGGGTATATGTGTTTCGATGCCGCGGTTATTGACATTAGCGGCAACATCTCCGCCTGCGGCGCGTGCGGCGAAGGTAAGGTTCAATATGGCGACGAGTATTTTGGAGGAGGCGGTGGCGGCGGGAGCGGGGGCTGGATTAAGATCATTGGCGATAACGTAGAAATTCCTGGAGCCGTCGTTGCCAAAGGGGGCGGGGGGGGCGGGAGCGACGCTGGGAATGGCGGGGGGGGCGGCGGCGGCGGAATAATTGAGGCGTTTTACCAGAGCGCTGGGGGGTTCTATTTCGATCTAGATGACGTGCGTGGTGGAATAGGTGGGACGGGAAATGATACGCAGGGCGAAAATGGTGCTCCCGGGATATATACCAGTCCCGGTGCGGGTTACCACTCGTATAAGTCCACCCTGTTTCATTATGAGTCCGGATACCTCGTCTCGAACGGGTACGATACGAGTAGCACGCACTTGTGCTACGGTAACGTAACCTACGGGACGGTTCTCCCTGTTGGAACGGATATCATACTCAAGGTGCGCACCTCAATGTATCCTGACATGCGCGATGCCGTGCCCTGGGAGGACTGCCCGCCCGTCGCGAACAATACGGACATCTCTGACCTCCTCTCGGTCTCCGACGGGCACCGTTATGTCCAGTGGCGCGCGGAGTTGCTCACTTTCGATCCTAATAGAACGCCCGAGCTCCACTGGGTCAATATCTCCTACGGCGCTTGCGATCCCATTATCGCGCATGCGTCCGGCACGATCGGCTACAGGAGCCAGTACCTCTATTACCCCAATTACAAACTTGTCTATGCGCATGGCGCCACGATCAGGGTGCAGGACGGCGGGGAGGAATTCATGCACTTCCCACCACCGCTCTTCATCGACTCTGATGAGAAGGGAACCACGCTCAAACTGACCGCGATTGACGTGGCCGGGGAGCCTTATGCCGTCAGCGGCCGGGTGAGCGGCACCGTTCGCGCGACTTCGCAGGGCGATACACTGCTCAAGCCCGGTCTGAACTACGCAGACGTTACCCTAAAACTCACCACCGCATATCCCGACGTATGGGAGCACTGGTTCAACCAGACCTGCAGAGACGGAAACTTAACATACGGAACCGTCCCCGGAGCGTACTCCATGAGCAAAATGGGTAACACGCTGCAGCTCATCCTTTACGGGAGTGAATCGAAACCCGTGAACGTATGGCTCAAGCAGGCCGGAGCTGAAGTAAAACTCGTAAAATGATATGAACCTATAAACGAAAGACAGAAGCTATGACCTCATTCTGGACGGACGAGCGGGCCATCACTGAAGTGGTGGGCGCGCTCCTTATCATCGCTATTCTCATCTCCGCAACCGCCATCTTTTACGCACAGCAGCTGCCGCAATGGACGAAAGAGTTTGAATACCAACATGCCGCGAGGGTGCCGCAGGACTTCGCCGAGCTCGGCGCGCATATCGATATGGCACTGGCGAGCAAAGAGCCCGCGACACCTCTGTCTACGGCGATCGGAATGACCCCGGGCAGTGTCCCGCTGGTGGGCCTTAAGGCCTCTGGAGGCACGCTCACCTTCAATCCTGATGAAGAAACGTTTGCGTGCATTGCCAGCACGCTCAATGCGGAAAACACCTCGGATGAATACTGGAATGATACCTCCTCTTGGTCTGACTTTTCTAAATACCACGTCAGAGTCACGGAGTACGGAGCAACACTCGCGCCCGAAGCGGGCGAGGATAAAACCTATAACACGAGCACGACGCTACCGGGTGGTGAATATTATTTCGGCCAATTCAAGCTCATAAACCATTCAATTCTGGCTGTTCAGGGACGGTTGACGATACATGCCATGGACATTTTCATAGAAGCGGGATCTCGGATAACCGTAGATGGCTGGGGGTATGCTGGTGGCTCGGGTAACAACCCGGGGTATAACGGGAGTGGCATAGGAGGCGGTAAAGGTGGATTAGCAGGTCAAGATATAGGAGAAGGTGGCTACGGCGGTGGTGGTGGTGGTTGCGGCGGAACCGGAGGTAATGGTTCGGAGAATCCCGGCTCCGGCGGCAGTGCCGCGCATTTGGACGATTTGATGGGCTCTGGTGGTGGTGGCGGCGGCGATTGGAAGGAACCGAATGGGAAGATCGTGCTCTCTTCAGGTGGTAAGGGTGGATCAGGAGGCGGTTATATACAGTTAGACGCTTCTAACATTGAGATTCAGGGCACTATCTCCGCCAATGGAACAACTGGAGAAGGTGGTAGTAAAACAAATAGTAACTTCTTCGGTGGCGGCGGTGGTGGCGGTAGCGGCGGCCAGATCATCATCAAAGGTAATAACGTGAATATCGCCGGCAGGCTCTATGCTGTGGGCGGTAATGGTGGTAATAATAGCCTCAAAGGAACCGGCGGTGGTGGCGGTGGTGGTGGCGAAATTCATGTATATTACGATAGCAGCCTCGTTCCCGGTCCCGGTGACATCAAAACGAACCATATCAATGTAAACTACGGCGTGGGTGGCACCAGTGGTAAAAAGGATGCGGAACCCGGGCAGAACGGCACGCCTGGATCGCCCGTGGTCGATCCAGCCCGCTATTTCCCCAGTATCCTGTACTATAGCACTGGGTATCTCGTCTCGAACATGACCGCAGTCCAGGGACAGGTGGGATACGATACGCACAGCACCCTCATTCGCTACGGGAATATGACCTACCGAGCTGCGCTGCCTCCGGATACAGATATCGTCGTGAAGGTCCGCACCTCGATGTACCCGAACATGACCGATGCCGTGCCCTGGGAGGACTGCCCGCCAGTCGTTAACGGACAGGACATCTCCGACCTCCCGGTGGTCTCCGACGGGCACCGGTATATCCAGTGGCGCGCTGAACTGCTCACCCTCGATCCGCGCATCACGCCACGGCTCGCCTGGGTCAACATCAGCTATGAGTATGGCAAACGTCCGGTGCTCGTTACGTCATCAGGGCACGTGGACTTCGCGAGCCAGTACCTCTATTTCACGAACTATCAACTCGTCTATGCGCACGGCGGCACGATCAGGGATCAGGAGGAGGGGGATTTTATGCTCTTCGCACCACCGCTCTTTGTGGGTAAAAAAGGTCCGGGCATATCGCTCCAGATTACTTCGATCAACCTTACGGGCGATGAAAGAACGCTCAGCGGACGCCTGAGCGCCACCGTGGACGCATCATATCAGGACGACACCCTGCTTACCAACTGCTTGAACTTCGAGAATATCAGCCTGGAGATCACGACCAGCTATCCTAGCGCGTGGCAGCACTGGTTCAACGCGACCTGCGGCGAAGCGGGTATAGACTATGGCGCTGACCCCGGGCAGTACAACATCACTACCATAGGAAACGCGCTCCAGGTCATCTTCTATGGGAATGAGACCAGGCCCGTGAACCTGTGGTTGAAACGTTCCAGTGCGGAAGTTGAGATAACAAGCTGAACCGAATGAATGGAACAGAATGTGAGAGAGAGATGCACCTACGAAAACGATCTGTATCAGGAACCGAAACCGCACAGGCATTCGCTGTAGGCGCGCTTCTCATCACCGGGATCGTGCTGACCGCGACCTTTATCTATATCTCCACCACCGAGCCGATCGAGACCAAAGCGAGCGAGTATCAGCATGCCTCTGATGTCGCCGCGGATTTCAGCGCACTCTGCACCAGCATAACCGCTCTGGGAGGATCAGCGCCTACTGGCGCTTCACTCTCCGTGCCCATCCGCATGGGCCCCGAGAAAGAATCGCTTATCGCACACCTCCATGAATCCTCCGGCACGATCAGCTTCTCACCCACCAACGAGCAGATAACCGTGCGTGTCACTGAAAGTGGCACGGGCGCTCATACTGTGTGGATGGATGAGGATTTCACAAATAAAGACCTCGTTAAAGTCGTCCGACGGACAGGCACCATCGTGCTCGAGGGGCCGCCACATATAGCACGTGGCTATTTGGAATCGAACCTGAGCGCTACAACGGAACAGATTGGGTGGAATACCAGTACTGCGAGCACCGTCTACGAGAACCTCTCATGGTACACCAGTCTTCCGGGAGACACGCGTATTGTTCTCAGAGTGAGGACTGACATGTTCCCTAACATGACACACGCTGTAAACTGGAGTGCCTGCCCGGCAATCGAATCAATAAACGGCCCCAATACACAAAACCTCAGGGAAATTTCATCAGTATCACCCGGGCATCAGTATGTCCAATATCGCGCAGAGCTCAGCACCTGGGACCCTGATTTAACGCCCACCTTATGCAATGTGAGCATCTCTTACTCCTCTCCCGCAGATGGCGTTGTCCTCGAACGCTCATCAGGTTCGATCAGCTTCTCGAGCACCTATTTCTATCTCCCGAACTACGAACTTATCTATGAACATGGCGCGGTGATCAAGAGTCAGCGGGAAGGGAACTTCGCGCTCGAGAATTTCAACAGCCTCGCCGCCAAAGCTGATACTGCAGAAATCAACACAGAAATCAGCCTCTCGCTCTTTGACCTGACCGGACCACCGATCCCCGCGGACCGTGTATACAGTGGCCCAGCAACAACCCTCATAAAACTGTATCGCGAGGACTACGAGCGCATCTCCGATCCGTTCTGTTATCCCAGCCTAACGCTGAACATCACGACAAACTATACTCAGGCCTGGTATACCTGGCTGAAGAAGACCCTTGATGCTTCGGGATTGATCCCTGGGTATGACTATGTTCTTGATACCCCGACACCTACCGACGACTCGGTGCAGGTCGTGTTTTACGGTCATGACGCCGTTAAGCTGTATCTCGATAAGGCCACCGTTCAGGTACGCATACCTGAACCGAGATAAGTAAGCATATAGGGTGCACTTATGAAGATGCACCCCTGGCATTGTTTTCCCAGATGAACTCATCAGGGCGTTGAGGTACGGGGATTTGAGTATGCTCCACCGCGCCGCGAGGAAAGGTTGCTCTACGAAAATTCGTGGGTGCAACACCTGTGAAATGCCTGAACTTGAACGAGAAATCAGATCAAACCACCTTATAAAAACAGAAAGGGAGCCCCCGAAGGGACTCTATTCTAACTCGATAAACGGTTTCGAGCGTCTAATCCCTCCCCTACTCCATGAGGATGAGCTTGAGCGATGCCGTTGCACTGGCTTCTTCTGTGGCGGGATCCTCACCACCAGTAGTTGCGCGCGCAGTCATGGTGTTTTCACAGCCGTATGGGCCGGCCCATGTTTCTCCCTTTAGTGCTGGCCCGAACTTAACATACATGAGTATCGTCGTGCCAGCTTCTACATCAGCGAGCTCGACGGTGACCGTACAATCGTCGAAATCGACCGTCACTGCTTCCGATTTGGCATTCAGTATCTGTTTTGCTTCGTCAGGATCCTCAAATCCGACCTGAACGATGGCGACGGAGCCGCCGCCGTGACTGGGACTGAGCGTGCCTATGTCTTCGCAGTCACAAAATTCATCCTTTATTGTTAGTACATCCACATCCGCGAGAACCGTAACGGTAGACACCGCATAGTACTGTCCCGGGTTATAGCTCCTGACAGTACCATCCTTGGTGACGACCGCTTCAAGTGTGTAGGCCTCCTCAGCATCCAAAGGCAGTAATTCACCAAGGTCAGTCCCCTCAGGGCAGTCGAAGCAGACGTCGGCGTATCGGTAGTCCTTCGTCACTTTTATTATTTCATCTATCGGATCGGCAGCAGAACATATATTATCGTAGGCTATACCCCCACCATCACTATTGTGGATAGAGAACCCCCCGATTGCTGGAGTTCCGCCAGTCCATTCGAAGCCATACGTTTGGTCGGTGGAAGTAGTTATGATATTAGTACCAAGTAAACTTCCGTCGGCTCCGAAAGTGTGCAGTGTCGCCGAACCTCCCTGGGCATCAACGATGTCAAACTTGAACTGGGATTGCGGGCTCGGGAATAGCACGGCGACCGATCCTTCACCAATAGCATCTCCCCTCGGCTTACCGGGTTCTAAAAGGCCTTTATGTCCAAGACCAGCCACAACGTTACTGTAAGTTGAAGGGTTATTAGTAATAGGGGCAGAATATACGTAGATGTTCTGTCCATTTTCTCCATTCTTCAATTTTAGTGGGTAGTCAGGAGTTCCTGAAAGTACATCAAAGTCTCCGTAGGTTGTCAGAGTTTGACCCTCGAAGCGCTCAGCAAATTGTAAACCGCCAGACTCGAGTTCTTCGTCATAAATACCCGAGTCGCTTTTGAAGTCGGCGCAACTCTCCCACGCTATATCGTCAAAATTGTCGATAGGTATAATCGAACCATCATCAGCACAAACGATCCCTGTCCCAAGCGCGAGATACAGTGCCAGTAGTGCAATTAATAGTACGTTCTTCATAGCGTTTCACCCCCTCCAGCTGCTGATATGTATGCAGGTATCCTGAAAGCACCGCTGACGTGCTACCAGGCCAAATTGTAGTGCTTGAGCACCTTCCACCATTGGTTCATGCTCCTGAATACCACTCAATCGCCACATAGTATATATAAACCTTTTGGGTACGTTTCGACTGGAGGGGGTGCCTGTCAGGCACAAACGTGCCGCGGACGCGCTTACCGCGCTGGGCCTATACATAGTGAACGATAGTTGAGAGTGCTCTGCTCCTGCAGTCCTGTAACAGTGTGAGTATCCACACAAAGACGAAACGGAAGTAATCTGCTCGCCGATTCAGGAATGGCGTGTTCCATAGTGCGAGAACGTAATGCCGACTTCGAGCTGCTCCGGCACGCGCTCACCACTGGAGAACGGATCGAGGCGCTCGCAACGGAAATCAGTGCGGTAAAAGAATAAGCGGCTCGAGCGGCTGGAAGCAGCTCGGGCTTCGTAGGTCATTCACGCGTGCGAACGTGAGCGAAAGCGAGCGCGAGGTATTGTCTGGTTTTTAAAACTTCGTGAAACCGCTAAAGAAGCTCGATTTAAGCATTCGCTTTACGTTCTGGAGTGTACCTTATTCTCTATTCTCTCTCTTTACGCTTCACCGAGCCTTAAGTATACACGAGCACAAGCTGTAATTGGTGTGGGGCATGATAACCACGTCCGTGCGGCTGATGAAGGATTGAAAAGCTGTACACCCTGGAATCGGTGGAAAAAGAACGATGCTGAGGCGATTAATCGGGGGCGCATTGAAAGACTATAGCATGAGAACGGCGCTCGAATTATACAGTGAGCGGCAGATCTCACTCTGGAAAGCGGCTGAAATGGCGGAGATAACGTATCGAGCGGCCCTGGAGGAATTAAAAAAAGCGAAAAATACCGTTCAGCTACGAACCAGAGGACTTGATAGTTGATATTACGTGGGCACTGCGCTTAACATCCCCAGGGGATCGAAGCAAGCTAAGGTGACGAACTCATTGAAAGGTGTGCTCATAGACCTCATCCAGCGCGATTACCAGTTCAGCGCCGGGGATAAGATTAGGAGATTTTTTTCGCCCGTGTAAAGCTCAGTTTTGGTAACTCTAATGAGAGATTCATTTTACCTGAACGAGGTGCAATTGTTATTTGAATGAGGTGTAATGTCACTCATGTGCTAATTCCAGAGTACGATCATAAAGTTCTTTACTAATCCTGATCCGCTTTTTCATCAATTCCTCTAAGAGTGGTCTTATTTCTACTATAATCCCTCTATCCTTCGCATCCAGTAAAATACCCAAAGTTCCGATAACGTTTAATCCTCGTAGTTTAGCTATCTTTCTTGCTTTAAGGTCGTCGATGAGCACAATATTGGTTTTGAGTTCTTCGGCCAATGCGATCGCCTCTGCCTCTCCTTTGCCCAACATCAGCTCCAGGTATTCAACAGCTCGCGGATCCTTAACTTCAATCACCCGCTCTTTACACCATGTATCGAACTCATCTGCATATTCCTTCGCCGATTCGGTAAGTTCTGCAAAGACCGCCTGCGGGATCACCAGGTCTTCTCGCAGTATACCCAGCATCCCGATCTTCGCCAACGCGATGAGTGGCGATGAATTTGATACCAATCTCATCTGGAACGCTTCAAAAGTTTCAGTTCGTCATCGAGCTCTAGGTTTGAATACCGTATCACCGCTATCCCGTGTTCCGATAGCTCGCTCATGAAGTCGTCCTTGGATTTACCCGCCAACGCCGCGGCCTTTCCTAATGATAAAACCTGCTTCTCGTAAAGCCCCATCGCCGTGAAGAGCTTGAGATCCGCAATAAATTTTTTCTTCTCCACGCCCAGCAGCAGCTCTTTGGGTATTGTTACCTCCAGCGTCTCGAACTCCTCCATCTGCTTATTCCTCATTTCACCATAGGTATCGCCGGGTAAATAAAGCCTCTGGTTGGCCCAAACGTAAAAGAAGAACCGAATAAAAAGCCCTTGTAACCGCGAGCGATAGTTTTATGTGCCAAGTAAGTCTTTGGATCGGTATAGATAGATCTTTATCTTCGCTAAAAAATATGCGACGAGCGCGGTAAAAGGAGCACACTGAAACCTGGTGATCGAACCCCAGGAGCTTCTTTACGCTCAAATGGAACGGCCCGAGCACTCCATGACATGATTGTACCTACAGCAGGCAAAGTACCGCTTGACGCGCACGTATTCCTGAACGAAGAGGAGTTATCCGGCGCACACGTCTACCTCCATCTGAAGGGCTATGCACGCGCGACCGTGACGCATCTCGATCTCGAGCACCCGGCACTTGCCGGCTTGATACCGCCAAAGACACGCACCTTCTGCTGGATTATCGGCATCGAGAGAGGGATACTGATCAGAACCGAAAAAAACGATACGGTAAAGGTCCTCAGCGCGCAGCTCACCACCGTGCTGCCGCAGGGTCAGAAGACCAAGACCTGCGTGGGCGGCAAAGCCAACGGGCTCTTTATCGGGTTCCGGAGACGCGAGCTGCGTAAGCTTGAAGCACTCATTGACTGACCACCACCGCTCGGTTCTTGGCGCACGGTTGAACTTAAAGGCCGTTTGTTAGAGTCAGTGAGACTCGCAACGCTGCCCCGCGTTTCTCGCTCTTTCCGGGCTACTCCTGGGCCCGGATCCGCTGCGCGATCGCGTCCCCGACCTCGCTCGTCTTCGAGCTACCGCCGAGGTCGTAGGTCCGCACCTTGCCGTCCTTCAAGACCGACTCGATCGCGGTTATAACGCGATCAGAAGCGCGCTTCTCACCGATATTCGCCAGCAGCAGCGCACCGGCCCAGATCGTTGCGATCGGGTTCGAGACGTTCTTGCCCTTGTATTTCGGCGCAGAGCCGTGGATCGGCTCGAACATGGATACCCCATCAGGATTGATGTTCCCGCCCGGTGCGAGTCCCAGGCCGCCCTGGATCATCGCGCCCAGATCAGTAATGATATCACCAAACATGTTCGGCGCGACCACAACGTCATACCATTCGGGATTCTTCACGAACCACATGGTGATCGCATCCACGAAATTAAACTCAGTCTCGACATCCGGGTAGTCCTTCGCGACCTCGGTGAAGACCTCGCGCCAGAAGCCATAGCAGTGCGTCAGCACGTTCGCCTTGTCCACGCTCGTTAGTTTCTTCTCGCGCTCACGCGCGAGTTCGAAGGCGTACCGCATCACGCGCTCGCAGCCCTTCCTTGAGACCACCCCGATCTGGTATGCGAGCTCATCTGCATCAGTCTCGATATCCAGCTCGAACGTGACCTGATAGAGCGACCGCAGGATCTCCAGGGTGTTCTTCGTGCTGCCTGCGCCCTTGACACGGCCGCCGATACCAATATAGAAATCCTCCGTGTTCTCGCGCACCACGCTGATATCAATATCCGCGGGCCCTTTGCCCGCCAGCGGCGTACGCACACCCTCGAGGAGCTTCACCGGACGGAGATTGATGTACTGATCGAAATAGAACCGAAGTGCGAGCAATATTCCCTGCTCCAGGACGCCCGGTGCCAGACGCGGATCGCCGATGCACCCGAAATAGATCGCCGCGCACCCTGCCAGCTCCTTCAACGTTGACTCGCTCATCAACTCACCGGTCGCCAGGAAATGATCCGCACCGTGCGGATACTCGATCCAATCAAGCTCAAAGCCCTCCGGCTCAGCCACTGCCTCGAGCACCTTGATGCCTTCATCTATGATCTCGGGCCCAATGCCATCGCCACGCAGTACTGCTATCTTATAGCTCCTCATGTTCGCCGTTCACGCTCTTTCTTCTGTTCTTTACGTATCTGCATCCATCGCCGAAACGAATGCGAGCATGGAACGTAATCCTCTGCTTCTGCTTCGGCAACCTGAATAAACGGCTTACAGAGATAAAAAAGGTTGGTATTGTCCTAGCAAACGATAGTTTATTATAATGGTCACACCTATATTCCTC
>JBNGDK010000046.1:0-15634 GCA_049975405.1 Candidatus Methanospirareceae archaeon
GCTATTATTTCTCGCCGTAGTGTCTCTTTGTCCGGTATTCGTTTCCGTGTGCATTCTGTGTCCATGGCGCCGATTTCGATTTCTGCGACGTTGAGCCAGCTTGCGTGAGCTGGAGTGTAGTGGAATTGAATTTTCTGGAGTAAGCGTTTTGCCTCTTTGGATCCGTACATTTCGTAGAGTGCGGACGTGTCGTGTGTGTTCAGATTGTCCAAGACTATCTGGAGTTGTTCAGCTTCTGGATACCGCCGATCGACGAGGTGTTTGATGAATTTTGCGAAGTCTCTTTTGGTCCTTCGACTTGTTACTCTGGCTGTTCGTTTTCCCGCTTTGAATTCCACTGCGATAAAGATGTTTGCTGTTCCCTTTCTGACGTATTCGTAGTCAAACTTCTCACGATAACCGGGAATCATAGGGATGCTTTGTCTCTTGTCTTCGAGAAGCTGTTTTGGCTTCTCGTCAAATCCTATTACGGGATATCTTGGGTCATACGGTTTCTCGTACAAATCGAGAATGTCATACATTCGATTTCGGAACTCTTGGTCTATCTCGGAGATACACCACATTCGCTTCAGCCAAGGTCGAGTTTTGCTTTTTTTAAGACCAGACGAACGGTTTCCCGGTTGATGGTTTCGAACCCCTCTCGCTCGTTCAATTTCTCGGCCAAGAGCCGTATCGTCCATCGTACTCGACCCTTTGGCGGACTCGTACACGCCAACGCAATGATCTCAGCCTCTTGCGCCCCAGTATACTTCCTGGGTTGCCCGGATCTTGGCTTTTCAGAGAGCGCACACTGGAGACCCTCTTCGCGATACCGTCGCTTGATGTTGGAAACCGTAGCCCTGCAGATGCCAAGCGTTCCTTTAATGTCCATTTCCGTCATTCCGTTATGGAGCATCAGCAAGATACGAGCCCGCGTCAACTCTCGTGCACTTTTGCGGCCTTTCTTCACAAAACCAGTGAGGTAATCTACCTCGTCGGGAGCAAGGGAAAATCTGCTCATGAAACCAGTATGGAGTACCCCACATATAAATATTGCCTAAAAACTAATCTGTCGAGACACTAGCCGCGTATCTCCCGATTGCTCATCAACGGTTTGTATATGGTAGACACGGCATGACCGGCGAGCGAACACAGGAAGAGCTCGGTATACACGCGATACGCGCAGGCGAGATCGTCGGCGAGCATACCGTGCTCTATGCGGGTAACGGTGAGCGATTGGAGATAACACACCGTGCACAGAGCCGCGATGCGATGGCGATCGGTGCAGTAAGGGCTATAGCATGGATTCACGGGAAGGCAGAGTGCCGGATCTTTTCCATGGCTGAGATGCTGCGCGAGCTGGAATAGAGGCTTTAGCGCCTCTTTCGTACGATTGCGACTGCAGCGATCACTGAAAAATCAGCTTATTTTTTTACTCTTTAGTAGGTTTGAACTTCTTGCCGATAGTAAACCCCCGTCCAAGATGCTCACCGATTTTCCAATAGTTATAATCATGCATTGAGAATACAATTGGCTTGATCTTCTTAATATCCGGCAATCCACCAGTGAGATACCGTTCCTCGGCATATGCTTCGACGATTTCTCCGATAAAAACTTCATGCGTATAACCGTAATCCACTGTCTGAACAAGTTTACACTCGAGATTGATAGGGCATTCTTTAATCATCGGGGCAGTTCCTAGCGTGCCATAATATGTTTCAAAAAGCGTGGATTTATCAACCGTCTTGCCTGAGACTATCCCACAATAATCGGTGATTCTTACCATCTCCTCAGACGGGATATTGACACTAAACGTTCCGTTTTCTTTAATCCCCGCATTAGTATAATGTGTTTTACTTGAACTCACTGCAATCATAGCGGGGCTGTGCTGGACTATTCCGCAGTAACCAATAGCCATAAAATTTGGCGTACCTCTAACGTTGGCTCCAACGAGTGTTGTGGGATTGGGATACAAAAAGGTCTTTGCCCCCATTGCGATTTTTTCCATGGTTTTCACCTCAGCAATCGCCCATTCGCCGTCTTCACACTTATACTTACGCCTTCGTGCACGCTCCGCTCATGTTGCTACGCCAGTAAGCACTTCTCAGAACCGCCAAAACGTGCTGCGTTATGAAGCTAGAAGAAAGCGATATCAGAAGAAGGTCTGCGCGAATTCTTCAATTCCGAAATTTACGTGAGCATGAGCGATGCGGAAACAGCTGCGCTTGCGTCCGCGGCATCATTCGAGCGATCCCGCAGCCGAGCACGAACTGCTCGTTCGAGATCAATACGATCCTTGATTGAAAACGGTGTAAAACGCCTGCCGCAGGTTAACTGATCTTCCGCGCGACCAGCTCGAGCGCACGCGTGACGCTGGATTTCGGCCTGATCGTGGCCACCGGTATGGTCACCACCTTCTCGATTGTGGAGCTCACGATCGGTGCGCAGACCAGCGCGGCCGCACCGTCGCGTTCCGCCTGGATCGCACTGATGATCGCCTCCTCGATGCCGGTGACGGCATACTCCTTGATGTCAATGGTCCGGTCGTCCACCGAGATACTCATCTGCTCGATCTCGTCCAGGACGCTCCGGGTGCCGACGATGCCGATGAATTTCCGGTTCGTCTTCGCTTCTGCGCCCTCGATTGCTCTGATCGTGCTCAGAATCCTGCGGAAAGTACGCAAGTTCGGATCTCGCTCACCGGAGAGGATCTTGTAGAGCGTGCTGGCCGGAATGCCCGAGTGCGTACTGAATTCGCCGACGCTCATGCCCAGCTTCTGCCTGATCGTCCTGGTCAATGCGGTAGGGAGTGCCTGATCCTGGACAAAGAGCTTGGCAAGGAGCTCATCCGCAGCGGTCATGTCTGTCGTATAGTATAACTTGACGGCATCCGTATAATAACACTTGCCCCTGGTACTGTACACTTGGACATTTGCGTGCCAGAAACGGTAACGTGTGGGGCATCGGTACGACCGTGTAGCCACGTGATTTTTTGATGCCCGAGAGCAATAGCATAGTAAAACGTGTGTACTACGAACGCAGGTCGAAGAGCGAAGGATATAGCATGGAAACGAGAAGGACAATAGCGGAAATACGGGATAACGTAAAGCGTGGGACAGCGGTCGTGATGACCGCCGAGGAGCTCTGCAACCGTGCGCGGAGCGGTGAGGAGATACGGTTTGAAGATGTAGATGTTGTTACCTCCGCCACCTGCGGCGTGATGAGCGGGACGTATGCTGTTCTTTCGGTACCCGTTGCGTCGCACGGCGAATTTGATCGCGCAGTAACAGTTACCTTGAATGGTGTACCGGCCTTTGTCGGGCCCTGCCCCAACGAACGGCTGGGTATCGTTGATCTTATCGTTTACGGGCCGTCTCGCAGGGATACCAGCTACGGTGGCGGACATCTGTTCCGGGCACTGGTTGCGCAGGAGGAGATAGAGGTTGTGATTGAGACCAATGACGGTCGTGAACTCGAAACGAGAACGAACCTTGCTCAAATCCCGTTTGCACGACTCTGCAGTACGCGGAATGCCTTTAAGAACTACTTTGCATTTATTAATGCCCAGGAGAACGAAGTCGCTTCGATATTCTCTGTGCGCGCCTTGCAAGGGCCCTTTATGGAGCTGACGTTCTCGGGCTGTGGCGAGTTGAACCCGCTGGAGAAAGATCCGTTCATGGAGACCATCGGTATGGGCACAAAGTTCTTGATGAACGGTGCAGAGGGTTTTGTGCTCGGTCTGGGTACCCGAAGTTCTGCGGCGAAACCGAATTTGATGGGTAGTGCTGATATGCACGGGATGCTGCCCGAGTACCTCGGCGGCTTTCGGACTGCCGCGGGGCCGGAGCTATGGACCTCATGGGCTGTGCCCATCCCGATCGTGAACCAGCAGGTGCTGGAGACGGCGAAGAAGCTTGATGAGGCAATACCGCTTGAGGTCCTGGACGTCAATACGAGACTGCCGGTCGGTACAATAACCTATGCGGACGTCTGGCGTGACAGTTCCATGCGGTTCGAGCGATCGAGCTGTCTCGAATGCGATACGTGCCAGGTTGCGGACCTGTGTCCGACCAGGGCTTTTGATGCGCAGACAAAAGAAAGAGACGAGGATGTCTGCTGTAACTGCGGCGCATGCGTGCACCTCTGTATGGGAGGAGCGTTTCACGGTAATCTCGGCGTTGTTACCGTTGCAGGGAGGCAGGTTCCCGTTACCGTGCGACAGTCGGACCGAAAACGGGCAATAAAATTGGCCGAACTGCTGAAGCAAAAGATCATGGAGGGGACGTTCACGCTTACTGAACCGGTGGCACGGCTTAATGGATAAGGCGAAGCGAGGCAAAATGCAAAATGGGTGCTGAGAAGTATCAGTTGAAATGTGTGGCAGGTGGCGAAGTCGTTGTTGACCGTTATACAAATACGTGCCCTAACGGTCACGATTCGTTGTTACGAACGGTTTACCGCAAAAAGCAGATACGCAGACGATCCAGGCTGGGGATGTTCAACTATCTCGACTGGCTGCCCGTGGACGAAGCGGTACCGACGAATGCGAGTCCGATCACGTACAAAAGCGAAGCCTTCGGACAGGAGCTCGGATTGAATGAGTTATATATCAGCTTCAGCGGCTACTGGCCTGAACGCGGGGCGTATATGAAGACCTGCACGTTCAAGGAGTTAGAGGCATTGCCGACGTTACAGCGCGTAAACGAGCGCGCGGGTGGGAAGAAGATCGTGACCGTGGCCTCTGCCGGGAATACGTCACGCGCATTTGCAGCGGTCTCTTCAACCACTGGTATGCCGGTTCTCGCGGTCGTCCCAAGCAGTTCCCTCCCGCGGATGTGGACGACAACGGGAAACCACGTGCACATCTTCTTGATCGCTGTGAACGGTGATTACTCAGATGCCATTGCTGTCGGCAAGCAGATAGCGAAGCTGGAGGGTCTCGTCGAAGAGGGCGGTGTGAAGAACGTAGCGAGAAGGGACGGCATGGGCGTGGTCGAGCTCGAAGCAGCATTCGCGATGCGCGGTCTGCCAGCGTTTTATTTCCAGGCGGTAGGCAGTGGCACGGGCGCGATCGCCGCGTGGGAAGCGTTCAGCAGGCTGATTGCAGATGGCCGGTTTGGTGCGAGGATGCCCAGGATCGTGATCGCACAGAATCTCCCGTTTGCACCTCTGGTCAGTGCCTGGCAGGCCGGTCGAGCGGAGCTCAGTGCGGAAAAAGACATGAAAGATGCAGAACAGAAGATTCGGCAGCTCTATGCGGACGTGCTCTCCACGCGGAATCCACCGTATTCCATCACCGGCGGCGTGTATGATATGCTTTCGAACACAAATGGGCTGACGTACGGGATAACGAACGCTGAGGCCCGGGAAGCGGAGCGGTTATTCGAGGACAATGAGGGGATCGATCTGGATCCTGCAGCATCCGTGGCGGTTGCGTCATTACAGAAAGCCGTTGATGATGGCGTGGTTAAGCGGGAGGACAGGATTTTGTTGAATATCACCGGCGGCGGCTATAAACGGTTGAAGGAGGATTGTGAGCTCTATTACATAGAAAACCGGATGGAACTGCAACCCGCGGAGCATCTCCTGGCGCTGGATAACGTTGAAAGAGAGCTGCGGGCGTTTGTTCGGGCTTTGTAATGTGATAATATGGTGTTTATGGCTCAGAATAACTAATACATCACTATAACGGAAAGGTGACCAGATCCATGTTCGAACCCGCACGCGTCGTCCTGGAGATCCTGAAGCGGAACAGGATAGATGTGGTCTCGACACTGCCCTGCGAGAAACTAAGTGCGTTGTTGCAGCTTGTAGCGCACGATCAAGCACTCTGTCACGTCGGCTTGAACCGGGAAGAGAACGGCGTTGGGATCTCTGCTGGTGCTTATCTCGCAGGTGGCAAGCCACTCATGATCATTCAGAGCACCGGCCTGGGTACGCTACTCAATGCACTCATGTCGCTTACCGTCACGTATAGGCTACCGTTACCAATAGTGGCGAGCTGGCGTGGCGTTCACGACGAGCGGATCGAGGCGCAGGTTCCACTGGGAACGAGGCTGCCGAAATTGCTGGCTGCCCTGGAGCTGAGACACACGATCATAGATGATGCAGCACAGCTCGGATCAATAGAGGAGGTCATTCAGGACGCTTTCGAGAACGAACGCCCGCATATCGCACTCATCTCGCCGAGGACGTGGGATCGTGATGAACGGATACCGGCGACTATGGTTCCGCAGCAGGAGAAGATGCGCGTCCTTGAGTACACCTACAAACCAAGGAAGCCCGAGCTGAGCAGATACGATACGATACGCATAATCACTGAATATCTGCGTGAAGAAGCGGTGGTCGCAAACATAGGCGTGCCGAGCAAGGAGCTATATGCCGCTCACGATCGTGCGTTGAATTTTTACATGCTCGGCAGTTTGGGCCAGGCCACGCCCATCGGGCTGGGTATCTCATTGAAGACACGACGGGAGACGCTGGTGCTGGATGGTGATGGCAGTCTTCAAATGAGCACTATATTACCGCTCGTCGCCGAGCGGCAACCGGCGAATCTGAGCATTGTGTGTTTGGATAATGGCACCTGGGGGAGCACCGGCGACCAACCGACACCGTACATGGATATGGAACTGATGGCATTCAGTGCGGGCATCGAGACCATCCTGAGGGCTACTACAGAAGCCGAGTTGCGTACCGTTTTGGACCGGTTATACGAAACTCGAGGTCCGCGATTTCTCCACGTTACCGTTCAGCCAGGCAGTGCAGAGGTCGGGAACATCCCCGTACGGGCCGATGCGCTGAAGCGGCGGTTTATGGCGGCGCTCAGTTGTGCCGTTTAAGGTAATCCTTACCCATCATCATAGGAATCCTTCCCGGCTGTATTCTACAAATGGGTAAATTCATACCCCAAATAGTGATGCTTTTATACCCGACCGCTCAGATAATCAATCACTGCACTATAAGAACGTGGGGAGTGAAGAAAAAAGGGTTAGGAGTGACGTAATGTGAAACGAAGAATTGTTATAGGGTTATTGGCCATGGGTGCGGTTCTGGTGGCGGTGATGGCGCTCGGGTGTCTCGAGGACCAGACGTCTGGAGAGCTCACGACCATCACGATCGGCTATCAGCCGAGCACGCATCAGCTCGCCGCGATGGTTGCGGCTGAGCAGGGCTGGTGGGAAGAGGACCTGGCTCAGTTCGGTGTCACCGAGGTGGTCATGAAGGAGTTCCCCTCGGGACCTCCGGAGATGCACGCCATGCTCTCCGGCGAGCTCCAGGTTGCTTATGTCGGGGCAGCGCCGCCGATCGCGGCGATGTACGAAGGCCTGGATGCGAAGATCATCGCCGGGGTTCAGACCCAGGGCTCCGCACTGGTGCTCCGTCCTGAACTCGCGGACCGTTACACGGGTCCGGAATCGCTGCGGGGTCTGTCAATCGGGACGTTCCCGCCTGGCTCGATTCAGTATACCGTGCTCTCGAAATGGCTTATGGATAATGGGATAGATCCGGAGACGGAAGTTGATCTGAAGGCCATGGGGCCGAGCGACGCGGCCACGGCGATCGGTGCCAGAACGGTCGATGCGGTATTCCTGCCGAGTCCGACGCCGACGATCATCGAGACCGAAGGTAACGGCAAGATCGTCGAGTGGTCCGGCACGATGTGGCCAGATCACGCCTGCTGCTGCCTGGTCGCGAGCGGAAAGATGATGCGCGAGCACCCTGAGATCGTCTCGCAGATTATCAAGACGCATATCAGGGCGACGGACTACGAGCGCGAGCATCCTGATGAGGCTGCGGAGATTTACGCGACGTGGCAGGGCGCGGACGTGGCGACGATCAAACGCTCGCTGAGCGTCAGTGACATGCACTGGACCGACGACCCGCACCTCGCGGTGGAGTCAGCACTTGCCTATGCGCGCGTCATCTACGACATGGACAGGGAGCGCTATGAGGGTAAGGGAATCGCGGTGCTCGGGGAGAGCGAGATCTTTGATACCAGCTTGTACGACGAACTAACCCGTTAGATAGAAGGAGCATGAAGCCAACGGCAGTGATACGCGAGAACGGACTCGCGTTGGTACCGCTCATCCTGGTTCTCCTCCTCTGGGAGGTAACCGCAGGGTACATCATCAAGAATCCGTTATTCTTACCGCGCTTCTCTGCCGTTATTATTTCCATTTATACGCTCCGACATCTCTTAATTCCCGATTTGCTCACCAGTCTCTATCATTTCGCTATCGGGCTGACGCTGGCCTTTGCAGTGGCGCTGCCACTGGCGATCGTGATGGGCTGGTTCCGACCGGTATTTAAGGCCGTTGACCCTATTGTCGAGATAATACGGCCCATACCTCCGCTCGCATGGATACCGCTGGCCATTGTGTGGATCGGGCTGAACGATTATGCAGCTGGTTTTATCATCTTCATCGGCGCCTTCTTCCCCATCCTCATTGACAGCTACACGGGCTTCCGGGACGTGCCCCGCGTCCTCGTGGAGACCGGCATGGTCCTGGGCTGTATTGGTGACAGGAAGCTGATACGCCATGTTGCTTTGCCCTACGCGCTTCCCGCGATCGCCACGGGCACCCGCGTGGGTATGGGTGTGGGCTGGATGTGCGTGGTCGCGGCCGAGATGTTCGGTGTGGGAAACAGCGGGCTGGGGTACCGGCTATTCCAGAAATTTTATTTCCTCCATCAGATGGATTATGTTATCGCATACATGCTCGTGCTGGGACTTCTGGCCCTGGCTCTAGACCGCATGTTCAGGTATTTCGTGGAGGAGCGACTCTTCACATGGAAGCGGGGGATTGTAAAGTAAGAGAAGTGACGTAAGATGGATCATCAGCTCACCCTGCGCAATGTAACACGGACGTATGACGAAGAGAATGGAGCGCGCGAGGCACTGGAGAACATTACTTTAGAGGTAAAACCGAGCGAATTCCTCTGCATCGTCGGACCCTCGGGCTGCGGAAAGACCACCTTGCTGCGCATGATCGCAGGTCTGGACTATCCGACGAGCGGCGAGATTATTCTGGATGGCATTCCGGTGGCGGGCCCTTCTCCTGATAGAGGCATGGTATTTCAGGAGTTTTCACTCTTCCCCTGGCGCACGGTCTTGAAGAATGTGGAGTTCGGGCTGAAGATACAGGGCAAACGCGACATAAAAAGGACTGCAGAGCGCTACATCGAACTCGTAGGGCTCACGGGCTTCGAGCACAGCTTCCCCTTCCAGCTCTCCGGCGGCATGAAGCAGCGTGTCGCGATCGCGCGCGCGTTAGCGACCGAGCCCGCGATCTTACTGATGGACGAGCCGTTCGGCTCCGTGGACGCACAGACCCGGAACTTGCTGCAGGAGGAGCTGCTCGAGATCTGGAAACGGACGAAGAAGACGATACTGTTCGTGACCCATAGTGTGGATGAAGCGGTCTATCTCGCGGATCGCGTGGTGGTGATGTCCTCGCGGCCGGGCCGCATCATCGCGGTACTCCCTGTTGATATCGAGCGTCCACGCAAGCGAACGAGCTGGGAGGTGAATGCGTTACGAGAGCAGCTCCTCATGCTCCTTGGATCGCAGGCCATGCATCAGTGACGTGAGGAGCGGAATATCGCTCTGCGTTGAGGATCACTGGTGCGCTGAGCAGGGGGAAACCGCGGAGAAGACCACTGATCTTGATTGAAGGATATTACGTACTCACTGCGGCTTATTCGAGCGGAATCGCGGTCTTCTTCTTCCCATCACTGCGTTTCGCTATCTGGACACTGAGCACTCCGTTCCGGTAGGTCGCCGTGGCGGTCTCCGGCCTGACTGAGGTCTCGAAGCTGACTTCCTTAAAAAATTTCACCTCACCTTCTGTTCTGATCTCAAGCGCGTCCTCGGTGGCGTGTACCTTAATCTCAGCCTTCTCAACACCGGGTAATTCCGCCACAATTTCGTACGCATCCCACTCCTCGATGACGTCCACCAGCGGCTCGCGCACACCATTCAGAGCGTGTTCCAACCGTCCATAGGCTGATTTAATATTCCCGAATTCCTTGATGTCCGACTCCTTTCCCGGCTCTTGAGTGTAGGAAAACCCGTGAATGAACGGTCCGTATCGTTTGTGCGCCTCCTCAGGCAGCTCAGTCTCCAGCTCCCGCAGCATCTCCTCGAACGGGTCGCGGAACCACTCGTCAAGCTCATGCGGGCCATTTCTCATCATGCGCGCGAGCTCCTCTTCGGTGGGCGCGGGCCGCTTGCTCATCTCCTCCAGCACGCGCTCCATGTACCGCTCGACCAGATCGAAGATTGACGAACGCTTCCGCTTCTCCATACTTATGCTATAAAATGTGCTGTTATAAGATTTTGAAACGGGCCAGTCACTGGGCGTCAAATTCCTCGCAGTTCCTTCTCAACCGTTACAAACAGTCCGTGCTCACCACCCGTACCGGTGCCTCACCTTTGAGGTGACGCACGAACGTCAGCACCCGGTCCAGCGTCTCCAGAGTACCTTCGCAGCAGATAACAATGGAGCCCTCGCCACCGTTAATGCCACCGGCACCGATGGGAAAGGCATCGTCCGCACCCAGGATCTTCAAGGCATCCAGCTCGGTGATCACCCGGCCGTGCATGGGCATCAAGCCTACCGGCCAGCCCAGTGTTCTCTCACACCGATCGATACCGACACGCTTCGCAGCGTCTGCAACGGGATAGGGGATCGTCTTTTCGAGCCCAACCGGAATAATAAACTGCACGCCGCGCGCCATTACTGACCCGAGCGCTGCGCCGATCGTGCCCCCTAACCGGTTGGCCATGAGTACGCCCGCAGTTCCCGTCGCGTCCAGCGCATTTGCGCCCTTGATGAACACGTCGTCTGCGGTTAGCGTCTCGATCGCGTCGCCGATACGCTCCTTGCTTACTGTACCATTCCGCAGGATAATCTCGTTGATTCGCGCTTCTTTCGGGACGACGCACAGGCCCTCGGGGGTGATCACACCGGCCGCGTAGCGCTGCTTCTCGAACTCCTTATCTGCTCCTGACGCGTAGCGCAAAAGCTCCTCAGCGACGTATGCATTGGTTGTCCCCAGTCCGATAACGATCGTACCGTGCTGCAGTGCATGCTGCACCACGTCCAGATTCGCCACCGCCTTCGCAATGAGCCGCCGCGACTCCGACGGGGTGAGGGAAATCACTATGCTGCCCTTCTCGTTTATCATTACGCTCTCAACACCTCCTCCTTACTGCTTCTACGATACTGATCCGTCCGTGCTTGATGGGCGCGAGCGGGATGCGGAATGTGAGCAAGTCCACCCGTGCGTTACCGGTAGATGCTGATAATATCAGCAAGAATGGCACTCGCTGCCTCTATCGGACCCGCGCCTTTACCAATGATCGTGATATCGCCTGCAAGATCCGTCTTGATTGTGGCCACGTTGAGCGTGCCGCCGACGTTGAGCGGATCGTCCTTGGGCACCAGCCGCGGCCGCACTTTCAAGCAGCCTTCTCGCTCCACTTCGCCAATCAGTTTGATCACATAGCCCGCATCATCCGCGAGCTTCAACGCGTCAGGGGTGATTGCCGTAATCCCCGTCACCTCCACGTCCTTGTAGGTCGCATTCAGGCCAAAGACGGAATTGGCGAGGATGACGAGCTTAACCGCGGTATCGACCCCTTTAACATCGCTCGACGGGTCCGCTTCAGCGTAGCCGAGCTCCTGCGCCTCTTTGAGTACGTGCTCATACGGCAGCCCCTCCTCGGCCATCCGGGTGAGGATATAGTTGCACGTGCCGTTCAGAATGCCCTGGATCGAAAGCACGCCGTTTCCCGCAAGATTATCCCGTATCAGCGAGATAAGCGGCATCGCGCCACCGACCGTAGCTTCATATTTGAGTGCGCAAGCCTGTGCTGCCGCAAGATCCATGAGGCGTGCGTATTCCAGCGCGAGCGGCCCCTTATTCGAGGTGACCACGTGCCTGCCAGACTCCAGTGCGGTACTGATATGCGACATGCCTGGCTGGCCGGTTTCAACGTTCGTGGGTGTGGTCTCGACCATCACCTCGTGATCCAGCTCCTTGATGAGCTTGAGCGTCGTCATCCCCGCCGGGCGCTCCCACACCTTCGCTCCGCTCCGCAGCTTTAATAATTCGGACTCGTCAAGGCCGCGCTCATCGATAAAAATGCCGTTTAAATCCGCAATTCCGACAATCCTCAAATCCAGACCGTAGGCGCCCATTAGCTCCGCTCGCTTCCGCCGAATCACCTCCGCTAACCCGGCGCCAACGTACCCAAAGCCGATGATCGAAATTCGTACCGTCTTCGCGTTTCTCAGTATGCTCATAGCATCCTTCACCTCATCTCACCACGCACGCACCTTAAATAGGCGCGATAACCATGATCCCTTTTTTCTTCGCAGTCTGCTCCAGGATATACAGCGCCTCACGCAGCTCCTGCTCACCGATTGCGCTGATCGTCACGGACGCCGACGATTCCTCATTCACGCTCGGCATAGAGAGTGAGAGCGCTACCACTTCCGCAAAGCCCGTACGATCAATACTATCGATCGTCTCCCGAAGGTCAGAATGAACAATATGCCCGATGAGGAGCACGACCATGGACTCCTTCAACCGCTCCTCACCGGTTCGCACGACGGTCACGCCACGGTCCACCAGCGCAGTTACCAGCCGCTCCAATCGCTGCTCGTCCAGCTCAACAACGAGTTGCACCGGTATGCGTCCGGAGGGCGTCATTTTATCATGGTGATGCACAACGCTGACGATATTCCCACCGGAGTCCGAAATGGGCTGTAAGGCACGGACTAACTGGCCCGGAATATCCTGTAATTCTATATCCATGGAGATTTTCATGTCAGTGCACCTCTATCTCAGATACTGATTGATAAGGTCAGGGCATAATAAAAGGCTACCAATACGCTCGTGAAAAGGTTCTCGACGAGGGGTGAGAGCTGTCCGCCGTTCGCAAACGGTAGCAGTAATCAGCATTGCAAAGGGCGCATACGAAATTCGGGCCCAACACGTATACCGGCCAATAAGATCAGCGATAATTACACTTCCACCTTCTCGAACAATATCCTCGGCTTCGCCACCAGCGTCCCGCTCTCCACGGGCACGACGAGTTCATCCAGCTGCACCGCATGCAGATCGCCGGACATGCCGAGCTGCAGCCACACCTCGATCATCTTTTCCGGCATCACCGGCTCCAGTAAGATGCAGATCGCCTTAACGAGCTGCAATGCGTTCTTGATAATCACACCCACACGCGCCCTTCCCGGATCGCCTGTTTTGATTAAATGCCAGGGCTCCTCGCGCTGGAAATAGCTGTTCCCAAAATCTGCAAGCTTCATTATCGCGTCTACGAGCTTCTTGAACTCGTACTCCTCCAGCGCACTCAGCACGTCTGCCTTCGTCTTCTCGATCTCCGCGATCACCTCTTCCTGGATGGCGCCCTCGGGTATGACCCCGAAGTTCCTGTGCGTAAATGAGAGAACGCGGTTCACCAGATTACCGAGTATCGCTACCAGTTCCTTGTTCACACGCAGGGCGAAAGACTCCCAGGAGAAATCCAGCTCCTTTGTGTGACTCGATTGCGCCACCAGAAAGTATCGCAGCGTGTCAGGATGGTACCGTTCCAGGAATTCGGAGACCCAGACGACATTTCCGCGCGTCTTCGAGAACGCCTTGCCGTTGATCGTCACCATGCCCGAGGCGACGACCGCAGCGGGCAGCGAATAGTCCGCGCCTTTGAGCATCGCCGGCCAGAAGATGCAGTGATGATACACGATGTCCGTGCCGATGAAATGCACGATCCTCGCGTCATTATCCTTCCAGTACCGTTCCCATGCGTGCTCACCCTTATCACGCTCGTTCAGCAACTCTTCCGTAAATGCGATATAGCCGATCGGCGCGTCAACCCAGACGTAAACAACGAGATCGTCACGGCCCGGGAACTTCACGCCCCATTCCAGGTTCCGTGTGATACACCAATCTGCCAGCTCCTTCTTCACCCATTCACGTGCATAGTTCCGCGCGTTCAGCGTGCCATCCAGGTTTTCCAGGTAGGTGAGGAGAAAATCCCTGAATGAGGAGAGCTTGAAGTAGTAATGCTCCTGGTCCTTGAAATCCGCGGCACAGCCGCAGATCTTGCACTGCGGCTCCAGGATCTCCCCGGGCTCCAGATGCTTGCCACAGCCCTGGTCACACTCGTCGCCGCGTGCGCTCTCGCCGCAGTACGGGCAGGTTCCTTCCACATACCGATCGGGCAAGAATCGCTCGCAGCTACTGCAATACGCCTGCTTGATCGTGTCCAGGTACACGTACCCGTTGTCAATCAACCGCGTGACGATGTTCAGGGTACGTTGATGATTCGTGGCTGAATCCGTCTGCCCGTAATAGTCGAAGCCTATATGGAGTTCGTTGAAAACCGACCGGAAATGCTCGTGATACTTCGCCACGACCTCCTCGGGTGTGATACCCTGCGCTTCTGCGCTCAGAACGATGGGCGTGCCATGGGTATCAGAGCCACTGATAAACGTTACATCTACCCCCAACTTCCTGAGCATGCGTACGTAGATGTCCGCAGGGACATAGGTTCTGAGATGCCCGATGTGACAGTATCCGTTAACATAGGGTAATGCAGACGTTACCAGGACCGGTTTCTCCAGAGGGATCTTCATCGTGTACTCCCGAAGGGTATTGCACAAGCTTCCATATCATGAAAGAACAGCGGAATAATAATACTTTTGATTTGCGCCTTCGACAATAACAGGAGGAAGACGAGGCTAAAAAGAGAAAAAAAAAGAAAAGGAGAAGGTAAAAACCCGAACGGGAGCGAAGCCAGGGCTTACGCTCTCCGTCTCACCAGAGCAAAAATTGCCAGCAGTCCGATAACCGCAGCAACCAGCTCGAATCCCGGTGTTTCGCTCTCCTCGCCCTCTTCGTCAGGTTCCGCAGGCCCTGTCGTCTCAGCCGGGCTGGTTGGCCGTGTAGTAGTGGTCGGTGGCGCCGCGCCTCCATCTCCGCCGAGATCTGCAATGCCATCAAAATCGATCGCATCGGCAAAATCGTAGAGCGTGTCACGGTCGCTGTTCGTGTTAACAAAGACCATGAACCGGTCATTAATGCCGACGTACAGCACGTACTGATTATCGTCCTTGTTGTAGGCCTCCCACGCGGGATAGCCCTCGACGGTAACGGTCTTCGCATAGCCATCACTTGATTCATATGAGTAGAAGCCCTGCCAGGCCGCCCACCAGCCGACCTGCTGGTACACGGAATCCATGATCCCCACATCGGCAGTTATCTCCTCGTTGCCCGACTCCGTGTACGACGCCATCGCCATGCTCCATGTCCCTTCACCCGTCGTAAATGTCTGCCCAAAGGGATCTTCACCGTCCCAGCCGCGAGGCGCTTCCGGCAGGAAGCCGATCAGCGTGTTGAAATGTACCGCCTCTGCGGAACTCTCCTGTGCACTCGCAATTGCCGGGCACATGATACCCAGACCAAGAACACAAACGAGCAGTATCCCCCACAGAATTGTCATTCTTTTTTGAGTCCTTTTCATCTTTCGTTCACCTCCTAGTCATTTATGCACTACAGCTAGCTTAATACTGCACATCCCGTAGTCACCCGCCACATATAAACTTTCGGCCTACACGGGCTTCATCCC
>JBNGDK010000047.1:0-14409 GCA_049975405.1 Candidatus Methanospirareceae archaeon
AGTAAGGGATGACATCAAAATGCCGCTTCAATATCTCCAGATCTCGCTCTACAAAACTTCGATTGTGTTTATAAACAAACAGTACTTTTATTCTGGTATCTCGTTCCTTCACCACATCTTCCTCCGGATTAAAGCGTTGCACGCGCCAATAGTATAAGATACATGCACAATTGGTATGAGTAAGAGACCATACAAAAAGACTTTACCATTATTAAAATTTTTTGTGAGTCGAATTGATTCTAATGCGACAAACAAGACATATAAAAGTATTCCTAATAAAAGAACGAAAAAAAACGATAGGAAAACGTTAAAAATTAACGACAGCGCAAGCAAAATAAAGATCGTAAGGGTGCCATAAACGGGGAGCAAATAAGCATGACGGATGGTTTTGTGCTTCTTCAGTATCGCTACTTTCGCCTCTGCCCATTTATATATCTGTTTCGAAAACTCCCCAATAGTCTCTTTTCTATAATGCACGACCTGTATCCTAGGCGAGTACAGCAGCTTATAGCCCGCCTGCACGATCCGGTAGCTCAATTCGAGATCCTGGCCCTTAACAAAATGCTCGTCAAACAGCCCCACTTCATCAAAGATCGCACGCTTCAAGCAGAGATTGACCGTTGGGATATGCTCCACCCACCGCTCCTCGTCCAGCATCACATGCTGCGTCGATGGGTTCAAGCGTCCGCCACTCGCCAGCGGTGAGGTCATTACCAGGCCGATCATCCGTGCCAGTTCACTACTATCCTCCGGTAACAGATCCGGCCCGCCAACGCCCACGGCGTTATTATTCTCAAAAGCTTCTTTTATCTGCTCTAACCAATCCGGGGCAGCAACGGCGTCGGCATCAATGAACGCGATATGATCGCCCTGCGCATGTTCAATACCGATGTTCCTGCCTGCTGCGGCATTGAGTTTTGGGTTCCGGAGCAGCGTGAACGCTAAAGTCTGCTGCAGGGCCTGAAGGCGTTCGTACGTGCCATCTGTGCTCATGCCATCAACCACAATAACTTCATACAGGCCATTGTACGTTTGATTAAATAATGAAGTTACACACTTCTCAATATACTGTAGCTCGTTCCTCACTGCCACAACGACCGATATGAACATGTGGTGCTCCGCACTTATAATCTGGATAAGAACGCATTCGCCTTCTTGAGATCTGCTAGTGTCCCCACATCGATATGTGTCCCCTTAAGTTCACGATATAGAACAGTATATCCTTCGTCGAGCAACACCTTTATCGAATCGGTCAATTGGTACTCGCCGTTCACACCCGGCTTCGTCTTGCGTATCGCATCGAATATTGCAGTTGTGAACACATACACCCCCATACAGCCCAGATCGCTGGGGGCTGATGCCCTATCAGGTTTCTCAATAATGTCCTCGATAACGAAATCGGTGCCGGGTTTGATGATACCGTGCCGCTCAGGCTCTTCTGTCCTCGCGACACCGATCGTCGCATCGGCATGCCTCTCTTCGTGAAACGCTAAAATATCACTGAGGAACGTCCGAGGATAGAAAAAATCGTCGCCGAGGACCGTAATGAACGCGTCATTCCGCACCACCTGCTCGCCGGTCAATACTGCTCTGGCTAAGCCGTCATTTTTGTCCTGCACCACATAGGTCAGCTTCACACCGAGCCGCTCGCCAGAACCCAGATAGTCGAGAATCGCGTGCTTCTTCCAGCCGACAACCACGGTAATCTCAGTAATACCTACCGAGGTCATCGCCTCGATCACGTGCTCGATCACTGCTTTATCACCGACCAGCAGCAATTCCTTAGGGATCGCTAGCGTTATCGGCTCCAACCGCGTTCCTTTTCCCGCTGCCGGTATTAAGCCTTTCATACCTACCAGCACACCCCCTCATAGCGCTTCGCTATAGCTCGGGCCTCTGCTAAATGCCGGCCATCAATGACCACTTTGCCGGTAAAGTCCAGTGCTCGAAACTGCTCCCAGCTGGTAAGAATAAGAACGGCATCGGCTAATAAAGCCTCCTCCGCTGAATCACAATACACGATATCTGGAAACAGCTGTTTGAAGTTCTCCATCGCCGCGGGATCATACACCTTCACCACAGCACCCTCATCTATGAGGTGGCGGACGACCGGTACCGCCCTGCTCTCTCGTATGTCGTCCGTGCCCGGTTTAAAGGCGAGTCCGAGGACGCCGATCGTACGCCCGGTTAAGTCCGGTACGTGCCGTTTCAGCAGCTCGATCAGTCTCTCGGGCTGACGCTCGTTCACCGCCTCGACCTGCTCCAATAACCTCGGCACCTCGCCCAGTTCTCGTGCCCACGTTATCAGTGCATGAAGATCTTTGGGGAAACAAGAACCACCCCAGCCGATGCCGGAATCGAGAAAGGCTCTGCCTATTCGTTTATCATAACCCATGCCTTCCGCAACCTCATAGGTGTCCACATCGATGCGCTTGCACAGGTTGCCGAGCTCGTTGATGAACGATATCTTCGCCGCCAGGAATGCATTGCTCGCATACTTAATCATCTCCGCCCCAGAAAGTGAGGTTTCCACTATCGGACATGAAAAAGGCTCGTAAAGCTCGAGCAGGACGTCCCTGCTCCGTTCATCAATAAACCCGATCACGATCCTGTCCGGGTTCAAAAAATCGTTTATCGCAACGCCCTCCCGTAAAAATTCCGGGTTCATCGCCAACCCAAATTCTATGCCCGCTTGTTTGCCTGAATGCCGCTCCAAGAGGGGAAGAACGACCTCTTGGGTCGTTCCGGGCAGCACCGTGCTCTTCACCACCACGAGATGCCATCCTTCCTTCTCCTTCAGGCTTCGCCCGAGCTCTTCCGCGGCTGCTCGCACAGAGGAGAGATCAATGCTCCCGTCATCCGCTGATGGCGTGCCCACGCAGATGAACGTCACGTCGCTGTTTGCGAGCGCCGAGCCATAATCGGTCGTGGCCGCAATCTTATCCCCATAAGTGGAGAGGAATTCGCCCAACCCGTCCTCATAGAGTGGTGACTGGCCGCGGTTGATCATATCAATCTTCCGCTCGTCGAGATCCACACAGATGACTTGGTGCCCGCGCTTCGCAAAACAGGCACCGGTGACCAATCCGACGTAGCCTGCTCCGATAATAGAGAGGTTCATCAACAATACATAGGCTCAAAGGGCTTAAAAATGGTTTGGAGCACTCGAGAAAAGATTTCCGGGCGTGCTCAAAAAGGTAAAGAAAGGCGAAGGTATGTCCCGTGGGATCTGGAAAATGTCGCGAAGGTGGCTAGCTATTTATAATGATGAATGAGAACTATAAAGGGGACGATAAAGGGAGATAAGAACGGATGGACCTACCACAGATTCAGGTGAAACGGATTGATAAGCTGTCGTTGATCTACGGCATCGCGGTCGCGCTGCTGGTTTTCATATCGCTCTACATACGGGTTGCATTGCCCTATGACAGTGTGCTTGGTGGTGCCTTCGTGCGCTTCGGCGGGAATGATCCCTGGTACAACATGCGCATCGTTGAGAACACGCTCCATAACTTCCCGCATCGGATTTATTACGACGCTTACACGTATTACCCGTACGGAACGATCAAAGG
The DNA here is from genome assembly GCA_049975405.1 of Candidatus Methanospirareceae archaeon. Taxonomy (GTDB): domain Archaea; phylum Halobacteriota; class Syntropharchaeia; order Alkanophagales; family Methanospirareceae; genus JACGMN01. Next base: position 3,573 of record JBNGDK010000047.1, read on the forward strand.
CTTCGCGCCCCTCTTTGATTACCTGCTCGCAGCGATTATCTGGATAATCGGACTTGGCAGCCCGTTCGCTACGCTCGGCCAGGAGAGTATCGACGTTATCGGTGCGTGGTATCCCGCGGTTCTGGGCGCGTTAACCGTTATACCCGTTTATTTCATCGGCAAGGAGGTGTGGAACCGTAACGCAGGGCTTATTGCCGCTGCGCTCATCGCTATCCTTCCGGGACAGTTCCTATCACGGTCCATATTGGGGTTCACTGACCATCATGTAATGGAAACACTGCTCGGGACAACCGCAATGCTGTTTCTCATTATGGCACTAAAGGCCGCGAAGAAGCATGAAATCACATTCGATACCGTCTTAAAGAAGGATTGGGCTGCTCTAAAGCAGCCGCTGATATATTCCTGCTTCACCGGGATCTTCCTCGGTAGCTTTTTCCTCGCGTGGATCGGTGCCCCGCTCTTTATGTTCATTCTAATTATCTACGCAGTTGTGCAGTACGTGATCGATCATCTGCGGGGTGAGAGTACGGATTATCTCAGCATCATCGCGGTTCCCGCATTTATTATTGCGCTCATTATGCTGCTCCCCGTGCCGAGATTTGGTGCCATCACCAGTATTCAGGTTATTTCACTCCTGCTTGGCATCGGAGTATTCCTTTTCTTAAGTGCCCTCTCGGTTGCTCTGAACCACAAGAAAATAACGCCGTATGGGTTTCCACTCGTTATCGGAGCACTTGCAGTGCTTTCCATTGTGCTATTAAGCGTTTTGGACCTGCCGATCTATTCGAAGATACTCGGCGCACTCCATGTCTTCATCCCTTCGGAATCCAGTCTAACGATCGCAGAAGTGCACCCGATGCATGTCTTCTCACAGTATACGGGCAGCATCCTCGATGGCGAGGCCTGGCGGTGGTTCAGCACCACCTTCTTCATCGCCTTCGCCGGGTTCATCTTGCTTGGCTACAACATCGCGAAGCAGTTCCGCACTGAAGAGATACTCGTCCTCGTCTGGAGTGGCATCATACTCTTCGCCTGCTTCGGGCAGAACCGGTTTGCCGCGTATTACGCGATCAATGTCGCACTGCTCTGCGGGCTCGTTTGCGGGGCTGTTATTGATTATGTCTGGTTACGCGGCAAAGCCGGGAGAGCCGGTAAAGTGGCGGCAAGGGGTGGCAAGGTAAAAGGTAAGATGAAGCTGAACGCGAAAGGAGCAGCACCAGAAAAGTCAAAAAGCAAACCTACCGCTGCAGAACCTGAAAACAGGCTCAAAGTCACTGCCGAGAAAATTAACATTACCGTACGGCCGATACTCATCCTGACGATTCTCGTTATCGGTCTGGTCGTCTTCTACCCGCCGCTTACAACGACGTTAGCGAGTGCGCAGTCCGGTGGCGGACCTGATAGTAACTGGTACGAAGCGCTTACCTGGATGAAAGGGAACACGCCCGAGCCGGGCCTCGATTATTATGCACTATATGAGGAGCCACCCCTCAACGAAACGACCAATAAATATGAGGTATATGACTATCCAGATCCTGCGTATTCCGTCATCAGCTGGTGGGACTACGGCCACTGGATCACCCGTATTGGCCGGCGGATTCCTGTCGCGAGTCCACTTGGCCAGGACGGCATTGGCGGCCCCTATCGGGGGGACACCCCCGGTGCCTCTGTATTCTTCATTGCGAATAACGAGCCCGCGGCGAACGATATTGCCGATGCGCTCGACGTGAAATACGTGGTTAGCGATTACATGATGGCGGATGTCTATAACTCGTACTACAACAAGTACGGCGCAATGACCGTCTGGGCCGGTGACCCGGAACGGTACAGTACCCTCGGGTACTACTACACCACCATGGAGGCACGGTTACACATGTTCGATGGTACACGTACTAACGTTGATGGCACGATCATCCCCGCCTTGCACCACTATCGGCTGGTGCATGAGTCGCCCACGTTCTTCCTGCCCCTTATCATCATGGACACGAACACAGGCTACATGAACTGGCAGAGCTACTCCAACGACTATACCACGACTGCCGCGCAGGCGCAGATACTGCACGGGCATCTCTTCGACCTCTCCGCCGGCGCCTGGGTCGAAGACGACCTGAATAACAATACGCTGCCGGAAATACTCGTTTCCGCATTTAATTCCACCGGCATACCCTTCTCCGAGCGCAGCATCGTGAGCAGAGTAACTGAAGGGCGGTGGACGATCCGGGATGCGACCAACAACAACGTCTTCATCATCTCCAAAACCGACGGGCAGTTGCAGGTGTACCTCTATGGGGTAAGAACCGGGCAGGAGAATGTCAAAGCATGGACGCCCGAGTACCTCAACCCCGTGAGCTTCGTGAAGGTCTTCGAGTACGTGCCGGGCGCGCATATTACCGGTACCGCCGCAAATGGCTCTCTCATCAAGCTCTCAACGGAGGTCAGCACGAACCAGGGCCGTACGTTTACCTATACGCTCGAAACCACCACTTCTCCAACCGGTACGTACGAGTTTATCGTGCCGTATTCGACGGACGGGGCAATCGCGGGAGGCACGAACTTTGACATCGCCGTATCACCCTATACCCTGAGCGTGGGACATTACGAGAACGAGACGCAGATCTGGGATACGGTACAGGAAGTTCGTGTTCCCGAGACGGACGTGATAAACGGGGGCACGATTAAAACAATTTCCCTCAACCTGCCGTGAGCGCGGGTCGTGTGGACTAAAAGCCGTTTTGAGCCCGTCGTGGAACCGTCGTGCTGATACACCTGACGTCTCTTAATGTTGTGCGTTAAGATACGGAATTAAATTTCCTGCAACTTTATATAGTATGACCGTATAGGTACTATAGTAACACGATCCTCAGGATTATGATGCTCCTTGGGATAACGATGGAGGATACTGTACGTTGGGTTTGGCGGTTCATATGAGCGCGAGCTTGCGTGTTACTTCTCTTTGAGGTGCTGATAGAAAGATGGGTGAGCGGATACGGACATGTCCTGAATGCGGATCGAAGAATATCGTCGTTGATTCAAAGCATGCTGAGCTGTACTGCGCGGACTGTGGGGTCGTTCTGGTCGAAGATATCGTGGATCTCGGGCCTGAATGGCGCTCCTACGACGAAGAGCAAGCGGCGAAACGGATACGAACAGGACCACCAATGAGCTATCGGATACATGACAAAGGGCTGGGCACGCCAATGCCCGGACTGCCCGCGCGTACAAAGCGGTTACGCGGCATAAGCATTGACTCCAGTGACAAGACCCTTGCACTTGCGCTCGTTGAGATTGATCGCATGGCCTGTGCCCTGAAGCTGCCGAACAATATCAAGGAAGAGACCTCGGTATTGTACCGGAAGGCGATGAAGAAGAACTTGATCAAGGGCCGCAGTATCGAGGAGCTGGTCTCTGCAATGCTGTATATCACCTGCCGCCGGTATGAGGTCCCGCGCACACTGAAGGAGGTTGCCGCAGTCTCCCGGAGCCCGTTGAAGAAGATCAGACGTGCTTATATCTTCCTTTTGCGGAAACTGGAGATCAAGCTCGCACCTGCCAATCCCGCGCTTTACATCCCGCGATTCTGCTCGAAGCTCGGATTGAGTGAGGAGATCCGGGAGCGGGCGATTGAGATCCTGAAGGATGACCAGGGCACTGGCGTAGCAAAGGGTTGGGGGCCGATCGGAACCGCAGCAGCCGCTATTTATATCGCCGCGATGCTGAGCGGCGAGAAGATCACGGAGAAGGAGATCGCGAAAGTCGCCGGTACCACTGAGATCACGATCCGGGACCGGTACAAGGAGCTGGTGAGCCGGTTGAATATCGATATGCTCGCGCCGCATACCGCGCGAGACGGGAAGTTAGTGGGGCTCGGAGTTACGTGATTGCGTGAACCTGTTGCTTCCGCGGATTGTGGTTCTTTTGTTAGCTCATTGCTGGGCACCTTAATCCAGGTAACCTAAAACACACGAGCAGGGTCTGTCTGTAGCGTCATGAAAGCTATCATAAGCGTATACGATAAAACGAAGCTGCTAGAACTCGCGAAGACACTGCACGAACGAGGAATAGCATTACTCGCAACTGAAGGGACCGCCCGTTCTATTCAGACGGGAAATATCCCGGTCACAACAGTTGCTGCGTTCACGGGTACCCCGGAGCTGCTCGGCGGCAAGGTAAAGACACTGCATCCGCGCATCCACGCTGAGATCGCGACCGGCGAAATTGGATTTGTTGTTGTCAATCTGATACCCCCTGATCCCGGAGCCGAAGACACGCTCGACCGTATGGACATCGGTGGCGTAGCGCTGCTTCGGAACGGGATAAAGCACTTCGAGCACGTCACCGTGATCGTAAACCCCACGCGCTACAATGAGGTGGGTGAGGAGCTCCGGGAAAAAGGGGAGATCGGTCGCACAACAAACCTGCGTCTGGCAAAGGAGGCGCTGCGCTATCTTTTACTGTATGATGCCAAAATCGGGCGGATACTGGAGCACCGTGCGTAATCACTTCTGCGGTCGCTGAGCTGATCGCGGCCTGCAGGTCGTCACGGTATTATTCAAACGCAAACGGCGGTATATACGCTCCATATCGCTCACGGGCCGCTAAAAGCCGCTCTTTTTGCTCGTCCAGAACAGTATAAAGCGTCAATGGTATGTCGGGCACAGTCGTCTGATAAAACGCCTTCACCCGCTCGATCTTGGCCAGATTCTCTGGTATCCGCACGGTGAATTGCTGGCGGTACGCAGGTTCAGCATACCGCTTGTTAAGCACCGCTGCAAAAAGCTCTTTTAGATCTTCGTAGCGCGGAATGCGCCCTGTTGGCGTTTCGATCGCCTCTACCTCGTTATGCACACGCCGCTCCATCCACTTCAGCCAGACCGCTTTGTCCGTCTTATCGTTTAAAAACTTCCCGCGGTTGTCGCGTATGAAATAGTTCACGGAGAAGATACGCGGCGGCGCCTGCAATGCCGTACCGAATTTGAGGTGTGATTCAATATAAGCACCCAGCGGGATGGAGAGGAAATCCAGGTTCGACATCGGATTGATCGTGCGCACACCCTCTTTTCCCAGTGTCGCCGCGGTCGTCTCGGACTCCAGCGCTGCGCCCATAGTGATGACGCCGTGCACCCAATCGAAGGATTCCTCGAGCGGGACTTTCGTGTCTGAATCCCGGCCGCCATAAATGATCCCGCCAACAGCGACACCGTTCGGATTATTGAGCTCGGGATCGAGATTCTCTAAGAGCTGCATATCGAGCGTAAACCGGGCATTTGGGTGCGAGGGTGGGATCTCGTTGCCGGCTGCATCTTTCTTCCCGAGGTACCACGCTCCCGAATGGTTGCGCCCTGTTCGCGGCACTTCATCGCTCTTCCCGAGCCAGTACACCCCGTTATCTTCTGTTACCAGCACGTTGGAGAAGATGATCTCCGCAGGGCTGTGAAGAGCATCCCAGATGAGCGGATCGTCTGTGGCATTAACGCCCTGAATGATCCCGAATATCCCCCGCTCCGGATTCACAGCTCGAATAACATCGTCCACTATTCGTAGATACGCGATATCATCGCCCACGATCGTCTCACCCGTCACCATGGACGTAGAGGTCTTGCCGCAGAGCGAGGGGAACGCACCGGTGAAATACGTCACCCGGTTCTGTGGCCCATGCACACCCATGATGAACATGTGCTCGGTGAGCCAGCCTTCTTCCGAGGCGCGACGGATCGCGGGCCGCATCGCCAGCTTCTTGTGACCGATCGTGTTCCCGCCATACTGGGTATTCACACTGTACACCGTCTCGTCCTCAAGATCGATATACACGCGTCGGTGAGCTATATCCACCGAGGTCATGCGGTCGTCCAGCTCGCCCGCCGAATGCACGAACGTGAAGAATCGCGCCGCTCTGCCCAACCGCACGAACTCCTCGTAGCCCTGCCGGTAAAGCAGATCCTCTGAGTGCGCGACATAGCCAGAATCAGTAAGCTGCACAGCCGGGATGGAGAACGTTGAATTGAGCGGGCCCAGACAGAAGAAGCGGACAAATAACTGGTGCCCGGCCATGATTCCGTCCAAGATATCGTGTATTTCTTCCAGACCCGCCGCTCGCTCCTTTGCATTAAAGTCCAACCCTAAATTGACGCCCGGGGGAAGGAGAAACTTCGTGTTCTTCTTGTCCCGTGCCTGGTCATAATAGCCGTCGAAATGTACCGTATGACCCTCTAGCGCGAGCTCGAGCTCCTCGCCCGCTCGTATCGACTCCTGCCGCACGTACGCAATATCCTCAGGCGAATCCGTGCTGACAAACACACTATCTGGCCTGCAGAGCTCAACATACCTGGCAATCAAGTGATGAAGCGGTGGATGATCGATCTGCTCCAGTTTCCGCGCGTTTTCCTCACCCACCAGTGTTCTTAATCTCGCCCTTATGCTTCCTTCTTCCATTTTGTCACTCCAGTTGCTGTGGCGTCCGCTTTCGTGATCGTTGCTCAGCCAAGAGGAATAAAAACGATAACTATTTATAAAATTTTCGCTATTTTTCTTTACAAATGGATTATCTGAAGCTGAAGAATAAGGACAAATGCATCCTCCGCGCGCTGCTGACAAACGGAAGACGCTCGTATTCCGAGCTGGGCCGGCACTGCGGGGTGAGTAGGCAGATCGCCTTGGAGCATGTCCGGAAGCTCACCGCAGCGGGTATTATCCGGGGCTTCTCCGTCTCCCTGGACGCTGAGAAGCTCGGGTTCGCGTTCCAGGCCTACACGCTGATCATCGCCAAGCCCGAGCAGCACCTGCGCGAGGAACTCAATACGTTCTTGCGCGAGAGCACCCACGTGCGGCGGATCCAGCTCCTCTTTGGCCGGTTCGATCTCTTCCTCGAGCTGCTGTTCAGAGATAAGAACGAGATGACCGCGTTCTTGCAAGAGCTGCAAGCCTTTGCGGCCATTGAGCGAACAGAGACGTTTATCGTGAATCAGACGATCAAGGATAAGCCTGAGGACGCGTTTTTAGGCTTGCTTGACCAATAAAATAATTATAGAGTGTGGACTCATGAAGATCACGCTGGCGACCGGGCGGAAAGCGGAAGGCATGGTGCGGGATGCACTCAAAACCGCGGAAATACCCGATATCTCCTGCGACGTGCTGACACAGGATTTGAAGATCGCCGCGTTTAGCACGCCGAGATCACTGAAGCGCGCGCTTGAGCAGCAGCACAGAACAGCAAGCGATCTGATATTAATCTCGGGCTTCTGTACCGCGGACTTCTGCGCGTTGGAAGCTGAGCTAGGAACACCCATTCGCCTGGGGCCACGGCACGCGTACGACCTCGGCGAGGCGTTACGATATCTGGATGATATCGAATTCTCAGCCCATGTTCCGGCCGATCAGTTCCTGACTGCCAGGCGGCGAGCGGATGCACAGCAGAAGCTGGAGGAGTTTGAGCGCCGAGCACAAGCGGCATTCTCGCTTAACGAGGTGAAGATCGGCGGTGGTTCGCGGATGAAGGTCTGCGCGGAACTCGTGGATGCCACACTGATGACCGAGCGAGAGATACAACGGCTCACGCACCAGTATCTGAGCAGCGGCGCAGACATTCTGGACGTCGGTGTTCACATCGGCGCGACCGCAGACGAGGTGAGACGGGCGGTACAAACCGTACGGTCGTTCGCCCCGCACGTGCCTGTTTCCATCGACACTCTTGATGCCGAGCATATCCGCATTGGGGTCGAGAACGGGGTGGATATGGTGCTCAGTTTGAACCAGGAGAATATTCCTGAGATCAGCGCCACACTCGCCGAGCACGATGTGGCCGCGGTCGTCATACCTGACAGCACTGAGCCACGAACGACAAACGAGAGTTTGCTTGCGAATATAGCAGAAGCTAAAGCGGCAGGCATCACCCGCATCATTGGCGATCCGATTTTGAATGTCGTCGGCTACGGAATTACCGATTCGTTGTACAACTATTATACGTTCCGCATGCTGGACAACCACACCCCGCTCTTCTTCGGCGTCGGCAACGTCACCGAGCTCATGGATGCTGATTCTATCGGTATCAACGCGACCCTGGCAGGCATCGCTTCTGAACTGCGGGCGGATATCCTCTTCACACCAGAATGCAGCGATAAGGCCCGGGGAAGTGTGCGTGAGTTACGGGCAGCTTCGGAGATGATGCTGCTCGCGCGGGCGCGCCGCAGCGCACCGAAAGATCTTGGTATTGACCTGCTGGTGCTCAAAGAGAAGCGAAAAGGCCCGCTCACGGAAGTGCGCGACGATCAACTCATCGCTGCGACTCCGGACGAAACGTGGCAGCTTGACCCCAGAGGGTTCTTCAGGATCTTTCTGGGTGAGGTAAACGCCGTGGGCGAGTCCCGCCAGCAGATCTGCGCGCACCATTCGCCCAGTGGCAAACAGATCATCGGCGAAAGCGCACGAGCGATAATGGACACGATTCTACGTCTGGAGCTGGCTTCAATGCCGTCCCATATCGCCTATTTGAGCAGAGAACTCACCAAAGCTGAGCTCGCACTACGACTGGATCGAACGTATGAGCAGGATGAAGCGCTTTTTTAATACCCGCGTCCTGCGACGGTAACTGAAGCGTCTATCATACGTTGATTCCGTATTACAGCCGCGTACTACGGGCCCCCGGTCACTGAGAAAGAACGTACGTGCTGCCGTTGTAAAAAGCGGTGGTGGAAAAAGAAAAGCAGGAGGGCGGGGACGGATTGTTAAGCACTCTCCAGTGCTTTCTTTGCTGCGTCTACCGTCACGTCCTCCAGTTGCGCAACCGACGGGTCGAAGCTCCGTTCCATGTTCCGCAGTTCCGCTGCGGTTAATCCCGCTCGAATCGCGACCGCGAACTCATTCACCCGTTCGGCAACGCAAACTTCGCCCACCATCTGCGCGCCCAACAAACGCAGGGTAAAGGCGTCGAAGATCAATTTCATAGTCATCGAGGTCGCGCCGGGGAAGTATCGCGCCTTGACAAGCTTCGTCGCCTTGCCACTGATCGTCTTTAATCCCGCCCGGGTTGCCGCATCGGTGGTCACACCCACAGAGCCCATCAGGAGCCCGCCGCCAATGTCCGCGACCGTGGGGCTGACGCAGTGCTCGCAGGTGGAGTACAAACGTGGTTGACCCAGGATATCGCTCAGGATATTGTCGCCGATGACCCGCGCCTGAACGACCGCGGTCGAGGCCATTTGATTCAATTTCGGACGATGCGTGATGCCGTCAACGACCTCGACACAGTCACCAAGCGCGTACACCTCGTTCAACGAGCGCCGTCCGCGCTTCACATGCATCGAGCGATCAGTAACGATTCCACCCGCCTCGCCGATCGCTATTCCCGCAGCCTTCGCGAGGTCCGTCTCGGGCACCATCCACTTGCCGATGATTACGAGCTCGGCCGGGATCTCCTCTTTCTCCGCCGCCGTCTCACCAATCACAACCGACTTCACCCAGCCATCCCTGCCTTTAATCGCCGTTATCTCACGCCGATCAAGGATAAATCGCATCCCGTTCTTCTCCAACCGCTCCTTGATAGTATCGCCCATATCAGGATCCAGGCTCGACGGCAGTAACGATGGTGGCCCACCGAGAATCGTGGTCTTAATGCCCCGTTCCGCAAATGCAACTGCCGATTGCAAGCCGATAATCCCGCGACCACGGACGAAAGCATGCTGCACGTCACGGGTATTCAATGCTTCTTCGATTTTACACGCATCATTCTCGTCATTAAACGTGAACACACCGTCAAGCGTCGTCTCTTTCACCGACTGCTTACGACCCGTTGCGATAACAAGATAATCATAGCTCAGGGCTTCGCCGGTCTTCAATTCTACACTCTTCGCATCCAGATTGAGCTTCGTTACCTCGCTCTCGCTTCGGAAATCAATGCCCTGCTCAAGGTAGAATCCAGGCTTCTTGATCTCCGTTCGCTCCAGTTCATACCAGCCGCGCAAGGCAAAGGGCAGACCACAGGTGGAGATCCAGCCGCTCTGCTCGCGCTTGATTATCGTTATATGGAGCCCGCCCGGCACGTTGTCCTTATTCGCGAATAAGTTCCGCAAGACGAATATCCCCGCGACGCCACCGCCAACAATCACAACTTCCTTTGGTTCTTTTGGCATCTTCTCTTCCCTCCTCCTCCTCTTGGAGTGCTAAACGAGGATTAATGCTCATCGTATAAGTAGTTTCCGCTTTTGCTTGCGCGCGCAGCGTACTCGCTCGCACGACAATGAACAAAAAGTGAGAGACTTATGTTAACAGCGCCTTTTATCCCCTACGATGCTCACGTGGACCACAGCTCAAAAAACACTACCGTAACGTAGCAGTAAGAGAATATGGCTGCAGCGAGAAGCAGAAAGGGGCACGGACGTGCCAGCGGCGCAGGAACGATCATCAATGCCATTGCGACCCTGAAGGGCGCGGCCTTCGGGATCGATCTCTGGACTGAAGCCGAGGTGGAACTGGGCGCAGACCTGAAGGGCGTACAGGGAGAGATCGTGCACGACCACGGCGCGGAGATACCGGGGGATACCCGGCTCATTGAGCGGTGTGTGGAATTGGTGCTGCGGAGGTACGATGTACCGCTCGGCGCGTATGTGAAGACACGCAGTGAGATTCCGATCGGCAGCGGCTTGAAGAGCAGCAGTGCGGCGGCTAATGCTGCGGTGGCCGCGACCCTGAATGCGATCGGTGCTGATGTAAGCACCCTAAGCGGCGCTTTGGAGGCGATTAAAATCGGGGTCGGTGCCGCGCTCGATGTGGGCGTCTCCATAACGGGCGCGTTTGACGACGCCTGCGCCTCCGCACTCGGCGGCATTGTCATCACTGACAACGAGAA
>JBNGDK010000048.1:0-14232 GCA_049975405.1 Candidatus Methanospirareceae archaeon
TTTTCCTCCGCTGTGCTCAGAACTCTTCTTGTCGTCTACGATGTGAACCACGGTATGACCCCGCTCTTGCAATGCATCTGCGATGAACCGGCGATGGCATCTGAAGAAGAGCAGCTCTGCACACATGAGGGCTACCCGTTTCGATGCGGCAAGCTCTTCAACGTATGCCAATCCCCGCTCAAATTCCGGGGTATCCATGTATGCGCGATAGCCGCCCTTCCGAAAGCCGCCAAGTTGTCCCAGATGATGATACGCAATACCGTGCTGCTCCAGGCAGATTTTGAGGCGCTCTCGCGTGAACTGGCGGTACCGAGAGGTCGGGAACCGCCTGACATCCACAACCACTTCGATCTGGTACGCTCTGAGAACATGCAAAAACTCCTTCATGCTCCTCGTACTTGTTCCTACGGTCCAGATTTTCACGGCGTTCGAGTTTCTTTCATGAACTGTGCTGCGGACTACACTACAGTGGCTCGCTAAGTCGGTGGTATGTAACGTCTAACCTGATGACGAGCTAGCTCGAGTGATGTGGCGCTCTCGTTATGAATGCTAATGCCGCAGCCATAATACATAAAACACCACAGACAATAAATGCTATATCATAGCTCCCCAGAATGTCCTTCGCTTGCCCTGCCACGATCGGTCCTAGAATGCCTGCCACACCATACCCTAAAAACACCAGAGCGTAGTTGCCACCGTAGTTCTGTATACCAAAGAACTCCCGTGTTGCTGCCGGGAATAAGGCAAAATTACCACCAAACATCAGTCCGATCCAGGCCGCGGCCAGCGTGAGCCCTGCCTCGGTCGAACCAAGGCCCATAACGATGAGCGCAAACATCATACCCGCCTGTAAAATGAACATGATTCCCATTGCCACGGTTCTTCCGATCTTATCCGAAGCCCAGCCCCAGAATATCCTACCCCCACCATTGAATATGGCAAGTATACCGACAGCAGTGCCCGCAGCAGCAGCGGTGAGCCCTGAATCAATACCATATAATTTCAAGATACCGATGGTCATGAGTCCTGCAGAAGCGGCGAAGACGAACATAGCTAGCAGCATCCAGAACTGCGGTGTCTTCAGCATCTCTGAACGCTTCCAGTCTTCCCGCACCTGAGTGCTTTTCGATTTTGCGGGAGGTTCCCAACCGGCTGGCTGCCAGCCAAGAGGCGGGTTCTTCAGCAGGAGCGCACCCACACCGCCAAAAACGAGGAACACCACACCCCAGATCAATAAAGTCCCCCCCAGCCCATAATTATCGAGTAGCTGTATGAGATCTATCTGCACTCCTGGCATGTCGATGCCTTTTCCTGATAAGACTGAGATGAAGAATGCGCCCGCACCAAAACCGGCGACCGCTATTCCCGTTGCCAGTCCAAGCTTATCGGGAAACCACTTGCCAATCGCCGCGATGGGGCACACATAGCCTATACCTATTCCGGCTCCCGCAATAATGCCCAGCGTGAGTACGACCCAGAAGAAGTTCCCGGGCATGAAACTTGAGAGTATGTAGCCAAGCCCGAGGACAACTGCACCAACGAGTGCCACTTTCCTCGGCCCGAGCTTGTCCTGCCATTTGCCGGCGAGGACCATGACGAGTGCAAAGGTGGCAAGTGCTGCTGAGAAAACAATCTGCGTTTCCGTTACGCTCCAGCCAAACCCACCAAGCGCCACGCCTCTCTTCAGCTCAGCCGCGAAGACACTCCATGCGTAGACCGCACCAAGGCATAATTGAAGCATAAGTGCGCCAACCAGGATAATCCATCTACTGCCAATCTTATCATCAGAACTCATGGGAATTCCACCTCAGAAACTGTTGGTTACGTACTAATATATAAATACCCCCCTTTTCTTCATCTCTTCTGGTTAATCTTGAAGTGCGAACATTCCACAGTAAATTCTCTTTTCCGCATTACCGCCATTTAGAGTAGAGCCAGGACTTACATACGTCGCTTCTGCCGCTGATACAATCGCTCGACCGTCTCAATGGTATCAATCTCATCGACCGCGAGGTCCCAGCGAATTCGTTTGATGCGCGGGAACCGTAGTGCGTAGCCGGCCTCGTAGAGCGAACTCTTCTGTATCTCGTCGAATTTTACCTCCACCACCACCCGCGGCTCGACGATCAGCGTTCGTCCTCGCTGCTCGTGTGCTATACCCTTGAAGTACTCGGTCATCTCCTCGATCTCAGCGTCTTTCAGACCACTAAAGGCTTTGACGATCGGCGTGAGATTATCCTCCCGGTCTCTAGTCGCGAAGGTGTAGTCCGAGAGCTGGTGCGCTCGCTTGCCGTGGCCGTACTCGACCGCTATGACGACCAGATCAAGCGTTTCCGCCTCGGGCTTCAGCTTCAGCCATTCACTGCCCCGTTTGCCCGGCGTGTAGCCGGACTCCGGGTTCTTGATCATCAGGCCTTCGTAGCCGCGGTCGAGCGCTTCCTGGAACATGATCCGCGCTTCGGCAGCGCTCTTGGTCAGGACATAGTTCGCGATTTCCACGTGCTCACTCGGCTCAATCAGTGTCTGCAACAGCTTGCGCCGCTCGAGTAACGGCATATCTATGAGCGTCTCGCCGTCAAGATACAGGAGGTCGAAGACATACACTTTAACCGGGATCCTACGTGTAAACTCATCAATGCGATATTTCCGTCTGAGCCGCTTGATTAGCTCCTGGAATGCTTTCGGCGAGTGCTCAAAGGGTATGATCTCGGAATCAACGATGAACGAATGCGGAATCTTCCGGATCTCAGCAACGATCTCGGGGAGCGATTGGCTCACCTCCTCTGCTTCTCGTGTGAACACATTTACGAGTTCATGATGTTTATGCATGCTGAGTCGTGCGCCGTCATATTTGTACTCGAAGAGTGCGGTATCAAAGCGTATGAACCCGTCCTCGAGATGCTCTGCGGTATCCGCAAGCATCGGACGTAGCGGTCGGCCGAGCACGATAGTGAGCTCTTTCAGCCTCGCAGGCTCAGCCTTTGCTAGCTGCGCCACCTCTCCAATATCAGATCGCACCATGTACGCCTTGCGAAGCACAGCCACATCCACCGAAAAAGCCTCCGCGATCGCTTCTTCCAGTAAGCCGTGCTTGAAGCCGTAGCGCATCTCGCCAGTGATCGTTTTCACGATAAATTTCGCCTCAGCTGGCGTGCTCTGATTCATGAGCCCGGTCAGTATCGCGCGTTTTCGGCGCGTTGAGTCCTTACCGCTGAGCGTGGCGATCTTCACCAGCGCACTGTAGCATTCCTCGACGGTGAGTGGCTCTGAGACCAAAGAAACCGCGATTTTCGGCTTCTCCATTACGATCAATTCGACCGCGGAACCGAGGTCCCCGAACCTATTGTATGCCGCTTTCAGGTCAGTATCAGAGACGTGAACGATGGAACGGACAGCATCCCAGAGGCTGGACCAGCCGATTTGGAGCTCCTGCGAAGAATAATCGGGGAACAGCCGGCCTCGGAGCATGTAGCAGACCTGTGGGAGCAGTTCAGAAGGCGTTTGGCGTAATAAATCAGCGACCCGCGAGATCTTCCCCCGTGTGCTTGATGTGGCTCTGACCTGCTCGTAGATTTCAGTAAGCTCGCGTAAAAGCATATTAGTAGAGAATTAAAGGCCGAACATGAAAGTATACGTTCACGTTGCGTCCGAAGCCACTAAACACGCCTCTATAAAGGCCTTAAACGGCGGTGAAGGCTTTTCCGGTCGGGATCGGAACTCCGGGTGAAACTGCGTGGCAAGGAAGAAAGGATGCCCTTCAAGCTCCACGATCTCCATCCTCATGCCGCTTCTGTCTGAGCCGGAGAAGATTACGCCCTCTTTCTCGATCTGCTCGATGTATGCGGGATTCACCTCGTACCGGTGCCGATGCCGTTCCACAATCTTGTTCTTGCCGTAAATCCGCTCTGCGATCGTGTCTTTCCGAATGAAAACCTGCTGGTTGCCCAGCCGCATCGTCCCACCCAGCTCATCCACGCCCTCCTGCTCTTCCAGCAAAGCGATAACCGGGTGTGGCGTCTCTGAGAGCTCAGCACTATGCGCGTCCTTGAGGTGCGCGATATGCCGGGCTATCTCCACCACCGCCATCTGGAACCCGAAGCACAACCCGAGGTATGGCATCTTGTGCTCACGCGCGAACTGAATCGCGTTGATCTTTCCTTCCACGCCGCGGCCGCCGAATCCACCGGGAACGAGAATGCCCTGAACGTCCTCAAAGAAGGGATCTATCTCACGAGCGACCTCCAAATCCTCCGCCTCAAGCCAGTTCAACCTGACGTTGCACCCTACTGCCGTTGCCGCATGCTTAATCGCTTCTTTGATGCTCAAATACGAATCTTCTAATTCCGCATACTTGCCCACGATCGCGATAGTTACGCACGGACCCTGCCTCGATTCTTTCAACCGTGCCACCATCTTCTCCCAGTGATTATCTTCTACGGACTGCGTTAGTTGGAGCTTGCTCATGATAATATCAGCTATACCTTCCCGCTCGAGCAGAAGCGGCACCTCGTAGATGTCCTCTGCATCCTGCGCACTGATCACCGCGTTCTTTCGCACGTTGCAGAACATCCCGATCTTCGCCTTCACCTCATCCTTCAGCGGCACGTTACACCGGCAGACAATGATGTCGGGCTGCAGCCCCAGCTCGCGCAGCGCCTTCACCGAGTGCTGTGTCGGCTTCGTCTTCTGCTCGCAGAGCGCGGTATATGGCACCAGTGTCACGTGTACGAAGAGGAAGTCGTTCTCCTCCTCCTCGCCGTGCATCTGCCGCACTGCCTCGAGGAACGGCATGCTCTCGATGTCGCCGACCGTGCCGCCGATCTCTACCAGACAAATCTCCGCACCGCTCTCTGTAGCTACTGCCCGGATGCGCGCCTTTATCTCGTTCGTGATGTGCGGTATGATCTGGACGGTCTGGCCGAGATATTCGCCCTTCCGCTCACGCTCAATCACCGCGTCATATACGACGCCGGTGGTTATGTTGTGCTCGCGGCCCAGCTCGACATCCATGAAACGCTCGTAATGGCCCAGATCGAGATCGACCTCCGTGCCGTCACCACAGACGTACACCTCACCGTGCTGATACGGGTTCATCGTGCCCGCATCGATATTGATGTACGGATCAATCTTGATCGGGACGATGGAATAGCCGCGGTCCTTCAGGAGCCGCCCAATGGAGGCCATAGTGATGCCCTTGCCAAGCCCACTCATCACGCCACCGGTCACCACGATGTACTTCATCCCGAGCCCCCTTTTTGCTCCACGCTTCTCGGGTGCACAAAACGGATGCACACTTCCATGAACAATTTACCTTTGCGGTCGGTGATAAACCTTTTGTTCCGGGCTCATCCGGTGGACTACAGGTTGTAAAGCACGAGGAACAGAAAGAGCAATGCGGCGACGAGTGCGCTAACGAAGAGACCTCCGGGCGAATCACTGAACAGGCCCACCTGTAGCATCAAGACGACCAGAATGAAGAATATACTGGTGACGCAGGCGGAGATAATCAGTCGTGACAGGAACGCACGCTCGTCAGCGGTTAACGTAACCTCCTTCTTTTCTGTGGCTGTGGTATCCGGGATCTGCGGCTCCTCGCCCGTTTGCTCCGTACGCGTGCTAAGCTCATCCGACTCGACAATCTCAACACTAAATGCTCGCTTGGACGCGCCATAGCCCGAGCTCACGAAGATATCGCCTCGGGTAGACTCGTCGGTAACGCCTGCGTAGCTCTTGGGCAGACGCACCATTGCCGCTACCTTCTCGGTCTCGATGACGTAGACCTTATCCTGCATGATCATGAGCTTGTCCCGAATCCGGGGGCTCATTGAGAAATGTACGTGTGTGGGTTCACCGCGATTGATCACGAGGAGCTCGAAGCTCGTCTCCTCGCCCGCCTTCAGGGGGATCTTCAGCACCTCATGCTCGAATTCGAGCGAATTCAAGCTCTTTCTGCTCAAGTAAATCTTCTGTTGTATGCGTTGTTCCGTGCTCCTTGCTCTTCCCATGCTCCCCCTCTTTCCACGCACGCACTCACGCAGCGTCGAAAGCTGCGCGGTGAATGACCTGCTCTATAGTCAGGTTCGTCTGTCTTCAGGCAGCAGGAGGTTCGGAATCCCCTCCTCTATCGGATATCGCTCGTTACAGTGCTGGCAATACAGACTCCCTGTTATCACCTCGCCCTTTTCGTCTTCCGCCTGAATACTCAGCTCCAACTCGCCTTTGCAGGCAGGACAGGCGAGGATCTCCATCAGCTCTTTCTTCATCGCGTATCGTTTTATCGTATCCCACTCTTTTTTTTGAGCCCGGGTCAAGTTAAAGGTAACGCCCTTTTTATCTGCACGCGGGAAAAGAGAATGGGATGAGCACCAGAAAGTTTGTGCCCGGGAGCCGACTGGAGATCATCGGTATCCCGGGACTGCCGGAGATCATTGAAGGCGATGATCTTCCCCACCTCTTCCTCGAGGCTGTGCAGGAGCAACAGGTGAGCTTAGCTGATGGCGACGTCGTCGTGATTACCTCCAAGATTGTTTCAAAGAGTGAGGGGCGCGTCGTTGACCTGGCCACGGTACATGCGAGCAGCGAAGCGGAGCGAATAGCACGAGAAACGGAGAAGGATCCGCGGATCGTGCAACTCGTTCTCGAGGAATCGAATGTCATCGAGCGATTGATGCGAAACCACCTCATTGTGGAGACGAAGTACGGTTTTGTCTGCGCTAACGCGGGTGTAGATGAATCGAACGTCGGGGCGGGTAAGGCCGTGCTACTCCCTAAAGATCCACAGGAGAGCGCGCAACGGCTCCGCCGAGAGATAGAAGCGTACAGCGGGAAAGCGATCGCGGTCTTAATCGCGGATTCCTTCGGCCGTGCGTTTCGTGACGGCGTTACGGGTATCTGCATCGGTGTCTCGGGTATGCCCGCCCTGGTGGACCGAAGGGGCGAGGAAGACCGCTTCGGCAAGATCGCGCAGATAACGAAGGAAGCGATCGTTGATGAGATCTGTGCGGCTGCGAATCTGGTGATGGGCGAATTTCAGGAGGGCGTGCCCATTGCAATCGTCCGCGGATTAGTGGTGGAGCGGGCCGAACGAGATATTCACGAATTACTCTTCACCCGTGAGGCAGACCTTTTCAGGTAAACCGCTGGCTCGCAAAGCTTTTTCTGCGCTGCCGGAGAATAGTGACATGAAACTATGGCGAAGAAGTTAGCAGCTCTTGATGAGAACAAGTGCATCGGCTGCATGGAGTGCATGTTCGCCTGCTCGCGGCGCGTAGGGCGCGGCGGTATGGACAAATCCGCGATCAACGTGCGTTCGGCGGGCGGCATAGAGCGCGGCTTCGTGATCACGGTTTGTCGTGCGTGCAAGAACCCGCCATGCGCGAAGGTCTGTCCGACGGACGCGTTACGGGAACGAGAAGGCGGCGGGATCATCTTGGACGAGGATAAATGTATCGGGTGTGGCAACTGCGTCGATGCCTGTATTCTGGGTGCGATCTTCTGGGACGAGGAGAAGAACAAGCCCATCGTCTGCAAATACTGTGGCAAATGCGCTGAGTATTGCGTGCATGACGTTATTGGCCTGGTGGATGTGGGGGAGGACTGAGGTGTAGCGAAAAATGCAAGCAGAAGATCTGAATAAGGTGCTGTACATAAATCTGACGAAGAAGGACATCACCGTACGTGCGCGGCCAGAGCTGTTTAGCGCGTATCTGGGCGGCACGGGCGTCGGGATCAAGCTCCTGGAGGAGGAATGTCCACCCGGGACCGATCCGCTGGGCCCGGAGAATCCAATTATCTTCGCCGTGGGGCCGATCTCAGGAATGTACCCCTCTGCCTCGAAGACGGTCGCGATGTTCAAATCACCGTTGACCGGGAATTTGGGAGAGAGTCACTGTGGTGGCAGAAGCGCGATCTCGATCAAGCTCGCGGGCTATGGTGCGATCGTTATTAAAGGCGCGAGCGACATTCCGCTGTATCTCGCGATCCATGGCGACGATGTCCACTTCAGGAATGCGTCATCGATCTGGGGCATAGAGGCGTACACCGTGGGCAGGATCTTACGTGAGGCGGAGCCGGGAAGCGGGCTCAGGTCCATCATTAGGATCGGTCGAGCGGGCGAAGAGCTGGTGCGATATGCCTGCGTGGTTTGCGAGACCTACCGCCACTTTGGCCGGCTCGGGCTGGGCGCGGTGATGGGCTCAAAGAAGCTGAAAGGGCTTGTGGTATCCGCTGACAAAAGCGCGGAGATACCGACGGAGAAGCTGAAAGCGTATCGAGCGGTCTATGACGAGCTACAAGAGGTCGTGGTGAAGACCGACGCGATGGAGAAGTATCATGATCTGGGCACGGCCGGGAAGATCTATGATCTGAACAAGATCGGCGGTATGGCGTATAAGAATTTAACATCCGCGCAAGCGCCCGATGCGGTGGCGAAAGAGCTGTCGGGTGAGAATATGGCGCTGAAATACCTCTCACGACGTGTATCCTGTGCGCACTGCCCGTTGGGCTGTATCCATCTGGCTTCAGTCCGCGAGATGTACGAGCCCGGGTACTATTTCAAGACCTCTACGCTCCCCTATGATAATGAGACTATCTACGCGCTTGGTTTCATGCTCGGGATTGCGAATGCGACGGACTACATACGGATGATCGATCTCGTGGATCGTGCGGGGATGGACGCGCTCAGCACGGGCGTGACGCTGGCATGGGCGACCGAGGCGTTCGAGAAGGGGCTCATCAGTGAGGAGCAGACCGGTGGTCTGAAGCTGGCATTTGGTGATGTCGAGACGTATTTAACGGCGATCAAGAGGATCGTCACCATGCCGAATGAGTTCTATCATGACTTAGCGCAGGGCGTGGAGCACGCTTCACGTATATATGGTGGCCAGGAGTTCGCGCTCGCCTTTGGCGGGAACGAGATGCCCGAATACCATACCGGTATCGCATGCTATATCAACAATCTCGCCGGTGCACGGCACAGCCATCTTGACTCCGCGGGCTACGACCTTGATCAGAAGTTGCTGGGCAAAGAGTTCACGCTCGAGGAGGTAGTGGAGAAGCTGCTGAAGGAAGAGGAGTGGCGGCAGATACTCTCCAGCCTCGTGGTCTGCTTCTTCGCCCGGAAGGTCTACACGCCCGAGGTTATCCCGAAGGCGTTGGACGCGATTGGGATCGAAGGCTGGACGGCAGAGAAACTGGAAGTGCTCGGCAGAGAAATCCATCGCGCGAAGATGAGCTTCAAGTTCCGAGAGGGTTTCGAGCTGGATAATATCCGTATACCAAGGCGGATCTTCGAGGTACCAACGCCGCATGGGCTCCTGAACGAGGATGAGCTTCGAAACGCACTTGCGCTTTATAAGCAGAAACTGCAAGCGGGCACGTAGTTTCGCACAGCTTTAAAAGAGCAAGCATCTTACAAGAGCATAGCAGACCGCATGGCCGAAGAACCTGAGAGAGTTACCGAACTTACGGTAACCGAGAAGAAACTGCTGCTGGCGCTGGACAGCGAACGAGGCAGAGCATGGGATCAGACCGCCTTAGCTGCGGAAACGGGTCTCAACGAGGACGCCGCGATGCAAGCTGCATTCATGCTGGCGCAGCAGGGGCTCTGCGAGATCACAGGAGTAAGAAAGCTTTTCCAGCATTTAACGGAAGAGGGTAGGGAATATGCGGAAACGGGCCTTCCTGAGCGTCGCGGGCTCGACCTCTTACCGGTACCGCTCCAGGAGTTCAAGCAAGCGTTCAGGAACGAGAAGGAAGCGAACATTGCAACGAATTGGTTGCTGCGAAAAGGTTGGGCGCGATTTGAGGATAAAGACGGCGAGAAGGTTTTAGTACCAACCGGGACCACCCTCTGGGAATATAATGTTGACGAAGAGTTATTGCGCATCCTTCATGATGCAAAGGAACTGGAAGAAAATCTCTTGCTAGATCGAGTGAAGGATAATGTCACCGGGATTTCAGATAAATCGCTCAATCGTGTTTTAGGCGAGTTGCTTAAGAAAAGGGACCTGTTAGTGTCCACCGTGCAAGTCGAGCGAACCATAAAACTTACTGAATCAGGCCATGAGCTTGTTGCTCGCGGTATCTCGATCGAGGAGGAGTTGTCGCAGCTCACGCCCGAGCTGTTACGAACCGGTGGATGGCGTGGACGGAAGTTCAAGACGTACGACGTGAATCTTCCGTCGAAGCAGGAATTCCCGGCAAAGATCCATCCGTATCAGCGGATTTTGGACATGATGCGGCGAATCTTTACGGAGATGGGGTTCACCGAGATCAAAGGCGATCTGATCCAGAGCGCATTCTGGAACTTCGATGCGCTCTTCGTGCCACAGGACCATCCAGCGCGTGAGATGCAGGATACCTTTTACCTGGGCGTGAAGCAGCCGCTGGAGGTCGATGAGCGGATTATACGAAATGTAAAGGAGATGCACGAGCACGGCGGCTCCCTGAATTCCACCGGCTGGGGCGGTGCATGGGAGAAGGAGTTGAGCGAGGAACTGCTGCTGCGGACCCATACGACGGCGGTGACCCTGTGGTATTTAGCCTCGCATCCCGAGCCGCCGGTGAAGGTCTTCAGTATCGATCGCGTATACCGTCGTGAGACGATCGATCCAACGCACCTACCGGAATTCTATCAGTTGGAAGGGATCGTGATGGATAAGGGCGTCTCGTTCAGGAATCTACTGGGCTGTCTCGCGACCTTCTATCATAAGATGGGCTTCCCCTCGATTCGGTTCCGGCCGGGCTATTTCCCCTACACGGAGCCCTCGGTTGAGGTGGAGGTGTACATGCCCGAGCACGGCTGGCTGGAATTGGGCGGTGCGGGCGTATTCAGAGAGGAGGTGACGAACCCCATTGGGGTGCGGTACCCGGTCCTGGCATGGGGACTGGGTATTGAACGGCTCGCGATGCTGAGTCTCGGTCTGACGGACATCCGCGACCTCTATCGGTCGGACATCGACTGGCTGCGGAAGACGAAGATCACGCAGGGGTTACACATCTAACACCACCTGCGCGTGCCACTGCTCGTTCTTCCTGACCTCCATCATGTTGTAGGTGACGGCCTTGATGATAATGCCCGCTGCGTGCTGCTGGGGATCGAATTTCCCGCCGCGGCACGTGCCCGTAATACTATAAGTTGCCGTATCAACGGCGATATCGAAGTCAGTTATAACCAGCAACTCAGCTTCAAACAGGAAGAGCAGCTCATCGAGCCAGTCGAACATCAAGCTGTACAGATCTTCGGCTTCCACGGTCACCGCTCGCTCTTCTGTTGCCGCGATGCCCGCAATGTCGGTCATGAAGCTGTACATAGCGAGTGCGGCGTTGGCGAAGAGTTCCTCAAGAGACGAGCCGAAGGCTTCGAAGCCGACGTCCGAGGGGTGCTCGATGTACCGGTATCTCCGTTCTTCTTGCTTCATCTACTTATCTCTCGTGTACTCTCCTCAACCTAAAGCTACCAGTTCATCCATCATGAAGTAATGAAGCGGTGTCTCCAATCCCCACCTCACGAACGGTAGAGTTCTTCATCCCCCTGTTACCACGGGCTCGAACGGTTCGGATCCGAAGTATTTATATGCCCGCATGCCCTGATTATCGAGTAAGACATGACGGGCCTGTGGACGTTCGCCCCGGAGGGCGGAAGAGAGCGGGGATTGCTCGCTCTGTTCATTCTACATTCGCTTAGGCAACAGCCTAAATCCGGGTATGAACTGCTTAAGGAGATCAAAGAGAAGACGGAGGGGGTATGGGTGCCGAGCAAGGGTACGCTCTATCCGATCCTGAAACAGTTAGCGGATGAAGGACTTATAGCAGTAACCGAGATAGGTAAACGCTCAAAGCACATTTTCGCGCTCACCGAAAGCGGCGAAGAGACCTTACGTACCATAAAAACACATAAGAAGGAATCACGAGAGAAGCATCTGCAGTTCAGAAACCTGTTAATCGAGATCTTTGGCGAAGAGCACGTAACACTGAGAGAACTGCTCTTCGAGATACGCGAGCTGATCGATGACGTAACAACGGACGATAGGGATCAAGCAGTCGCGATTCTCGATCAGTGCCTTGCCGACTTGAAGAGTCTGCGGTGATAAAAGAAGATGATTGCCATAGCAGTAGAAAATCTCACCAAGAAGTTTAACGGTTTCACCGCAGTGGACCGCGTTTCGTTTACGATAACTAGTGGTGAGATCTTCGGCTTGCTCGGGCCCAACGGAGCGGGCAAGACGACGACCATCTCGATGCTTTCCACCTTGTTACGGCCAACATCCGGGTACGCGCGGGTGAATGGCTTTGAAATCGTAAGGCATGAGGATGACGTACGAAAATCAATCGGTATCGTCTTTCAGGATCAGAGCCTCGATGAAGAGCTGACCGCGTACGAGAACATGGACTTTCACGGACGCTTGTATCGTATCCCCTGGGATGTACGGCAGCAGAAGATCGTTGAACTGCTGCGGCTCGTTGAATTGGACGAGAAGAAGGATAATCTCGTGAAGACCTTTTCGGGCGGGATGCGACGGCGGCTCGAGCTAGCTCGGGGCTTGCTGCATGAGCCGACGGTACTGTTCCTGGATGAGCCGACGCTGGGGTTGGATCCGCAGACCAGGAACCATCTCTGGGCGTACATCGAGCAATTGAACAAGGAGAAAGGCGTTACGATCATTCTCACAACCCACTACATGGACGAAGCAGACCGGCTCTGCGATCGTGTAGCGATAACCGATAAAGGCAAGATCATTGCACTGGATACGCCGGAGAAGTTGAAGGAGGAACTAGGCGGCGACGTCATCACCATAAAAGCCTCAGAACAGGACAAGCTGTATGAGCAGCTCAAAGCGTTAACCTGGGTCACCCAGGCAGAGTCGCATGACGGCTATGTTACCATAACGTTGCAGAATGCGGAGCGGCGCATTGCCGAGCTTGCACGCCTTTCCGCGACGAATGGCAGCGAGATCGAGTCGCTTTCGATCCGTAAGCCAACGCTCGAAGATGTCTTTCTTTACTATACCGGCAGGATGATGCGGGAAGAGGAAGCGAGCAGCAAGGATCAGATGCGGATGATGCATCGCTTGCATCGGAGATAGGTGAGGAAGATACAATGGATATTGTATACACGATCTGGTTACGGAACATGAAACGATATGTACGGTCGAAGAGCAGGATAGTCGGCAGTTTGGGCATGCCGCTCTTCTTCTTGCTCGTGCTCGGCTACGGGCTCAATTCGGTGGTTCGAATTCCGGGTAGCGCGGAACAGGACTACACAGGCTTCATCGTGCCCGGTATCGTGGCCATGAGCGTGCTCTTCACCTCGGTCTTTTCCGGTATCCAGATCATCTGGGACAAGCAGTTCGGCTTCCTGAAAGAGACGTTGGTGGCACCGGTCTTACGATTGGAGATCATGCTGGGTCAGACCCTGGGCGGTGCGACAACCGCGTGTATCCAGGGATCGATCATACTCGTTCTGTCACTGATCATGGGCCTGAATGTAACCGGTATGTTGGGGCTTTTGATTGCCGCGGCGTTTATGGTGCTCATCGGACTCTCATTCACCGCGCTCGGCATCGCGATCGCATCAAAGATGGAGGATATGCACGGCTTCCAGCTCATCATGAATTTCGTGATCTTCCCCATATTTGGGCTCTCTGGAGCGCTCTTCCCGATCGATAGCCTGCCCTCGTGGTTGCGGTCGCTGACGCTGTTCGACCCACTGACCTACGGTGTGGAGGGGATCCGGTACGGATTAACGGGTACCTCACAGGTGCATCCGTTCATAGGCTTCCTGGTGCTGGCAGGGTTTACCGTGTTCATGCTGGTTGCTGGCGCGGCATTGTTCAGAAAGGTTAATGTGTAACCACTGCTCTCATGTCAGGTAACCACCGTCTCACCGCTTGACGGATCTTCAGCTTGAGATACGTTCCCTCGTTCAACCGGGGAGTGGATAGAGCGCTTTGAATGCGTCTTCCGCGGCTAGTGCGATCGGCTCTGCACTGGGCTCAGGGGATAGTTCCGGTTGACCTGCGCATCGTAATGTGGTTAAATCCAGGGCGGTCCATCCATTCCTTATAGCAACTGAAATGGCGTCAATATACCTGACAGAACGCTCGTCATCCGCAATGATCTGTGCCCCAATGATTTTTTTATTATCTCTATCGAAGAGTAACTTAACGGTGTATGTGGAGTGAACCCCTGTTAGTATACAACAAGTTAAGCAACGCTATTTAAAGTCACCTC
>JBNGDK010000049.1:0-12192 GCA_049975405.1 Candidatus Methanospirareceae archaeon
TACGCTCAGTTACGGCTTCCAGACCGTTAGCCATTCCACGCGCTTAAAATCAGAATCGTTCGTGGCACTGTTCAACGAAACAGATCGCTAGCATCGTGGACACTCTATCGGGCCCTCTACGCTCGCTTTCTTTATAGCTTCTGGAGTAACTGCAAAAAGGCCAGATACTCCTCATGCCCGAGCCGGAATCCTTTTTGGATCATCAGGTTCACCTTATCCTGCGCTTCCTCCTTCTTCAACTTTCCACCTCTTACCATTAAGAACAGCACAAATAACGTGCCATGAACTTCGATCCTGAAAACGGTCGCTACCTCACGGGCGATACTCTCGTCCAATACGGCTGTCCCACTCTGCTCTTCAGCAAGCGCAAGCACGTCCAATTCGCCTTCATGCAGCTCGGTTCGAAGACTACTCACGCGCGCCTTGAAATCACTCTCTACCGGCACAACCGTGAGTACCCCCTGCTCCACCAACCGCTCGGTAAGTAACGCATCCACGTCTCCCCTAGCCTTACCCCTGGTTACTACCTGCTCATAGACTTCGGGTGGTACGATTTTATCACCCTCCAACTCCTCCAGCACCCATTCTAACCCGACCTTATTCAAATAAATTAAGGGCGAGGAATCAAAGACCCAGATCTTTGGGTTCTTCACCGCAGTGCCGCCTCGAAATCTTCTCTAAGCTCATCAGTCGTGATATGGAGCGAGAGTCCTTTTTCCTTGATCAGGTCCATCATCTCCCTCACTGAAATATCCGCGAGCTCAGCTGCTTTCGCCAATGATACCTTTCGCTCACGGTATAAAGCGAGCGCATGCTTCTTTAACTCCTCCTCAAGACCAGTCATTAAAATGCGTCTCAGCAACGCGGAGCGCTCCTTTTGCTCAAGCCTGCCCAACTTCTCGAGCTTCTTCACCAGCTCGTCCGTCGGCCTGATCGAAATGATGGGGTGCATGTTTACATAGTTGTTGTTTGTCAACTTAAAGGGTGCGGCACGAATCACTCCAACCCTCCCGCGGGTGCGCAACGGCTACTGTAAGTCCCAGTGCATGACCCAGCCCTGGCCCTCAAGCATTCTCGAAACTGCCAGGCACAGCTTCTTAAACATGTCCTTTGACTGAGTACCGTGCTAATCAATAGGGTTATCTCGCACCGCCACCGCCACCACCAAAGCCACCGCCACCGCCAAACCCTCCGCCGCCTCCCCCGGCACCTGCTCCTGTTGCTACCGGGGTCGTCATCCTGAAAACGTGCCCGAAGGAGAGTGGCAGGTAAATCGCTGCATCTGCAGTACCATCAGGAACGCTCACCTGCAACTGCTCCATCGCTTTCACTACCTTATCGCCCACACCGAGCGCAGTGCCGTAAACGAGCCACTCCTTCCACAGGGTTACATCCTCAGGTGCATACTTACTGATCGCTGCGACATCCGCGAGAAACGTTTTGAATGCATCCCACTCGAGCTTCTCTTTATAATAATCGCGCTTCCACCTGCCAAAGAGCGCCGCTGGGGCTACTACCGGAGGAATAGCTTGAAGCGTAAGAATGAGTGAAGCAACGAAAGCGGTTAGTAACTGGGGATACGTATCCCTGAACACGAGGAATAACAGGATCATGGCGAGCAGCGTGAGCGGAAAGGGGATAATGAGCTTGGCCACCTGCATCCGGCCGCCCGTGACAAACTCTTCCGTTACGCTTTTATCCGCATCCTTCATGAAGCCCGTCAATCTGTCATGAATACTGCTGAGCCTGAGCCGTGCAGTATCACCCATGCGCGCAGCATCCCGTAACTCCTCCATTCGTGCCGTAAAAGCTCTGGTGTCAAAGACGTCATTTTCCGCGTAGTCGCGTAAAAACGAGAGTACGCGCTGCTCGTACTCATCAATCCCCGCGGTATGCTCGTTCAGTAAGATAATCCGCACGCTTCCACCAGACTTTAGTATCCTGCCCCGTTTGCCCTCCGTCTCTATCGTGAGTATCCCACGCCGCTGCAAATCGAGCAGGGTGGCATAAAAGCCCTGCTCATCGAAATCAAAGGCGTCCCCTTTGAAAACGAGGTTCACCAGCCAGGGCTTCCTGCTTTTCGGCACGTAGCTCAGGACCTTCGGCACCGTGAACTGTCTCTCTCTGCCGTGTTTGTAATACACGAGCCCAAGCAGTACCGGGAAGAGGAAAATCAGTGCTAAGAGGATAGAACTCACCGCAGAGAAAAAGCGGTAGGCCACAGAATATCGTAAATTTGCAGTGACCGTTTTATCCTCGACATCCGTTACGTCACGTGGAAACCCCTCTATCTCAGCTACAATTTCGGGCTTGAGCAGCAGCTCGAGCTCCAGAAGCGTATCCTTCGGACTCTCACCCGTTGCAATCCACCTATCTCCTTCCCTGGTGATCTCCAGTGGCGGGTGCGAGAAAAGTCGCACAACTGCAGTATTCGGATCGTGAACGACGAGTGTAACCTGCTGGTACGGCAGATGTTCAGTGGCGAGTTTTACGTTCACGTGGCAATACTCAGCATCGCATTCCAGCGGCGGATGCACCTTGAACAGATAAGCAATCTGGTACTCCCCGGCATCGAATCGGCCAGGTTTATAGCAGCCCGCCTCGTTCCGCACTGCCAGGGAGCGAATATCACCCGTATATGCGGTTTGCGTCGTTGAAAGTAGCGTTACTGCACCCTGCCAGTCCTTCGTATACGCGATTGTTCCTGGCGGTGCTGAGATGCTGATCGGCTCTATATACGGTTCACCGGGGTTCTCCCACGAAAGTGGCGCTTCCCAGACCCGGTAGAGCATCCGGTACGTGCCGGAATCCGCTATGTGGTAATTGAACGATTCCGCAAGGGTCCCGTTTACCTGCACATCAGCCCGGTAATGGCGGACATAAACGTCTCCGTAGCCGGTAAGAGCAATCGCTACCAGCACACCAGCAAAGCCAATCAGGGAAACTACTACGAGCAGGATGGCGATCTGTCTCTTCTCATTCAACTCCAGCTCACCGTGGGCCTTCTCAGTTCCTCCTCGGTAAACTCGAGATAGTCCATCTTCTTCAGTCCGATCGAAGCCCCCACGAAGTTTGACGGCACGACATCAAGCTTGGTATTGAATTCCTGAACGATGTTGTTATAAGTGTAGCGATGTCGCGCTAGCTCATCTTCCAGTTCCCTGATCGCGTTCATCGTCACCACGACGGTCTCAGAAGTCCTTAAGGCGGGATAATTTTCCGCCACTGCAATAAGACTACCGAGCAAGCCACGGCTTTCCGCTTCGATTCGCCCGAGTTCACCTGCGCCTGCTTTACCAATGCTTGCTCGCAGCTGGGTGATCTTCTCGTACGTATCCCGTTCAAACCGTGCATAGCTCTTCACGGATTCAACGAGCTGCTCGATCATATCCAGCCGCTTCTTCAGGGCGACTTTTACCTGTCCGAGCGTCGCTTCTCCCGCGTTCTTCAAGCTCTGGAACCGGTTATACGTCAGGAAGAAGTAACTAACGAGACTGAGCACTACAATTACGGCAAGCACAAGCAACAGTACAAATAACGTATCCATTGTTCTCTCGCCCCTGTTGAGTAGTGCATTATCGAACTGAGTTTATAAAGGTATGGAAAAGTGCATCTATCAATTTACCCTTTTGAGCGGTCAACCTGTGGGGAGATGAGAACACCTCCGGGAATCCCACCGTCCAGTCAATCACTAACTATGGGGATATAAAGAAAGCTCAGGAAAGAAAAGATAAAAAAAGAGCCCGCAAAGATGTCGGGACTCCGATTTACGCACGATTCAACCTATCTCAGGAACTTCGAGACGAATGGCGAGGTTTCACCTCTACGCAGGAAATGCCCGGACGGCCCCTCACCGAGGAACTCGGAGAACCAGGACTCGTGCTCGATCTCTTCGTTCAAGATCGCCTGAGCCAGATCGTAGGTGCGGTGGTCCTTGCCTGCCGTAAGATTGCAGATACGCGTATAGCCACGGACTGCGCACCGCTCCGCTTCTACGAGCACCTTCAGGATCTCAGTGACATTGGTACTGTCTTTCGGTAAGGATGCAGGTGGACAGGCAGATATATCGTGGAATTTCTTCATATCCCTGGGCAGCTCGCCACCAAGCTCGTAAATACGGGGCACGAGCGCTTCGAAGTGGTTCCGGTCTTCTATGCGGGCAGTCTCCGCAATCTCCTTGACCCCTTCGCCCTCCAGGCCGATGAGATTCGCCCGAAGGATAGTGTAGTAGTAGAACGTGGTCAGTTCTGCCGCAGCATTCTTGACGAGAAGCTCCAGCAATTCGTCGACATTTATTCCCGAGTTCTCAACCATCTCACGCGTTACTTTTGCCATACTATCACCTCCTGCTATACTAAGGCGTGCGACGAATAAGAGGTTTTCACTTGACGAGCGGACATTCATGATTTGCAACAGCGAAGTTACCGGTGCGTATCCGTTACCCAAACGCGACATCAAGCACCATCATGACCGCGAACCCGAGCATCGCGCCCAGCGTGGCCAGATCAGCATTCCCGCCGCGCTGCGACTCCGGGACGACCTCTTCGACCACCACGAAGATCATTGCGCCAGCCGCGAAGGCGAGCGCATAGGGGAGGAGCGGGCGTGCGAGAATGACCACTGCCGCGCCGGTAACACCTGCGATTGGCTCCACAACGCCTGATAACTGCCCGTACCAGAAGCTCTTCAGCCGCGACACGCCTTCACGCCGCAGCGGCATGCTCACCGCAAGCCCTTCGGGAAAATTCTGGATTCCGATACCCACCGCCAGGGTGACGGCCGCAGCGAAGGTGGCGGAAGGATAGCCCGCGACGATGGCGCCAAAGGCCACGCCGACCGCTAAGCCTTCAGGCACGTTATGCAGGGTAATGGCAAGAACGAGCAGCGTGCTTCGCTGCCACGAGGTCTTGATCCCTTCCGCTTCACTGATCGGATAGCCGACATGAAGGTGCGGAAGCACCTTGTCGATCATACGTAAACAAGCGCCACCGGCGAGAAAGCCCACTGCCGCCGGGAGCCATGCGGGCACATTCTGCCCGCTCGACATCTCGATTGAGGGCGCGAGGAGCGACCAGAAACTGGCTGCGATCATCACCCCACCCGCGAACCCCAGCATACCGTCCAGTACCTTTCTGTCCACCGTTTTGGTCATGAAGACCGTCGCGGCACCCAGTGCCGTCAAAAACCAGGTGAACATGGTCGCGAGAAGCGCCTGGAGCACCGGATGGAGATCCTGTATGACCGTTAGCATGGTATACTCCTGTACCTACGCGCTGGTATAAGTCGCACTATATACCGTTATCGTTTAGTTTATTTCTATTCGCTATTTATACCAACGATTCTATATATTCCTCAAGAGCTATTGCATTATTGAATGTATCATTTTTAGCGCTGTAAAGCAGCGTTACACTTCCTTGTTCTGATTTTGCACGTATTGTCTGTATCAGCTCAGTTTTCTCCTTCAATTCAACAAAATATCGCTGTTTAAATTCGTCCCATCGTTCTTCTTTATGGGCGAACCATTTCCTGAGCTCGGTGCTTGGCGCTATATCCTTAAGCCATAAGTCCACGTTGGCCTTATCTTTGCTTATCCCACGAGGCCATAATCTATCAACCAGTATCCTAAATCCATCATCTTCTGAAGGCTGCTCATAGATCCTTTTTGCTTGTAAAGCCATTTTACCACCCTGTATTAATCCATCCCCGCTCACATGTTAGCAAACGGCTTTCCAAGTGCTCTGATGCACTTACCATCCGCTTCCTTGGTCCAGTAAAAGCCTGCCCAATGGAATCGTTTATCTTACACTATCCTAGGTACTCAGGGGCTATATGGCTTTCGCATCCACGGGCGTTTTCTCCTGAAGTCATGACTCACAAATTCAAGCGTCTACTCCTCACGCCGCAAGTTCATTTTGCCGCAGCATCTTTCATCAGGTAAACGATGCGCATACTCGTTGTGGGCTCAGGCGCGGGAGGCGCGACCGTCGCGAAAGAGTTCGCCGCTCGTGATGTTGAGGTTGTCCTACTTGAACGCGGCCCGGTGGTACGTGAGAGAGACGCCGTGCACTGTTATGCCACTGTACGGTCAGAGGTCGAGATCCTCAGAACCTGCTGCCTGGGCGGGTCAACCCTGGTCTCCGTGGGAAACTGCGTGCGCGCGCTAGAACCAGAGCTGCGTGCCCTGGGGCTCGACCTTCGCGCGGAGTTCGAGGAGACCGAGCGTGAGCTCAGGATAAGACCGCTCCCTGATTCGCATCTCGGCGCGGGCACCAAACGGCTCATGGCAGCTGCCACTGAGCTCGGTTTCCGGGTCACGAGGATGCCGAAATGCATCGATCCCGCGAGGTGCACGCCCTGCGGCAACTGCGCCTTCGGCTGCCCGCACAACGCGAAATGGACCGCGCTCGAGTTCCTGGAGCAGGCGAGACAGAACGGTGCGAAGATTATTACCGACATGCGGGTTGACGATCTGATAGTGAGAGACGGCGCGATTGCCGGTGTACAAACCCGGGACAGGCTGTACAAAGCAGATATCGTCGTGCTGGCTGCGGGCGCGCTGGAATCGCCGCGGTTACTGCAACGGATAGGCCTGCCCATCTCGTCACACCTCTTCGTTGACACGTTCACGACGATTGGCGGTGTGCTGAAAGGAATAGGGCAGAACAGCGAAGTACCGATGAACGCAATGATCGAGTGTCCCGAGTTCGTGCTCTACCCACATATCTCGAACCAGCTCGTGCGAATGCTGAGGGCAAACGGCATCACGGTTACACCAGAGGATATCATCGGGATGATGGTCAAGATACCGGATGACGCGGTAGGAGCAGTGGCAGATGAGATAACGAAGCGTGTAACGACCCACGATGCTGCGCTGCTCGATGAAGGTGCGTCGCTCGCACGCACGATGTTAGAACGGGCTGGTGCAGATGCGTCAACCTGTATCGCAACGCCGCTCAGAGGCGCACACCCCGGCGGAACTGCTCGCATAGGTGCGGTGGTTAATACCGAACTCGCCACAGAGATCGAAGGGCTCTACGTCGCTGACGCCTCGGTGCTCCCCACAGCACCCGGTGCACCGCCTATCATGACCATCATCGCCCTCGCAAAGTATCTCGTCAGGAATCTGCTCCACTAGCCCTCAACTACTCCTTGAGGTTGTACAGCTCCAAATTGCAGATCGCTTCGTCCTTCCTGACCTTCAGGCAGATCTTGCAGATGCGCAGCACCAGATCGTCAACCGTCCCCTGAACGAGATCGTCCGCAAGATGCCTGATCTCATCCTTCGCTTCGGGCGGGAACTTGAGCCCCGAGCCTCGTTTCCGTGAGGTGTACTGCGAGACCGCAGCCTGCGTAATGCCCAGTGTTCGGCCAATATCGCTCTGTGACCATCCCCGGGCGATTAATTCCTTGGCCAGCGCCGCCCGTATGCAGGGTAGCACCTCCCAGACAATAACCTCACAGGGGACCTTCATTGGAGTTCTCCACCAGCTCTGCCTTCCGTCAAAAAAATAAAAGGGTTCAGGGCCTTAATAGCATATATATACCAATTGTTGTAAGCACGCGAGCGACTGTGCTCTCCGAACGACCATGACGCGACGCAACCTCCTGTATCTTACGCTCTCCGAGATCGAGCCCCGGGTCTGGTTCATGCTGACCGGCTGTAATTTCCGCTGTAAGGGCTGTTTCCGACCCGCACGCGACAGTGGAGGCACACCGCTGACCGCGAGTGAGACCCTCGAGCTCATGGAGAAGGCCTGCCTGAATTATTACCACAAAATCCCTGCCAAAGCGCTGATCACCGGTGGCGAGCCCACGCTCGATAAGGACTACCTCCTCGGGCTCGTGACCGGCTTGCACGAACGAGCGTTCTCGGAGATCGTGCTGATGACCAACGGCTACGCGCTCGGCACAGAAGAGCAGTACGTCCGGGAGCTGGAAGCAGCAGGCTTGACCGAGGCGCATGTCGATGTAAAGGCGTTTTCGGACGATATTCATCGCGATTATACAGGCAAATCAAACCAGCCGGTGTTGAAGGCTGTTGAGCAGTTGAACGCATCCGGAATAAAGCTGCTTGTGCAGACGATTTACATGCCCGGGCTCGTTGAGGCGAGCGAGATAGAACAAATAGCACAGTTCCTCGCAAGGATAAACCGGGATATACAATACCGGATCAATCCGTTCGTGCCGACTTTCGCGTTTGAGAAGGTAACGAGGCGTCCAACGCTGGATGAGATAGAGCGTGCTTACGAGCTCGCAGCGCAGCACCTGCCGAACACGATTATAAGCCGGAGCTGCTATCGCGAGTATCCCACACCACCGCCGCAAAAGACCTGGATCACCGTGTATCCTGATCTCACAACAAAGCGGCGAGGTATGAAGGATCAGATGCAAGATCGGTTATCATGGCTCAGCCAAACACGATCGTGCGAGAGCAAGGAGGATTGGCAGAAGGAAGCGTGGGACTTCACGCTGCGGCATAGCCTGGTTGGTATCTCCGAGACCTCGGGACGGCAATCAGGGCCAGGGGAAGAGAAAGGGTCGGGATGGATAAAGGTAAAGTTCCCGCTCTCGTTGCACGAGGTAACAAAGACGAGATGGACAGAACTCGATTGCGACGGGCCCACAACGATAGAAGCGGTAATGAAGAGATTAGCAGACCGCTACAGTGAGAAGTTCAGAGAGACCCTTTTGGCTACGGACGGTAAAGACGGCGGCGAGTTAACGATCAAACGCTCCTTCAACCTCTACCTCAACGGGATGAACATCAAGAACCTGCAGGGTATGCAAACCGGGATCCGGGCGGGTGATGAGCTTATCATCCTTTCGTGGGTGAGTGGCGGTTAGCGCCCTGAACGTCAGAGGATCACCTGCGCAAGAGCGTGCCGAGATTGTCGTGGACGGACGCTTAGGAGCCAGGACCTCGAACCTTTTTATACCGAGTATTTCAAATATATTTGAAATACTGCGATGATCCTTGAAATTGTGGAAGCGGGAGTGGATACGCTGCTGGAGTACCTCTCACTCCATGTCATGACCTGTTTAGTGCCCGCGTTCTTCATTGCCGGCGCTATTGCCGCGCTCCTATCAAAAGAGGTGGTGCTCAAATACTTTGGCGCGGACGCGAAGAAATGGATTTCGTACAGCGTGGCGTCCTGCTCAGGTACGATCCTGGCGGTCTGCAGTTGCACGGTGCTCCCGATGTTCGCGGGCATTTACAAACGTGGTGCGGGCATCGGGCCCGCTACTGCCTTCTTATTCTCGGGGCCGGCGATCAACCTCCTGGCCATTGTGCTGACCGCACGTGTGCTCGGGCTCTCGATCGGGATCGCCCGGGCCATCAGTGCCGTCGTGATGGCCGTGGTGATTGGCTTGAGTATGGCTGCGCTCTTTGAACGTGATGAGCAGACGGAGGCAAAGGAGAAACGCGCAGCTCCGGCCATGGCGATGGTGGATGATACTGCGGAGGGGCAGCGCCCCGGCTACATCACGGTGCTGTTTTTCACGCTGCTCGTGGCGATCCTGCTCGTTGGCGCTTCCGGGGTGATCTCATGGCTCACGAAGCTTATCGCACTCGCTCTTATGATTCTGGTGCTGGCTCTCGTCGTGATTCGCTATTATTCGAAAGATGAGGTGCGAGCATGGGGCAGTGAGACCTGGTGGCTTACCAGGCGGATATTCCCCATCCTTTTGGTCGGTGTGTTCGTGATAGGGCTCATCGGCGGTATTGCAGCGCTTTATGCACCTTCGCATGATCCGCAAATAGCCGTAGGGGAGCTCATGAAACCGTATTTCGGTACCAACACCTTTTTCGCCTGCTTCCTGTCATCTGTAATCGGTGCAATACTTTACATGCCGACATTATTAGAGGTGCCGATCGTCGGTAATCTCTTCGGGTTCATTACGGGCCAGATGGCCGCGGGTCCCGCGCTCTCACTATTGCTCGCGGGGCCTTCGCTCAGCTTTCCGTGCATGGTCGTGATCTGGCGGACGATCGGCGGGAAGCGGGCGTCCGTTTATATCGCGCTGGTAGTGTTCATTTCTACGTTCATCGGTATGCTCTACGGAGGCTTGGTAGGATGAAGATCGAAGTACCGGGTGCGGGCTGTGCAACGTGCAGAGCGACAAAGAAAGCGATCGAGGGCGTGATTCACGCGCTGCTTGCCCTGCTCGCCGCGATGACGGCGAGCCAGATCTACAGAGCGACCGTATTAGGGGTATAAGAGCATACATAGTGCTAAAAAGGAGGTAGTAAGATGAGAATCGAGATATTCGGGCCTGAGCCCTCCTGTGCGAGGTGCAAGGCCAGTCTGAAGAATGCAAAGAAGGCGGTCGAGGAGCTCGGCGTGGATGCGGACGTGGTGAAGAAGGATGTGATGTCCCGGGAGGCAATGGAGCTTGGCATCATACTCCCACCCGCGCTTGTCATTGAGGGGAAGGTGATGAAGCTGGGTGCCGTTCCGACCACAGACGAGGTGAAGGCCGCCATCGAGAAGGTACGGGCGGGGCTGGCTTTTAGTGACGCGAGAGGCAGAGGAAGAGAAACCGCGACGTAGTGAAAGGAGCGCGGGAATGAAGATCGAAGTACTGGGTGCGGGCTGTGCGAAATGCAGAGCGACCAAAAAGGAGATAACGCGAGTCATTCAGGAATTACAACTGGATGCTGAGGTCATCGAGGTCTCTGATGTTGCCGAAGTGGTAAACCGCGGCGTAATGGTAACACCCGGTGTCGTTGTCAACGGGAAACTCAAATCTACGGGCAGGGTTCCCACAAAGGAGGAAATAGCAGGTTGGCTTTCCGCACGGTCGGACGAATCAGCAGTGGCAGAGACGACTGCTACGACGCAGACGGAAGGGCCGTGTGCATGCCTCCACTACGCTATGGGGCAGGCGCGGGTGGTAAAGAAGAAGAACTTTGCTCTGTACACAATAACGTGCAAACGATGCGGGAAATCGTTTTCATGCAATATACCGAAGGACTATTGCTTCGAGTGTGAGAAAGAGCTGAGCGAAGCGTGAGCTATGGAACAGCAGGAGCGAAAACTGGGCATCTGGGAGAAATACCTCTACGTCTGGGTGATCCTCTGCATCCTTGCAGGCACACTGCTCGGCAGAGTATATCCGCAGCTCGCGGAGTATCTCGCACTTCTGGAGGTGGCGCATATCTCTATACCCATTGCGATCTGCCTCTTTGCCATGATCTACCCCATCATGGTCCAGATCAGCTTTGGCGAGGTAAAGAAGGCGATCTATACGCCAAAATCGATTGCCACTACCCTGTTCATGAACTGGGCGATCAAGCCGTTCACCATGGCCTTCTTCGCCTGGCTCTTTCTCACGGTGGTATTTGCACCGTACCTACCGCAGGGCTCCACACTCACCCCGCTCGGTGAGATACCGCTCATTCAGCAGTATGTCGCGGGTCTGATCCTGCTCGGTGTCGCGCCCTGTACCGCGATGGTTCTCGTCTGGAGCTACCTCGCGAAGGGGAACATGGCGCACACGCTCGTGATGACCGCGATCAACTCGCTCACGATGGTCGTCCTCTACGCACCGCTCGCAACCGTTCTTATCGGCGTCTCCGGGATCCAGGTGCCGTGGGCGACCATCGCGCTTGCGGTACTCATTTACATCTGCACCCCGCTGATCGCGGGCTGGATTACCCGGGACCAGGCGATCAAGCGGAAAGGAATGGACTGGTTTGAGAGCCGGTTTTGTCCGTGTCTGGGGAAGACCTCGATCATCGCGCTCCTGATCACGCTCATCGTGCTCTTCACCTACCAGGGTGAGACGCTCGTTGAACTCCCGGCGATCATCGGTATGATCACGGTCGGCATCTTTGTGAATATTCTCGTCGTGTTTGCAATCACATATCTCATCGCGAAGCCCCTCAAATTGGGGTATGAGGACGCCGCGCCCACCGCGATCATCGCGGGCAGCAACCACTTCGAGGTTGCGATCGCCGTTGCCACCACCTTGTTCGGGTTGAATTCCGGTGCCGCGCTCGCGACCGTCGTCGGTGTGCTCACGGAAGTGCCGATCATGCTCTTCCTCGTCTGGTTGTGTAAACGCACACGGGGGTTCTTTGGTTGAGTTGCAGGCTTGCGCCCGCGCAGAGGGAATTATGGTGATCGCTTGTGGTTAGTAGATGGACAATCCCTCGCGTGTCGATCAGAGAGGCCGATGCGCATCGTC
>JBNGDK010000049.1:12292-13706 GCA_049975405.1 Candidatus Methanospirareceae archaeon
TCAGAGAGGCCGATGCGCATCGTCGGAGTCCGGCGCCCACCGCGAAGCGACGAGCTGACAAGAAGGCTCACACGAGCCGAGGCGGTGAGCGTTGCGCGACGCACTCATGGATCTCTGTGCTTTGCCTCGTAGCGGTGCTCATTATTACTGCTACTACACTCTTCAGCTCGTTCGGTGCCGCTCAGAACACGGTCTCGCTCTACTACTTTTACGGCGCGGACTGCGCGCACTGCCTGGCGTTCACGCCGGAGCTCGAGTCGCTCGAGGCGAAATACCCGGATATCCGCGTGCATAAGCTCGAGATCTCGTATAACGAGACGAACGCGGAGCTCCTGAATGCCTTTATCCGCGTTTACAATCCACCGGCGGTGGACATACCCGCGGCCTTCATCGGCACTACCGCACTCATCGGCCACGGGCTCACTGTGGAGCAGCTGGAAGCAGAGATCCTGCGCTGCCGCCAGAACGGGTGCCCTTATCCCCACTCATTCGTTGAGGATACCGAAGACTCGCAGCTGCCCGCGCTGCCTCTGCTCATCGGCACGGCTCTGGTCGAGGGCATCAACCCCTGTAGCATCTCGGTCCTGATCGTCCTGCTCGCGTCCCTGCTCGCGGTGAGGACGAAACGGCGTGTGCTCATCGTGGGGCTGGCATTCATCATCGCGGTCTTCGGCACGCATCTGCTTCTCGGCTCGGGTCTCATGAAGTTGTATCTCCGCGGGAGCGTCGCACCGATCATGCGCGCGATTGTGATCGCTGTCGTCATCCCCGCGGGGATCATCAATATCCTCGATTTCTGGCGCGGGTAATCAACGCTCGCTATTCCCACCGCGCTCAAGCCGTATCTGGGCACGCTTGCACGGCTTGCATCTATCCCGGGCGCCGTGCTCCTGGGCATCGTGGCCACCCTCGCCGGCCTGCCCTGCACCGGGCCGCTCTACCTGCTCATGCTGGACCTGTTTGCGGGCAGTCCAGCCCAAACCGGGTTGTATCTGCTCCTCTACAATCTCCTCTATGTCCTGCCACTGGTGATCATTCTCCTGGTCATCTACAAGGGCACTGCGCCGGAAGAGGCGGAAGCATGGCGAAAGGGTGCGCGGCGGTACATGAAGCTCATCGTGGGTGTCGTGATGCTCGGCGTCGGTGGCGCGATGCTCCTCGGTATCATCTGATCCCGGGGCACTGTGATGGCTCACTCAGTATCGGTGAGTACGTAGAGGCTCTGTGCTGCCTCAAGCGCGCCATCTCGCCTTCACCCGAGCGGCCACGGTCAGCACCACCGCCAGTGCCAGCATCAGCTCGAAACCCGGTGTCGCCGGGGTTTCCTCCGCGGTCGAGACCTGAGGATAGCCGCTCTCATTCCACGCGTTGAGCCCGCCGACGACGGTATATACCCGCTCGAAGCCCTGCTCGA
>JBNGDK010000050.1:0-13097 GCA_049975405.1 Candidatus Methanospirareceae archaeon
CAAGGCGACACTACACACGGGAGTTTAAGATCGCGATAGTTCGGGAGAGACATCGAGACGGGGAAATCACTCGCGCGGGTGTCACGGGAGAATGGGATTCCTCCATCCCACATAGTGAAGTGGAAAAACGAGTATTTCAGGAACCCCGCGAAAGCATTCAGCGGTAACGGACGGGTATACAAAGATCAGGCAAGTATGGCAGCACTTGAACGGCTGGTCGGATGATTATACGCGGAGAACGAATTTTTTTAAAAAAAAGCCGTGGCGACCTTGGAGGAAGGATCCCGGAAGAGCGAAAAAGGGGCTGCAGGAGTGAAGTATATGGTCATCAAAGAGTGTCGTGAGTCTGGAAGTCAAATTTCCGTCGATCGGGCCACCCACTTACTGTAAGTCAGTAGATGCAGGTTCTATAAATGGCAGAGGCAGTCGAAGAACGAACCTGTAAAGTGCGAGGATATAGCGGTGAGAAATGAGCCCCAGAAGGTCGCCATGGAGTTTCCGGCATACGGATACAGACGGATAACGGTATAACTCAGGAACTGTGTCTATACGGAACCCCAAACGTGTGCTGAGGCTCATACGGGAAGACAATCCCTGGTGCGTTCGGAAGAAGTTCAAGCCAAAAACCACCGATTCCAATCATAACCGCAGTACATATCCTAACCCTGATAAAAGATCTGAAAAAATAACCCAACTGAATCAGGTCTGGGCGTCGGATATTACCTAAATACGGCTGCCAAGAGCATTCGTATATATATGACAGTCGTCATTGATATCTTTAGCAGCAGATGTATTGGAATGAATCTGGATAGAAGCTTGTACACAGAGCTGGCGCTGAGTGCCTTGACCATGGCTATAGAAGATCGTTGGAATAAAACCATGCAGGGACTGATCCATCTCTCAGACTATAGTGTTCAATAGTTGAGAGTTTTATCCGAACGCTAAAGTAGGGGGAAGTTAATCTCAATGAATACGAGACCTTCTCAGACGCCACAGAAAATCCCCCCGTTTCATAGACGACGCATAGACGACGTATCAACAAAAAGCGGCTGCATTCGTCTCTGGGGTACCGCTCACCTAACGACATCGAAACGGAGGTGACTTTAAATAGCGTTGCTAACTTGTTGTATACCAACAGGGGTTCACCCCCAGTGAGGGGCGTATGGATTCAGCCAAATCGAAGCAGAGGACGCGTCGCGCATTATGCGGTATTTGCTCCGCCGGCTGTGGCGTTGTGATCACGTATGATGCGAATGGCAGAATCGAAACGGTAGAGCCCGATGAGAGTTCAGAGTTGGGTATCATCTGCAAACTGGGCGAGCATTCGTCCGAGATTGTGTACTCCAATGACCGTGTGCTGTCCCCCTTACAGCGAGTGGGTGAAAAGGGCACCTACAAGTTTAAGCGTATCTCATGGGATGACGCGTACGATATCATCGTCCGGAGGCTGACAGAGATCAAGTCACAGCACGGCCCGGAAGCGGCGGCGATCTATACGGGCTCCGGTAGCTTCGAGCTCTCGATGTGTGATGTATATCAGCCGAAGGAGGTTGCAGTCTCGTCGGCCTCCAGCGTGCTGTTCCCTTACGGCTCGCCCAACACGATGGGCGTGGGCGCGCTCTGCTACGTCTCGTTCGCGATGATCGCGCCGCACGTGACGATGGGTGGGATGTATATCACCATGTTCTCGGACTTCGAGCACAGCGATCTCATTGTGGTCTGGGGCACGAATCCGGCGACTGATTTCCCGC
The DNA here is from genome assembly GCA_049975405.1 of Candidatus Methanospirareceae archaeon. Lineage (GTDB taxonomy): Archaea > Halobacteriota > Syntropharchaeia > Alkanophagales > Methanospirareceae > JACGMN01. Next base: position 1,752 of record JBNGDK010000050.1, read on the forward strand.
CGCTCTCGCTCCGCACAATTATAGAGGCGCGTCAACGTGGTGCTGAGGTCATCGTGATCGATCCACGCCGAACGAAGACAGTCGAGCTCACGGACGCCGATTGGATTCCCATACGACCAGGGACGGATGGTGCGCTCGCGCTGGGCATGTGTAACGTGCTGATCGAAGAGGAACTCTATGATGATGATTTCGTGCGTAACTGGACGCTCGGCTTTGACAAGTTCAACCAGTACGTGCAGCATTACAGACCGGAAGTGGTCGCGCGGATAACGGGCGTTCCTGCCGGAACCGTGGTCTCGCTGGCACGACGGATTGCGAATGCACGAGGTGCAGCACCGGCGATGTACAGCGGTTTGGAATACAGTGACAGTGGCGTACAGGCGATCAGGGCAACGATGGTGCTCTGGGCACTTGCAGGGCAGCTGGACGTCCCGGGCGGCCGCTGCTTTACCATGACGGAGAACCACTTCCCGATCAATCGTTCCGGGTATATACCAAACCCCGCTCTGAAGAACGCGATTGGCAAAGATCGCTTTCCTGTTTATACGCTCTATCGTAAGGAGGCGCATCCGATCGCGCTCCCTGATTCAGTGCTGCGCGGAGAGCCCTATAAGATCCGTGCTCTTATCCTGCTCGCAGGCTCGCTCTTAATTTCATGGCCCCAGACACCGATCTGGCATGAGACGCTGAAGAATCTCGAGTTCCTCGTCTGCGTCGACCGTGTGCTCACTGCGGATGCAGCCTACGCGGACATTGTGCTTCCGGCGACCACGTTCTACGAGAACGTCTCATATATGACCTACGGGCCGATCTTCCGTATTCGGGAGCGTGTTATCGAGCCGCTCGGGGAAGCGCGGAACGATTTCTTTATTCAGGCTGAACTTGCCCGACGCCTGGGTTACGGTCATCTGTATCCACAAACAGAGGAAGAACTGTTGAAGCACGTGCTCACAGGCTCGGGATTCACGTTGGAAGACGTGCGTAAAGCGGGCGGCACCGTTCGATCGTCAACCGTAATGATGCAATACAGGAAATGGGAGAAAGGTTTGTTGCGGCCCGATGGCACACCGGGCTTTGACACGCCGTCCGGTAAGTTCGAGATCGCCTCGACGATCCTTGAAGAGCACGGTTATAATCCCTTGCCCGTTTATACCGAGCCGCAAGAAAGTCCCATTTCGCAGCCAGAACTCGCAAAGAAGTTCCCACTGATATTCAATTCCGGCGCGCGAGTGACAACCGATTTTCATGCACAGCATCACGGCATTAAAGGCCTATTGAAAGAACGTCCGGAGCCGACGGTTACGATCAACACGAACGACGCCGAAATACGCGGTATCAAGAACGGCGATCGCGTCTATGTCCGGACAGCCCGCGGGCAGATCTCGCTCCGCGCGCTTGTTACCGATGATATCGTACAGGGAGCGGTGGAAGCGAACATGGGTGGGGGCTGTCACATGGGCCCGAAGGCCTGGCGGGAGGGTAACGTGAACGAGCTGACCGATCTCCAGCATTATGATCCGATATCAGGATTTCCCGTGTACAAATGTCTGCTGTGCGAGCCCGTGAAAGCGGAAGAAGGCAAGACGGTAGCGATCGGTACCGGCGAGATTGACGCCACCGCCAAGCTGGCACGTATCTCGTCGCAGCCGGAGCCGGAAGGCAGGCGGATCTATCTGGATCATAATGCCACAACCTATATTGATCCCGAGGTGCAGCATGCGATGGTTGCGTTCATGGAGAGTTCGTTCGGAAATCCCTCAAGCATCTACAAGGAGGGGCTTGCGGCGAAGACAGCACTTGAATCAGCACGCCGGAGTATCGCGCACCTGCTCAACTGCACGGCTCGAAGAATCACGTTCACGAGCTGCTGCAGCGAGGCGAATAATTTCATCATAAAGGGTTTGACCTTCGCGACCTGGGGCAGCGGCAAGAAGCACATCATCACCACCCCGATCGAGCATTCCTCGGTGATCGAGCCTTGCAGATGGCTGGAGAAGTTCGGCTACACCGTGACGTTTCTGCCGGTTGATCGCTCGGGGCGGGTGGACCCGAGCGATTTGGAGGCGACGATAACGCCAGACACGTTGCTCGTGAGTGTCATGATGGCAAATAACGAGATCGGAACAATCCAGCCGATCGCTGAGCTGGCTCGAATAGCGAAACAGCACGGCGTGCTTTTCCATACCGATGCGACGCAGGCGATCGGAAAGCTACCCATCGACGTGACCGAGCTGGACGTGGACTTTCTCAGTCTCTCAGGGCATAAGATCTACGGGCCGAAAGGAGTGGGCGCACTGTACATACGAAAGGGTGTCGAACTCGATCCGCTCATTCACGGCGGCGAGCAGGAGCGGAATATCCGTGCGGGCACGGAGAATGTGATTGACATCGTAGGTCTGGGCAAAGCCGCAGAACTGGCACGGCAGCACCTCTCGCACATGGAGCGAGTTCGAATGCTCCGCGATCAGCTTGAGCAGGGCATTCAAGAAATTGTACCCGACGCGCGCTTGAACGGCCATCCGACCGACCGGTTACCGAATACGCTCAATTTGACGCTCCCAGGCTTCCGGGGCGAGTCGATCGTGCTCGCGCTGGATCAGAAGGGCGTCTGCATCTCTTCGGGGTCTGCCTGCCATGCTGGCTCGCCAGAGCCCTCGCACGTGCTCCAGGCAATCGGGCTCTCAGATGAGGAAGCGCACTGCTCGGTTCGCATCTCGTTGGGCGTAAGGACTACCGAGGAGGAGATCATGCGCGTATTACAGCTTCTGAAAGAGATCCTCGAGGAAGAGCAGACGATCTTGCGGTTCGCGGTTTGCAGATAGCGGAATGAAAACGGAGGGGAAAAAATGGGTACTCGAGTAGCTGATCAGAATCCGCGGTTCGAGCTTCGCAATTACATTACCGGCTCATTTTACGACAAACTGTCACAGGACATTTTGAATGGTCTAACGGGCTCGCAGAAGTATATACCCAGTAAATATTTCTATGACGACCGCGGCTCGCGGTTGTATGAGCAGATATGTAAGCTGCCTGAGTACTATCTCACACGCACAGAACTCTCCATTTTGCGGGAGCAGAGCAAAGCGATCATGACCCCGTTTGATGGTGGCGATCTCGTCGAGCTCGGCTCGGGTACGAACTGGAAGATCAGCACGCTCATCGATGCGGCGAAAAGTCAGCACGGCGCGCATCTGCGCTATGTGCCAGTTGACATCAGCGCGTCGGCGCTCGTTGTGGCGTCTGAGGATCTGTTGGCGCGATACGCGAAGCTGAAGGTTCTGGGCATCGTCGCGGATTTCACGCGGCATCTCGAGATTCTCCCCTGCGACTCCACCAGGCTACTCATCTTCTTCGGCAGCACCATCGGGAACCTAACAGAGAGCGAGCGTCTCGATTTCCTCCGGCTGGTCGCGCATTCGTTGCGCCCCGGGGATCGGTTTTTGATCGGACTCGATATGGTCAAGCCGCGCGAGATTGTAGAAGCCGCATACAATGACCGCCAGGGCGTGACGAGCGCATTCAACAAGAACGTGCTGCAGGTCATCAACCGCGAACTGCACGCCGATTTTGATCCCTCGGTTTTCAGGCATCTCGCTTTTTATAACGAGGCGAATGAGCAGATCGAGATGCATTTACAGGCGATTCACCAAACAACAGTAGAAATCTCGGATTTAGACCTATCAGTGGTCTTCGAGCCGGGGGAGACGATTCAGACGGAGATCTGCAGTAAGTTCAGTAAAGAGAGCACCCTCAAGATGTTCTCTGAAGCGGGACTAAAAGTCATGCGGTGGTTTACCGATCCCCAAGGGTGGTTCTCGCTCGTGGAACTTGTTAGAACCAGTGAATTCTACTAGCTCGGCATCAAATCAAACACTGGTGATCGCGGTTCTTTACCAGGGTTCCAAAAATGCCGTACGTGAAACCAGAATCTGAAGCGCTACTCCTTCAACAAGCTCGCCCACCGCTTACCGTAGGTTCTCTCTCGTTCCCGTAAATAGCCAAACTGCTCGGCATTCGGTCTGACCCGATAGATGGTCCCCCCTGCTACGCTGCTTAGGCCGTCCTTCTCGCCGTGCAGGTCCGTGAAGTACAGACCGTCAGGTCCAAACGCTAATCCACAGGGGCTTGCTGCTTCCCTGCCCTGATACACGACGAACTCATCATATGATCGGATACCCGTGCCATCCTCGTTTATCCTCAGTTTCACGATCTTCTTACCTTTCTCGCCTTTGCCCTTTGCGTAGGCCGCGCCGAATAACGCCACAAAGAGATCGTCATTGAACTGAGGCGGAAACTGCCCGTCCTGCATGAAGTCAAGCGCGGTAGGTGCCTGAGTGTGATGCCACCAGAATATGGAATTCTTCCGCATGGTGCCCGGCCATCCGTAATTTTCAAACGGTCTCACCTTCGCAATCCGGTCATCAACATCGGGGCCGTTGCCCGCAATGTACAGCGATTGATCGCTCTTCCGCCACGCGGCACCAAATGGGTTTCTGAACCCCTTTGCATACACGTAACTCTGCGGGTTCGGATTATCCCAGGGGATTGTGCCGTCCTGATCCATCCGCAGGATCTTGCCTCGCAGGTCATTGTCGTCCTGCGCTTTCTCCCATTCACCGCCGTCTGCGACGTTCACGTAGAGCTTACCATCGAATCCGATGGTCACCGCCTGAATTTGATGTGCCCGGGTCGTAGAGGGGATATCATCGACGACCACCTTCATGGAATTCATCGTAAGCTCGTCCGTGCTCGAGGTTCGCACCACCTTGCCCTTTATCGCATCTTCATCCAGATAGATCATCGAGAGGAACAAATCGCCTGTCTCCGGCTCAACACAGATGCCCGTGAGCCCCGACTCTCCAGAGCCCGGGAATTCATGAGAGGGGTCGAAGTTGAGCAATCCCTTAGCATACGTGTGTACTCTCAAATCATTGGTCAGCACTTTCACCTGGCCGTAGAGCTCCGTCACGTACAATAATGGTGCCGTGGGGTCATCACGCGGATATGGGACGAAGGCTATGTTCACCGGCAGGTCGAGACCCGTTGCTACTATATCCAGTTCAAAACCCGGATATACCCACCAATTTCTCAGGAGCGTCTCTTCTACACTCATTTTTTTCCACCGAATAATAACTAAGTCTACCTACTTAATTACCTTCGGGCTTTGAGTTATGATACTGTAAGAGTTTACTGCGCCTAGGTTTCGTTCGAAAGTCCTTTGCTTCGGGAGCACTGTACCGTTCGTAACCGCTCAGCCCATTCATGGACTCAGGGTATCAAATGCCAACCAGAACCTTTCAAACGCCCAGATAGCACGAAGAGAGAAGAAAGCGGCACCAGTAATAAAACGTGAACGCGGCACTCGAGAATAAGAATGATTTTGCCATCGGATTTTTGGCTAGGACCGCTCCCCAAACCGTAGCCAATACCTAAAGGCTCTGGTCGTTCACAAAACCAGTTATCAAAAAGAATACGGCAAAAATACGAGCAAATACGTTCGGTTTCTATGCCCTGAATGGCGAGAGTCAGAGCGCGTTCTAGGAAAACTCGAAGAAGCAGAGCGTGTGCGACTTTCTCGAGCAAATAACGAATTCAAACCCTGAAGAAGATATCGTGCTGATTCTCGACAATTTTAGGTCACATTGGGCGACCAAGACACGAGATAAGGCATTGGAATTGCATATTTCACTCGTATTTCTTCTACCTTATTCTCCAGATCTCAATCCAATAGAATGCATCTGGAAGAGTATAAGGATACACATTCCACCGTAATGCATCGAGCGTGAAAAGATGTTCTTTGATACTATCCAAGGTGTCTTCCCATCATGGCCAAGTGCTTAGTTTCGCCGCCGATTGGATTAACGAATACCTGAGAAATAAGTTTGATTTGTGTTGTCAAAAACTATAAAGGGTGGTGAGAGGAAATAATCTAATGGAGGGTTCCTGAATGGAGTATATCAGACTTACGGGTATATCGAAGGAGCTATCCCGGATAGGATTGGGGAGTCAGCCCATTGGCTATCATACCCGGGCATCAGGACGGGCCACCGTAGCGGGAGCTCTGGAGCAGGGCATTACGCTCATCGACACCGCGCCAGCCTACGGACGGGGGCGAGCAGAGAGACTCCTGGGGGAGGTCCTGCACGACTATGATCGGGAAGACTTCGTGCTCGCATCGAAAACAGGGCTCGAGCCACGAAATGGGGGTCTGGTGCGGAACAGCAATCCGGAGTGGATACGAAAAGATCTTGCAGGGTCTTTGGAGCGGCTGCAGACTGACTATATCGATATCTATCAGATTCACTGGCCCGATCCTCTCGTACCGCAAGAAGAGACCGCGAGGGTAATGGACGAACTCAAAGAGGAGGGAACGATAAAGGCCATCGGACTCAGCAATTATTCGGTGGCTCAAATCCGTGAATTCGAGCAGGCGGCGGCTATCGATACGCTCCAAAATCCCTATAATATCTTTGAGCGCGGTATTGAGCATTCGGTGCTGCCTTACAGCCAGAGCAATGAACTTGTGCTCCTTGCGTATAGATCGTTGTGTCAGGGGATCCTCACTGGACAGTTACAGGAGGATACAGACTTTAGTGGACATGTCGTGAAGAGAGACGATCCGAAATACCGGCAGCCACGGTACCATCACTACTTAGAGGCGGTGAAACTGCTGGATGGCCTGGCGCGGGAAAGGCACGATCGAGGTGTGCTGGACCTCGCGATACAGTGGATTCTGGACAATCCGAAAACAATTGCGCTCTGGGGCGCATGGAAACCGGAATATCTGCGGCCGGTAAATGCGGTACTGGGATGGAAACTGGATAGTGAGACCCGGCAAGAAATAGACCGCATTGTGGCGGAAACAATAAAAGACCCGGTAGGCCCTGAATTTCTTGCGCCGTCAATCCGGGAGTAAGTTTGCGATGCCCCTACTCCTCACCGCGCACTCCGTTCCGCGGTGAATGCTGCTTTTGCTCGGGTTCTAGCTGGCGTTCTATACGGTGGTAGAGGAGCAACTCAAGAAGGCGGATCGAGCAATTGTTGCGGCCGTGACGCGGTACAGAAAGGTCCGCTTAGTGACGAGTATCGTGGGTATCGACGTCTATCCACTCGGAGCTGGTGATCTACTCGGAGATCAGCGATGGCTTGCGGTTCACAACGGAGGATCACGTCTTCTCCCTCTCGGCCTCGTCCCGCGAGGGTAGCAGTAGGGTAAAGAGCAGTATTACGGCCGATTAACAAAAAAATCTCGAAATACCTGCGCTGACATTCGCGGAAGCCGCACGAATCCAGATGACACAACTATTTCTTTCTATCTCCGCATCTTACAGATGAGCATCCAGACAGTAGGAGGTGTGAGAGATGAAGAAGCCGAGAATTGCTCTGACCGGGGAGAAGCGAATACTTGTGATCTTCGCACTCGTTTTACTGGCGGGTTTTGTCATTTCCTTATGGGCTCTTGATTTCGGGCTGGTTCGATCAGAGCCCGCAATCTATTCGCAGGCGGATACCTTCTCAGCGATGGGCCCCGAGCCTGATCTCCCCGGAACGGTTTACCTTTACTTGGAGGACACAGACCCGGTGAGCAGGGCGCTCGAAGCTGAACTGAAGCAGGACTTACTGAGCAGTTTTACTGACGTGAAGTCCTACGGCAATCTGAAAGAGCAGTTTGAGGGCCCGGTGGTCGCTGTGTTCGTGCTCAGGGAAGACCATTTTTACACACCCTTCTATGCTACCGCCGATGCAGATGTGCTTTACTGCTTCTCGAGCTCCGGCAGTACCAGGTACTTCGAAGACTTCCTCAGGTCAGAATTCGGGGCGCCGGAACCGGTGGTCCACTTCTCCAGCGCCGACGGCCCGCAGCTCTTACAGAAGGGCGTCGTATCTGTTCAGATTTCCACGCGTGGCTTGTTTTCCTGGCGAGCCAGTAAAAGGTACCTGGCTGAGCCAGTCTCACGAGAAATCGTCACGAAATTGCGGAGTCTACCATAAAAGGCCGCAAAACCTCAGCAGGATGGGCAATAGTAAATAGAGACTCCGATATGGGTGTGGGCGGTAGCTCACATTCGTTCCACCTACGTCTCCCTCACGCTCGCGGACCACTTACCATGCATGCGTCCGCGCCCTTCTTTATAGCGTCCCGAAATGTTCCCTCTGCTTATGCCTCTCTTCACACCATGTAGCCCGGCGACGTGTAGTCCATCAGATTCTTTCTAGTCCTGAAGACGCTTTTCTGTCCTTGTCCATGAGGGTTCTCGTGCGAAACGACTGCGGTTTCAGATCCCTATCATCATCCTCAACTAAAAATGTGCAGTGCCTGCGCAGCGTTCCCGAAAAAAATCTAAAAAATCTAGCCAGGGCTAAGGGCTTTATCCCTCTAGCTCGCATATAATATATGAGGAGGTTAGCTATTACCAAACTATGAACGTCCCCAAGAACGTGATCATTATGGGTGCTGCGGGCCGGGACTTTCACAACTTTAACGTTTATTTCAGGGATACTCCCGCGTACCGTGTTGTCGCATTCACCGCGACCCAGATACCTGATATAGAAGGCAGAACGTATCCTGCAACACTGGCCGGCGGCTTATACCCGGACGGCATCCCTATCTTCGCGGAAGAGGATCTGATCACGCTGATAACAGAGCATGCGATCGATCGTGTCGTCTTTGCGTACAGCGATGTGCCGTATGAGTATGTGATGAGAAAAGGCGCGGCAACAAATGCCGCCGGTGCGGATTTTATCATGCTGGGACCGGCTGCGACCATGTTGCGAAGTCGGGTGCCCGTGATCAGTGTGTGTGCCGTGCGGACCGGCAGTGGCAAGACCTCGGTAAGTAAGAAGCTCTGTCAACTCTTGCGAGCGCGCAGTAAGACCGTGGTTGTGGTTCGGCATCCCATGCCCTATGGCAACCTTGCAGAACAGGCAGTACAGCGGTTCTCGTCCTACGAGGACATTGAGCGTATGGGCTGCACGATAGAGGAGCGGGAAGAGTATGAGACGCATATCGATGTGGGCTGTACCGTCTATGCCGGTGTGGACTATGAGAAGATTTTGCGGCAGGCGGAGACCGAAGCTGATATCATCATCTGGGATGGCGGCAATAACGATTTCTCGTTCTTTAAACCTGACTTGAATATCGTGGTTGCAGACCCGCACCGTGCCGGCGATGAAGTGACCTATTACCCGGGCGAGATCAATGCACGCATGGCTGATGTGGTCGTGATCAATAAGCAGGATACCGCGGAACTGGAGAAGATCGAGCAGGTACGCCGGAACATCATGAAGGTGAACCCGAATGCAAAGATCATTGATTCCGCATCGCCGATCACCGTCGAGCATCCGGAGCTCATCAGGGATAAGCGGGTGCTGGTGGTCGAGGACGGGCCCACACTGACGCACGGCGGCATGAAGTACGGTGCGGGGCTTATTGCGGCCCGGAAGGCGGGCGCGAAGGAGATCGTGGATCCGCGACCGTTCATCACCGGCGCGATCATCGAGACCTTCAGCGAGTATCCTGATATAGGCCCGCTGCTGCCCGCTATGGGCTATAGCGAGGAGCAGATCAATGATCTGGAGCAGACAATCAATGCGGCAGAGTGCGATGCGGTGGTTATCGGCACGCCGATCGATCTGACGCGTGTAATTACTATGAACAAGCCCGCGACACGGGTGCGGTACGGCATTAAGGAGATCGGGGGTGCCACGCTGGACGAAGTGATTGATGCGTTCTTAAAGCAGATAAACCGATGAGCCTGATCGTGGCTGCGCTTGGCGGGAACGCAATTATCAAGAAGGGCGAGCAGGGCACCTTTGCGCAGCAGTTTCGCAACACCAAGGAGAGTATGGGGTATATCGCGCACCTGATCCGAGCAGGGCATCAGGTGGTGCTAACTCACGGGAACGGCCCCCAGGTGGGGTTTATCATGATCCAGGCAGAAGCGGCCGCAGGAAAGGTTCCGACTGCACCGCTGCATGTCGACGTTGCGCAGTCGCAGGGCAGTATGGGGTACATGATCGCCCAGAGCCTCATCAACCAGCTACAGGCGCACAGCATCGATATCAGCGTGGCCGCCGTGGTGACGCAGGTGCTTGTAGATCGAGACGACCCGACCATGCAGCATCCGACCAAACCGGTCGGCGCGTTTTATACCCGTGAACGGGCCGCGGAACTGGAACGCCGTGGTCATGCTATCGTGGAGGACAGCGGTCGCGGCTGGCGGCGTGTCGTGCCCTCGCCCAGACCTATCAGGATCATTGAGGTGGATCTCATCAAAGAGCTCGTAAAGGCAGGGACAATTGTAGTCGCCTGTGGCGGCGGCGGCATACCGGTCGCCAACGAGAACGGTGTGCTGAAAGGTGTGGATGCGGTGATTGATAAAGACCTAGCGTCGAGCCTGCTCGCGGTCGAGCTCAAGGCCGATGTGCTCGTGTTCCTCACGACAGTGGAACGGGTGACCCTGAACTACAATACGCCGCGGCAAGTCGATTTGGAGCGAATGAGCCTTAATGAAGCTCAACAGTACTTGAAAGAGGGGCAGTTTCCGCCCGGGAGCATGGGACCGAAGATCGAAGCGGCGGTCGAGTTCGTGGAACGTGGCGGCGAGCGAGCTGTTGTCTGTAGGTCCGAGTCAGTCGTTGGGGCACTTGCGGGACGGGCAGGAACGGTAATCGAGTAAAAGTAACTGTTAGGGTGAAAATGCAAGCGTAGTGGTTTCGTAAAACACCAAATAGAAGCGGGGAGAAAAAAGAACGTGGAGGAAATCAGTATCTCCTCTTGTTCCTACCTGCTAGACGCCAATAAAGAAAAAAGAGAGGTTGATTATACTCTCTCATCTATCGCCCTGGATAGCTATACTACGAACGTTACGCTTTGTTTTTCAATGTTATTTCCAGCGAAGAGACGTTCATCTTGTCTCCATTTTCCCCTGCGAGCTGCTCTGTTCCCATCTTTATGCCCTTCACGTCTACGCCCGGCATGAACTTATTCCGTACCACCTCTGCGGTATCCACGGCTCGTGAGATCGCTCTACCTCTTGCTTTGATCAATACCTCGTCGCTCAAGCCGTTGTTAAACTGCGTCACTACTGCCAGGACATAACTCATCACTGGCTTATTTCCGATATAAATCACGTTGTCTTCTCCAGACATTTTTGCATCACCACGCTATACTCTATTCTCAAAGTATATAAGCAAATTTGCTTTTTAGCGCCATAAAACGCCACTCACCAAAAATCCGAAGCGCCTAAGAAAAGCGGCTTTGATAACGTTTTTTCAGAAAAATACTGGTACACCCAAACTCCGCAAATTAACCCATAGGTAGCGCCTCAGGGAAGAGCGAGCACA
>JBNGDK010000051.1:0-13064 GCA_049975405.1 Candidatus Methanospirareceae archaeon
AGATCGCGGCGAAGCTTGACGGCACGTCAAAGTATATATTCTTTCCTTATTTCCCAAGCAAAGTATTAGTTGAAATTCCCAAAACACGAACCACGCTTGCTGTGCTAAAATCACTTATTGAATATGTGGAGGAATACGACGTCAAACGTTTTCTTGTGATACTTGATCGTGAACATTTTACGAAAGAGATCAGAGAGGACATTGAAGAGAAACTCGAATCCTTGGGTGTAACGATAGCAAAGACAGAGGCCTTAAATCCTCCGTATGATAATGCTCTTCGTGTTGAAGGGCGGTCACGGGGTGGAAGGGATTTTGTAGTAGTAATAACTGTCATGGGCGATGAAATTTGTCCGAAGATAGAGTGCCACATTGCTCATTTAGTAAAGGAAAAATATAGCGTGTGGATAGATCCCAATCAGAATAAGGAAGATTTTTTGAAAACAGTAAGACGCACTACAGGGGCCAGAAGCTACGGCAAATTGACGATAGATTTAACTGAAGAAGAGCTACTCAAGTTCTTTCCGCAATTATTGCACGCTTTTAAGGCAATCGAGCGACTCATAGAGCCGTAGCTCTTTGATATTGCCTATTTGCGCAAAGAACTGCTAAATCTTTTAAGCCGCTCGCACTACCTTATTTCAGCAATGCACTGGTCAGAAGCGATCGCTCGCGATATCGTGGCGAAACGAGAAGTGGAGCAGCACGTGGTAGCCACGGGCATTACGCCCTCAGGCGATATTCATGTGGGGAATCTGCGTGAGATCATTGTCGCGGACGCCGTACACACCGCGCTCGTGGATCTGGGTGTGGACGCACGGCTCATTTATGTTGCGGATACCTTCGATCCGCTGCGGCGACGCTACCCGTTCCTGCCGCAGGAGTATGAAGCGCACGTGGGCAAGCCCTTATCTGCGATTCCTGATCCTTACGACTGTCACGATTCTTACGCGGACCATTTCGTGCAGCCGTTCCTCGACTCGCTCGAGATCCTGGGGATCGAGCTGGAGGTCTTCCGGGCCGACGAGCTCTACAAATCGGGGCGGTACGTGGCGACGATAAAGGAGGCGCTGGCGAAGAAGGATGCAGTGGCACGGATCATCACCGAAGTTTCCGGTCGCGCCCTGCCAGCAGACTGGTCGCCGTTCAACCCGCTCTGTGAGCGCTGCGGAAGGATCAATGCCGCGAAGGTGACGGGCTACGATCTCGAGCAGGAGGTGGTGTATTACGCGTGCGCGTGCGGGAACACCGGTATTGCTTCGTTAACCGGCGGCGGTAAACTTGCCTGGCGCGTGGATTGGGCAGCACGCTGGCAGATCCTCGGGGTAACCGTCGAGCCTTTTGGCAAAGATCACGCATCACCTGGCGGGTCGTTCGACACGGGGAAGCGCATCTCAGAAGAGTTGTATAACTATCCTGCCCCGTATCCGATCCCCTTTGAGCATATCCTTCTGAAGCTCGATAAAGCGGGCGAGAAGGCGACGGTGACCGCGATGTCGTCTTCGCGGGGGACGAACATTCCGGTGCATCAAATGCTGGAGGCCGTGCCACCCGAGATTCTGAAGTACGTTATTGTTCGGGTCTGGCCAGACAAGCATATCGAATTCAACCCGGGGTTGCCGCTGCTCAATCTCGTGGACGCATACGAGCGTGAGGTGGGGGGCATCGGGCGCGGTGTCGCGGCAGCGATCCCGCTCAGGCATCTCATCACGCTCGTGCAGATCGCACGTGGCGATTTCAGCACGCTGCTTGAGGTGCTCAAACGGAGCGGGTATGAGCTCCACGAGGCGAACGAAGCGGAGCTGGCAGATATACGGCAGAAAGCACGATATGTCGAGAATTGGCTGCGCATCTATGCGCCCGCGCAGGTGAAGTTCGAGGTGCAGACGGCATTACCGGTCGAAGCAATAAAGCAGCTCTCAGAACCGCAGAAAAAGGCGTTGACGCTCTTTGCTCAGGCGTTACAGGGTGAGATGAACCTGAGCGCAGAGGAGTGGCATAACACCTTCTACGAGGTCGCTGCGCAGGTCAACGTGCAGGTGAAGGAGATCTTCAGGGCGGTCTATCTCGCGCTGCTGGGCAAGCCCTCAGGGCCACGAGCGGGCTGGTTGCTCGCATCGCTCGACGCGGACTTCTTACGGAAGCGGCTTGAGGCAGCGGTGAAGCTCTCGCGCTGAGCTAGCATGAGCAAGCACCGTTCAGGAACTCGCGGAAACGAATTAATTATTCAGCACCAAAAGCGCTCCGTAAGGCGTCAATCCAGTATCGCGCGAACCCACCGATAAACTCACCAATCGCGCTTGCGGACATATCCTCTGGCAGCGGCGCGTTGCCCGAGAGAATGGGCAGCAGTATGAAGAGCGCAATCACCACCAGCACGATGATCCCTATGATCTTCATGATTCCGTTTCACCTCCGTATCCTTCTCTCATATTTCCACATCAACTGCGCTTCTTTTATTCTTATCCTCCCGCTCTCGTTTCAGGTTACTATCGGCGGTCGTGGAATTTAAAGGTTGGGCTTGCGGCGCGGTTTTCCGACGAAGAGCAGCGGAAAGACAATGTCGCTGAGACAACAGGGGAACCAGACGGAGAGGAAGAGGAAGAAGCCGATCAGAACGAGCGTCAGCGCGCTCACGGGCATAGTGAGGGCCATAACGATATGGAAGGTCGAGGCCCAGGTGCTCAGCAGCACGTGGCCTGCGTGGGGGAACCTCGTCGTGGGCAGCCAATAGGCGATCGCAATCCCGAGAAAGGCCAGGGGATTCACGAGCCACCACCGCTCGATGAACCCGATATGGAGCCCGGGATTGGGGAGCTGCAAAAGGAGTTCACCCGCGTAGGGTACGAGTGAATCGCTGATCGTCGCTATTCCAATAGAACCGATATAGCCGATCGCAACCAGAGCGAGCCCTTTACCCTTGTGCAAGCGGTACATGCCTGCGGTCACGAGCGCGCTCAGGACGACATGTATCGGATGGAAAATATAGAAGAGACGCTCCGCGGCAGGTGGCGTAAAATGAACCGCAAAGAGCACGATGAGGAGACCGGTAACAGCACCGAACGCGGTAAACGGTGCATGTCTGAGTAACTCATGACGGATGAGCCTTGCAGGCTCCTCGCTGTGATGCGCCATCACGCGTCACCCTCCTCAGGATACACTTGGAAACCACCTATTTATTAACTTTTCACTGATTATTATTATGTTCGACCGGAAGGTATAACCCGGTTATTGCCTAAACTGAAATAGCGCCGGAGTGGGCGGCCGTATGACGATCATCAGCGTCTCTATGGATGAGGGGCTTCTGGAAGAGCTGGCGAAGCTACAGGAAGAGCTCGGGTTCTCCGGGCGATCGGAAGTGCTGCGTGTCGGTGCGCAGATGCTCATCGCGGACTGTAAGGAGAAGGAACGCCTGGAAGGGCAGCTGAACGCTGTACTTCTGCTCATACATGCACAGCACGACGAGGATGCGGTAACGGGGATCAAGCACGAGTTTGAGGATATCATCCACACACAGATCCATAACCATCTACGCGGGGACAAATGCCTTGAAATCTTCATTCTCGGGGGCGACGCGGCGCGGATAAAGGCATTGATTACGAAATTCCGGGCCACGGGTAAGATGGAATACGTGAAGTTAGTGGTGGCGTAAGCCGTTGCGGTAACAGGGGTTCTTTTTTACGTTCAGGACTGATTGGTGGAGCTAAACCGCCGGTGGGCTATGATCATGTTAAGTGACGTGAACGGCAAGCGATCCGAGTGTATAACTATCTGCGATAACGTGTGGTCAGCTAAAAGATGGCGCGATCAAAGCGCCTTTTTAAGCTTCGCTTTCACTTCCGCGACTTTATCGGTGACCGTATACACTTTCAAAGCTATACCTTTCTGATTTAGCAGCACGAATATTTCGTACTTGCTTTTCACGAATCCGCGCTCTTGCAACACAGCGAGATGATACGCGACGAGTCCCCTCTTCTCACCCATGGCGCTGCTCAGCGCGTTGATGTACATCGGCCTTTTCCCAAGCAGTCCCAGGATCCGGTACCTTACAGGATGCGTAAAGACATAAGCGTCTGTGAGAAGTTCTCCCTCGAGCGGCCTCTTTGCCATATATGGGTAAATAACATGAAAACACTTAGCATTTTATAATGCCCTGCGTGCACGAAACATCCTATTCCATTACCAGCACACGAATGCGTATCTCTTCGGGATCGCTGTATAACCCGCTGGCTAAAAACCGCTCTTATCGTGTTTATGGTGGGATGTACTGTTTGGAAAGGCTTTTGGAGATAACAGACGGTACCCAAAGCTATTTAACCTGACGTGAACTATGTGGCAAACAGAAAGTGGTAACCATGGTAAAATACACGGCGAGTGGAAAAGTAGATGAGCAGTGGCTTGCGGGAGAAGTAGCGAAACGAGAAGGTGGGAAGGAGTCCTTAGGGATCGCGCAGATAAAAGAGGTGCAGCGACACCTGCTCGATCTGCTGGCGGATCTTAAGAACGATGACGTGATCACGTTGTTAGACGCGCGGCGGAAGAAAAAGTAGCTTACGTACACTCGTTTTACGAACAGTTCTGTTAATTTAGTTCCGCATTGTGGCAGCTATGATGTTGGGTACGACTAGGAAGAAATTAGCGGATTTGTCGAGGCGCTAACGCATCGCATCTTATCTATCTCATTTCCGCATCAATCACCACGATATACGCATAAGGCGCGTAAGCCTTCACCTTCCGCGCAGCTCGCAGATGCATGGAATAGCCCGCGAACTCCGCGTCTAATCCTTGGACAGTGGTTACTAACCGCTCTTTCGCCTGCTGAATTGCCCGCTCGAGTGCTGCTTCCCGCTCCTTCCTCTCCGATTCTCCCCCGGCATACGCGGATTCCAGCGCATAGAAATGGATAATCCCCCCCTCGGGCTTGAGCATGCTCAACGCCTCGCGGATGTAGAGATACGTGCTCTTCGGGAGGTTCATGATGATCCGGTCAGCGGTGTTCTGGAATTGCGTATACAGCAGCCGCATGTCTCCTGTTAGAGCATCGACGTTGTGTACCTGACTCAGTTCCACGTTTTTCCGGAGATACCGTATCGCTTCTGGATTAATGTCAATTGCCGTGATATGACTCTGCGGTGCGCATTTCGCGATCTGTATGGCGAACGGGCCAACCCCGGCGAACATATCAATGACTACCTCAGATTTGCCGCTGTGAGCAGCCTGCGACGCAACTCTCCGCCGTTCACCGGCCAATCGCGGATTAAAGTATACCGTCTCGAGATCGAGCATGAACCTGCATGCGTTCTCAGTGTGCAGCGTCTCCGTACGATGCTCGCCGGCGATATTCTCTATTCGGCGTGTGCGGAAAACGCCTTCGACCGCGGAGACGCGTTTGGCAACCACCTTGATATTCCGGTGCAGCGCCATGATCGCGTCGGCAACTGCTGCTTCTTTCACCGGGTCCACTGCTTCGGTGAGCACGGCAATATCACCAACGATCTCAAAAGCGGGCTTGAAGCCAAGCAGTTCTTCTATGCTCTTTCGCCTTTCGACGATTATGAAATCGCGTGTGGTCTGTTCATCACTATCAAGTTCCTGCAATTCGATATCGAGCAATGGCCGTGAGAGCGGCAGGTAGATGAACTGCTCATCTGAGCTGATCTTCGCGTCGGTTCGCAGGAGGCCACGCGCCAGCAACGCTTGCCGGATTGCCTCGCCTTCGCGCTTTGCTGCTTTAATACATGGTAACCGCTCCGGCTCCATACTAACTAATACCCATACTACATAGTTAACGAGAGCGCGCAAGATGGAAGAGGATGAACGGGGCATAATCGAGCGTGCGGAGATTCTACGGTGCTGGAACGTACGGGGTAAGCACCTTCTGGACATTGGCGCGGGCCCCCTGGCGAGCATCGCCGCCCGCGAATTTGACTGTCGCGTCACGACCATTGACGTTTCCGAAGAGGCAGTGCGTGAGGTGCGGCACGAGGTGGAGCGCGAGGGACTCAGTAGTAAAATCACCGTCGAGAAGGCCGATGCGGCTGCGCTTCCTTATCCCGATCGAAGTTTTGAGGTGGTCATCGGCTTCGGGGTTCTCCATCATATCGCGCCGCTACAGCGGCTTCGTCTGCTCCATGAAGCCGCTCGGGTGGCGAGCGAAGCAGTAATCCTGGCGGAATTGAACGCAGCGGGATTCAAGGAGATCCACGAATTTGACGACTATATACCGGTTGATCTGGCCTGGCTGGAACAGGCGTTAAAGACGTTCGGAGCAGTTGAGACCTATGAAGGTCGGTTGATGAACGTGTATGCACTCTCGTTGTAATTACTCGATCCAGCCCACATCACGTGCGGAAGGCAGTCCCTTGCGGCATCCGTATTCCCGGATACAGCGAGACGCGACGAAGTTGCCGATCTTGCCGCACTGCTGTAGACTCTTTTCATGGAGCAGCCCGTGGAGGAAGCCTGCGGCGAATGCATCACCCGCGCCCGTCGTATCTACGGCCCGAGTCGGATACGACTCGATGAGGTGTGCCGCCCCCGATTGATCAGCAATATAACAACCCTCTGCACCCCGTGTCACGCAGACCGTCTGAGCGCCAGAACCGATAAGTATCTCAGCTCCTTTTTGGTAATTCACGCCGGGCACCAGGCAGTTCAATTCGGCATGGCTGAGAAAGACCACCGTGCTGCGCGCTATCAGCTCCTCCAGGTCCGAGCGCTTATAGGTAAAGCAAAGCATCCCGGGGCTGAAGCTGAGCTTTGGCTGCATCTTACGGGCCAGTTTGCGCTGCAGTGCCAGCTGCTTGTCGTTCACGAATGAGCTGGTATGAAGAAACTGAGCGTTATTCACGAACTCGAGATCGATGGCAGCCATGTCGAGCTGGTCGTTGACGCCCGGATAGATATATAATGCGCGTTCGCCATCAGCATCCACGAACCCGATCGCCGCGCCCGTGTAACCCTCTGCACTCGCTATTCGCGTTGCCACCCCCTCTGCACGGAAATCGTTCAGAATGAGCTGACCTTCCTCATCGCTGCCCACCACGCCCACAAATCCGACTGCCGCACCCAACCGCGCCAGCGCCACAATGGTATTTGCCGCAGATCCACCCGCGGCTTTCTTTATATCGAGAATGCCCACCTCCTCACCGCCCTGTGCTATGCGCTCCACGGCGTAGAGCACATCGTAATTCAGCGCGCCCAAGCCCACTACGTCCAGGTTCGCCATGAGTTCGTTAGGTCCCAGCTCGGATCTGATAGAACCGAAACAGAATCTCGACCTCCTGATTACAAACAAGGATTAGTCTGGTGAAAAAAGTATCTTCTTGCGGTGCCTTCTTCTACTCGTACACGATGCAGCAGAGCTACGGCAAACACGGGTTCTTCAGGTTTTCCGGAGGTGAAAGCCGCGAACTGCGCAGTCTCAGATCCGATGATACGGGGATTGCCACGGTTGGTAGAGTGCTCGAGGTTGCGCGTCGCGAACTCCTGATTAAGGATCGGGGCCGAAAGCGCGTGCTTTACGGCATACTTGCTGATGAGTCCGCGAAAGTACCCTTCATCGCGGGGACGGCGCACACAGAATTAACGCGAAATAGCGTTATTGCTATAGAGAACGCCTCGGTGAAGCGGTG
Organism: Candidatus Methanospirareceae archaeon; assembly: GCA_049975405.1. Taxonomy (GTDB): domain Archaea; phylum Halobacteriota; class Syntropharchaeia; order Alkanophagales; family Methanospirareceae; genus JACGMN01. The sequence continues at coordinate 7,632 of JBNGDK010000051.1, forward strand.
GCAAGGGTTACCAACCTTGTACGTTGGAGCATCTGCCAGTCTCCGCGTACTCAGCACGGATATCGCGTTTCCCTCATTTGCCGAACTCACCCGGCCACGAAATATGCAGATAGGCGAACTTCTCCGCGGCGACGGTGCATATGATGTTCTCATTGCTGCGGCGGTGGTCTCGGTCTCGACCGAGCAGGGGGAACGAACGGTGACGGTCGATGATGGCACCGGTGCGGTATTACTTATGGTACGGGACAGGGAGCAGGAAGAGCTGATCCGGTTTGGCATGGAACTGCGAGCACGCGGCAATGTTATCTGCTCGAGCGACGGCTGCGTATTTGCGGTCGAGGAACTGGAAGAGCAGAGCGAAGCGATACTCATATCTGGGATGCGGTCCTTCTTGTGTAGGTACACCTAGCAATCACGTGTTTTCGCAATCGTTTTAACTGCAAAAAAGCAAGAGGCGTTTAAGGGAGGAAGGAAAGAGGAATGCGCGATGTAGCGATTATTGGTGTGGGGCATACGAAATTTGGCCGTGCGTCGAAGACTTCGCTTGAGCTCTTTGCGGAGGCTGCGCTGCGAGCGATTGACGATGCAGGTGTGTCCTTGCGTGATATTGAAGCGTTGTTCCAGGGTGCAGCCCTTCCCGGGTTCGAGGAAGGGCAGGTGATGTCCGCGGCATTCTCGGCGGCTGAACTCAACCTGGGGCCGATTCCCGCAACGCGGTACGAGGGCGCATGCGCGTCGGCATCGGTCGCGATCCGGGACGCTGCACAGTGGGTAGCCGCCGGCGAATTCGAGCTGGTGCTCGCGGGCGGCGTCGAGAAAGCGTTGTTGATGGGCACGCCGCTGGCCACGCGGACGTTTGCAATGGCCTGCCATGCACCGACCGAGGGCCCCGCGGGGTTGACGTTCCCCGGCGTCTTCGCGATGGCGGCGCGCCGGTACGCGAAGACCTATGACCTGTCGCTGGAGAAGCTGCGTGAGAAAATGGCCTGCGTATCGATAAAGAATCACCGGCATGGCGCGTTAAACCCGTTAGCGCAATTTTACAAGAAGATGGCCGATTTGAAGGTTGAGGATGTAATCAATTCACGAATGGTGGCGGATCCGCTGACGCTGCTGGACTGCTGCCCGTTCTCGGATGGTGCGGCTGCGCTGGTACTCTGCTCCGCAGAGCATGCACGAACGTACACAGACGAGCCAATCTACGTGCTGGGCACCGGTCAGGCCTCAGGTACGCCGTTAGCCAGGATGGCGGACTTAACCAAGCCCGCGTCGAGGATCACGTCAGCGAGAATGGCATTCAAACGCGCAGGGCTCACGCCCCGGGATATCGACATGGTCGAGGTGCATGATTGCTTCTCGATTGCTGAGTTGATCGCGCTGGAGAGCATGGGCTTCTTCGCGTGGGGTGAGGCGGCTGAGGCGACAGCGGCGGGTGTGACGGAAATAGACGGCAAGCTACCGGTCAATATGTCCGGCGGGCTCATCGGGAAGGGTCATCCTATTGGCGCGACCGGTGCGTCGCAGGTGTGCTGGGTCGTGAAACAGATGCGGGGTGACTCGCCAAAGGGTAACCAAATCGATCCCGTTCCGGAATACGGCATGACTGATACGCTCGGTGGTGATTTCGGGACGTTATGCCACCTTATTCTCGGGAGGGCGAAAAGGAATAGGTAGCGGGGGTGCGTGAAAATGTCGGGACGAACGCAAGAGGAAATAGAAAAGGAATTAGCGATTGAATATCAGGTTCTAACGTATGCCGATTATGAAGGCGGGTTAAAGGACGGGAAACTGTTTGGTCTCCGGTGTGGCTCATGCACGAAGATCACCTGCAATCCTCTGCCGGTCTGCCAGTGGTGCGGAAGCAGGGCACTTGAGCGTACGGAACTGAGCGGTGAAGGCGTTCTGGAGACGTTCACGGTCATTCGTGTGGCTTCGGAAGGCTTCGAGGACGATGCGCCATTTATCCCCTGCCTGGTGCGAACGCGTGAGGGCCCGTGTGTCATCGGGCGGCTCGAGTATGATACGGAGCAAGCCACGCAAGACCTCATCGGGAAGCAGGTGAAGCTGACCGGCGCGTACACGTACAAGGGCGATAGGTATTCGGGCGGGGAGCGCACCTGTCCGATATTTTCCGTTGTCGAGTAGTGAACTGATAAACGAGATCAGGTGGAACCATGACCATAAAAAACGTGTGTGTGGTAGGAATCGGTGTGATGGGGGGCGGCCTGGCCCAGATCTGTGCGCAGGCGGGTTACAATACCACGGTCGTGAGTCGGACTGAGGTATCGCTGGAACGGGGATTGAAGAGCATACAGCGCGGGCTCGAGATCTTCGTGAAACGCGGGCGAATAACGGAGGAGGAGGTGGCCCATCTCATGAGCGCGTTACGAGCAAAAGCGACCACGAGCCTCGAAGAGGGCGCAAAGGACGCGGATTTCGTCATAGAGGCGGTTTATGAAGATCTGGCGTTGAAGAAACAGCTCTTTGGTGAGCTGGATCGAATCTGCCCGGAGCACGCCATCCTCGCCACGAACACCTCGACGTTCCCGATCATTGCCCTGGCGATGGCCACCCGGCGACCGGATAAGGTCATCGGGACGCATTTCATGAACCCACCACCGCTCATCCACGGCGTTGAGATCATCAAAGCATTGATGACCTCAGAGGAGACAGTGAAGCGGACCGATGAGTTCGTGCGCTCGCTGGGCAAGGAGCCGATCGATGTGAAGGACTCGCCGGGGTTCGTCGTGAGCCGTATGATCTGTCTGGTGATGAATGAAGCGGTGCGGATGTACGAGGAAGGGGTTGCGTCGGTGGAGGACATCGATAAGATCTCGCATTTGTGTTTCAACTGGCCGATGGGCCCGTTCCAGCTCCTTGACCTGATCGGGATCGATATCGTCGCTGCGGTGCTCAGAGCGATGTACGCGGAGACAGGAAGCGAGCGCTTCAAGCCCGCGCTCCGGATGGTGCAGATGGAGCGCGCGGGCTGGACGGGCAGAAAAGCAGGGAAGGGATTCTACGATTATTCTTCTTAAACCAATCTCCTGGACGGACTGAGCGATGCCACCCGAGGCTGAGGAGACGAAAGCAGCTGCATTGGAGGAGAGGGACGAGGTCGCGACGATCATACTGAACCGACCGGCCGCGTTGAACGCCCTGAACGACCGTCTTCTGAGCGAACTTGAACGGCTCGTACAGGATACAGCGAACGATCCAACGGTACGTGTAGTGGTGATTACGGGCGCGGGCGAGAAGGCGTTCTGCGCCGGTGCGGACCTGACCGAGCTCAGCAACATGACGCCTGGAGCGGCAGGGGCGCTATCCCGGCGTATCCAGAAGATCTTCAACGATCTGGAAACGATGCGAAAGCCGGTGATCGCGAAGATAAACGGATTCTGCTTGGCCGCGGGGCTGGAGCTGGCACTGGCGTGTGATATCAGAATAGCTACGGCAACAGCTGTTTTTGGGTTGCCGGAGACGACTCTAGGCTTGATTCCCGGTTGCGGCGGCACGCAGCGTCTACCGCGGTTGATCGGTAAGACGAAGGCGATGGAGCTGCTACTGACCGGTGATCGGATCGATGCAGCCGAAGCGGCTCAATGCGGGCTCGTGAATACGGTTGTTCCGGTGCATGAGCTTGGCCGGGCGGTGGACGGGCTGCTCACGAAATTACGATCGCAGAGTCCGGTAGCACTGGGGATACTCAAGGATGCGGTGAATACCGGTCTGGAGCTCGGGTTGGAACAGGCACTGGAGTACGAGGCGAACTGTTTCGAGGCCGCATTTCAAACGGAGGATGCGCGCGAGGGGCTCGCAGCGTTTGTGGAGAAGCGGAAGCCGGAGTTCGTGGGGCGGTAAGGACTCGTCGCGTGTTATTCAAACGGTTTGAGCCCGTACGTCTTCCCGCTGATGATTCTCAAGCTCAGAACCAGCATCAAAAGCGCGAAGATGATGACGTAACTTGAGAGCATAATTTGCCAGAGTTCCGCAGCGATCTCATCCCGGGTGATATATGCGAGATAAATGGGGAAATTGACGGCAAAGTGCAAACCCATGGCGTACAGTATTCCGCGGTACTGTCCCACGACCAGATAGTGTACCGCGACCAGGACGAAGGCGCCGTGGAGAAAACAGACCACAAAACGCTCGGTGATGAACCCACCGAGCAGGTACCACGGCACTGACGCGATTTCTGGCGTCAATGCGAACAGTTCCTCGAGGAACCAGATCTCGCCGATGCCGAAGCCCAGACCCGCAGTAAACGCAAAGCGGTGGTAATTGTCCTTCGTTATCCGGTTAGCAACGAGCAGCAGTGCGAGCAGCGATAATTTTGCCAGCTCTTCGGTTACCGGCGCATAGAACAGTTTGACGAACTCGTAGAGCTCGACAGGATAACGGGAAAGAACCGGGCCAAGCAGGGAATCGAGCGGCAGCCGCAGCACATAGTAAGCAACGAAGAAGATCGGGATATACGCTAAGAGCAGCACAAGCAACAGATTTCTCTCGCTCGCCTTCGCTCGCCAGAAAATAGCGCCGCCGATGACCCCTGCTGACAGGAGCGTCACGATAATTGCCGCTATGAAGATACCCTGCATTGGTTTGACCTTTGCTTCACGTTAATCTCTGTCATGATCTCTCATCGTTCAGGCATTCTTCTCATGTCTGGTTCTCACTCCGATCCCACTTCTTCAGGAAGGCCTTCGCTTTCTTACGCGTCTTCGGGCTGGAGCTTGCCACCTGCCCGCGGACAAACTCCAGAATCATCCTCCTGTCTTCGTCATCCGACCCCTCGAAGTACTCGTCGAATGCCTCGATCACATAGCTCTTTATCAATTCCCGCCGCTCTGGTTCATGATGCGTGTCATCGATCCGTAAGAGCCGATCGGTGATCCGCGTCCGCAGTTCCGGCTTTGCACGGGCGATCTTTCCGGAGTTCAGTGCGGCATGCGATGCAGGAATGACGCTCTTGTCGTCGAGCAGCTCGTAATAGGTATCGAATATCCGCTCGAACTTCCTGCTGGTGTCAGCGGTGGTGAGGCTCGCGATGAGGTAAATCGCCTCGTATTTCAGGTAGGTGTTCTTGCTGACGAGTAGCCCGGCGAAGTACTCCCAGTGCGGATAGAGCACCTCAGGGTGCGTCTCGCTGATATGCAGTAGCGCTTTGAAACTGGGCTCCCGGATTTCCTCCTTCTTCGAGAGAATGCCCGCTAACAGCTCAGCAAGTGCCGCTTTATCAGTTATCGCTTTTTCCGCTCGCTGTACCGTTTCGTTATCCTTCACCTCAGGTGGCATTGTGGTTTACTCCAGACGATATGTATAATGATTTGAGGTTTCTGGTGCGATATTTCTTTCGCTTCGTGGACGCGAGCTATAATCTAGCAACGAGCGAGCAGATAGCGGCCAATAACGTACGGGCCTACCAGTATGGTC
>JBNGDK010000052.1:0-13056 GCA_049975405.1 Candidatus Methanospirareceae archaeon
GCACCGGAGACGTTACGGAATGGAGCCCATGGCCACCGATCGCGGGCAAAGTCCTGGGAATTATCTCGCGGAAAAAGGCACTGCCGGTTTACCCAACGCGCATGGATGAGGGCAGCATAATGGTTGGACTGGAATAAGGAGGATAACTAACAGGTTCTGCTCACATCTAGAGTCCAGATTGGAGACCTGCCACGGTTTGCGGTCTGCGGAAATCCCAGTCGGATCGGCCCAGGTACTCGCTGTTATGCGCTGAAAGTGCTGGTCTTTCGTTTTGCATTTTTAGCGTTATTCATACCACTTGTCCTCCTTCAGAAGGGCCGAGAATCGTTTCTGTGCACGCTCAGCTCATGGTCGCTAGGAATCACGCCTCAGAACCGCCTGAACGGACCGCTATTATGAAGCTGGAAGAAAGCGGTAACACGCGGAAGGCGGGTGTGCGCTCAAAAGGAGGGGAATAGCGCGATGCCTCAGCGCTAAAGGTTCTACTCAGCCCTGTCTCTCGGCCGCGCCTGTACCGTGCGGGAGCATAGATAACTGCAGCTCAGTGATTGCTGAAGCATACGCGAACCTGCGCAGATCGTCAGGGTTCATGCCCGTTAAAGCGGTACGTGCAGTCAGTACCGCGTTCGTCAATGCGACTTGTAGCTGCTTTATACGCTCGTTTGCTGCGCGCGATCGCGTGCTGCGGCGGATCGGCGGATCTTCAGACGGCGAAGTGGAAGCGGCGCGGAAGGGTTCAAGCGACGCTGCAGCGAAAGAAGCGTAGGGGAAAAAGCACCCTAAGGTTACGAAACAGTTGGCAGTGTAGTAATTACTTTACGCCTGAAGCGAGATCGATCAAGACCGCTCGTGGATCCTGCGCTTTCACCACGCCGGACGCCAGGAGGACGCCGTCAGCGCCCAACTCGATCGCTGCGCGAACGTCCTCGCCATTAGTCACACCAGCGCCGCAGAGCACCACACAACGCTCGTCAATTCGCTTGACCGCCTTCACGGTGTCCTCGACGATCGCTGGATCAACCTTTGAGACCGATCGCCCGGTACCGATCAGCTCAGGCGGCTCTACAGCGATTGCGTACGGCTTCAACTCTGCAACCGCAGCGCTCACTGCGATATTGTTCGTGCAGACGATGGTTAGCAGGTCGAGGCTCACCGCTTTGGAGACGATGAACGCGATATCCGCGATCTTCAGCCGCTGCTCAGAATGGTTCACTAATGTGCCTGTCGCGCCCGCATGCTTCACGGATTCCAGCGTGACGAATCCAGTATGGCTGCCAGGTTCAACGGCGTCCACATGCTGTGCAAAGCAGGGGATGCTTACCGCTGCGACTATCTTGGCGAGCTCCACCTGCTGCGGGCAGATCACGATGCTGACCTCCTGCTCGCCAGCTACACGTGCGCAGATCTGCGCGAGTCGCAGGCCCTGTGCACCTGCAGATTCGTTATAGGCCTTCTCATTGAGAACAATGACCGGTGTTTCCAATTTCTTCATGTTCTCGCCCTTCCTATACACGTATCAAGAAGCGCTCCATAAATATCTACTTACGTACATGCGCATCCGCGCTCGATGGTAGCTCACAGCACCTTCTGCAACTCCCCGATGCCCTTCACCACAAATGTCGGCTCTGATTCGCAGTGCTTGTGCTTCTCGTCGTCGCGTGTGATGAGCACGGAATCAATATCGGCACGTTTTGCTGCAAGCACGCCGACCGGGCTGTCATCTGCCAGGATCGCAGCCGCTCGCGGGATTGCCAATTCCTGCAATACACGATTGATATAGAAGGGATTTGGCTTCCGCGTATCCAGATCTTTTAGCCTGCTCTTGCGTCCAAACCAGACGCTAAAGTACGGTTTCAAATTGAAGTACTCGAGTGTGAAGTCCACACTGGCCTGTTGTGCGTCACTTACCACGGCGAGTGAGTAACGCTCACTTAAGTACCGTATGATCTTCTCGGCGCTCGCACAGAGCATGATCTTCCCGCTCCGGATCGCATTGATCTTCGCCTCGATTACATCTGTCTCTCGGCGTGCCCAGAACTCGTCACAGGCGAGTCCGAACCGCGCGCAGAACGCACGGACGCCAGCCGCGCCCTCAGCACGAAGCGGCTGGAGGAACTGGGTATTGATCTCAGGGATCGAAAGTGCGAGCCCGAAATGGTGCAGGCTCTTCTTAAAAGCCTCATACGCCCATTCGTTCGGTATTCGCCCCTTACCACGCGAATCGAGGAACGTTCCGTCCATATCAAGCAGGACGAGCTGATAGGTCGTTTTCATGATCGAGCTCTAAATGTGTAAGAGCTAGTATAAAACAAAAGCGTATAAAGAGTCAGCCTCTCTTTTCTATCTATTTCAAGCGAAGAGGCGTGAAACATAGATGAGCGTAGTGACGAAGGAACTGGCGTTTCAGACCAGGGGCGAGGTGGAGCTGGTGGATCTCACAGCACAGATCAACGGCGCGCTCCGAGAGACAGGAATAGAAGCGGGCATCGTGACGATCTTCGTGCCCGGTGCGACCGGAGCGGTGACGACGATCGAGTATGAGCCGGGCTTACTGCAGGATTTGCCGGACGCGCTGGAGCGCTTATTCCCCCGGACGATCGAGTACCAGCATGAACTGCGCTGGCATGACGGTAACGGGCACTCGCATATTCGCGCGGCATTTCTGGGACCCTCGCTGACCGTACCATTCAAAGACCAAAGCATGCTGTTAGGGACGTGGCAGCAGGTGGTCTTTGTTGAGCTTGATGTCCGGAGACGGTCGCGACGTGTGATCCTGCAGATCATGGGCGAGTAAGTAGCCCAAGGCCAGACGGGCGAACGGTCAGGAGGACACCTTACTCGATCCTGGTGCAGATGGTCGCTCTGCCTTCAATGACCTTAATGACGCGTTCGTGATAGCGGCCATTGACGATCACGCAGCTCATGCCATGCTCCAGCAGGAACGGTGGTAATGCTGCGTCTATACAGCCGGGATGAAGCTCGATCTCAAGCAGCTCCTGTGCCTGAATATGGTCGATCAGTGCACCGTTCTCATCGAGGAGCCCATCAACGTCGGTTAGCTTGATGAACGTTATCTCACCGAGTTCATGCGCGATGAAGGCTGCAATCGTGTCTGCCGTGACATTCCACGTGTGCGGTAATGTATCGTTGGCTCGTAGAACGTTGTACGGGAGGAGGATGCAGAGACCGATTCTCATGGCATGTACGTCTTCGAGCCGCTCGAGCACCGGTATCTCGGGCGCGCCATTGGCGAGAAAGAGCCCATACTGGTGCATGGCGAGTATGGCCATCCAGTGAGCGGTGTCGTCTGTGAACGCCAAGTATCTCTGCAATTCTCTGACAGATTTAGCAAACGGGCCGCCACCGGGTACGATTACCATCCGGCGTGCAGTACGCTCCGCGAACGCGTACGCACTGAGGAATTGCACGAGTTCGCGTCCGTTACTCAGCAGGCTTCCACCAAGTTTGAGGATCAGTGTCATTGAAACGTATGGTAAAATGCCGTTATTCCCTCAGCCGTATTTTTTAAGACGGTATACGCGAGTTTCTGTGTGGGGAATGCTCCGAGGCCGCAATCCGGGCCCACATAGGCGATACGATCCCCAAAGCGCGTGTAAGCTTTCTCTAACCGTTTCATCACGAGTTCAGGGCGGTTATATTCGTCAACAACAGCCTCCAGCACGCCCGCTTCTTTGAATGCGTTCGTGTGGTGCCGCTCGTCGTATTCCGCGGCCATGCTGAAGATGTCAGTGCGTGCGACGCCGACACGGAGGAATTTGTCATACTGCTCAAGCAACTGTTTATCCACAATCTCGAGGAGTGAGGGCTGCGATGCTGATTCCATGCCGATAACGTTCACGCCCGCCACCTGGCAGACGGTCTCGTAAAAGATAGGTGAGTGGAGATGTATCTGCGTATCGATTTGCGCTCGATGTGCAAAGGCCGAAGCGAGCTCAAGCGCCTCGATCACGCCCTCTTCCTCGATTCTGGGGTCCAGGCCCATGCTCGGCTCGTCCAGCGATACGCAGACCACGTCGAAATTCCTGGGTTCGTCGACCGCATGTTTGATGAACCGCCCAATCGAGGTTGCGATATTCGAGACGACGTCCAGGTACACTGGTGGCGGAAAGAGCTTGTAATAAAGCTCGATGGGCCCAGTGACGCAGATGCGGAGCTTCATTCTCTGCTCGTGCTGCGCTTCGTACTCCGCGGCCACCGCTTCCAGAGCGGCGAGCTCGTAGATCCTTGCCGCTTCCTCCTTTATCAACAACGGCTCTTCTGTTCGTGCGCCGTCCATGATCGGCTCGGTGAACTGCGTGATCATATCCTGGAACTGCGGATAGGTCGGTATTTCAACGCCCGCGTCGAGCTTCTGGCGTAACGCATCGCGTAAGATCTCGTGCAGCGTATCCTGGTGTGCTTCACGATCAGCGAAGGCTGCCTTTATCTCCGCTTTTGTCATGCCTGCGGGCAAGGGATAACTGCCGATGTCGTCGTAGCGGAAGTGTGGTGGGGCCATGGTTCTTAGTTTGTAGTTCTGTAAGAGATTATGTTATCCTTTTTGGTACCCGGTGATATAAGACCACAAATAGCAAAGTCTTAGGTGTTCCACCTTTACTAATCACCCATACGTGAATCTGCGCTCATAGCTTTTGTGGTTCATCCACTCGAGTATTATCGCAATGACAATAACTCTCATAAAGTTTCTTGTCCTCAGTTTTGGGATCCTTCAGCCGGTTCAACGCGTCTTTCAGGTTCTCATCAGCAAGAACAACCTTTGCGTTCATATAACCACTAATTCGGGCTTAAGGATCTTCCGCACACGCTCAGGATTCCAGATCCACGCTATCTTCTCTTCACGATCAACGGCTATCTTCCCTGAACTTTCAAGGTAATCAAAGATCCTGGCATCCTCACAAACCGATATTGTGCCTTCGAACTACACGACCGAACGCCACTTAGATAACAAATCTGTTACACACGGAGCATACGGAACATTTTTAACTATTGACGTCGCTTTAGACAGTAATGGCAGAGGTCAAGAAGTCACTCCCTGATTTCTACGAGCTCCCGGCACGCGAGATCATGGATCGCAAGCTCTGGGAATTGCCACTGGTCGCACAGGATGCGAGCATGGACAGCGTCATGGAGCTGCTTACCAGGAGTGATTATGTCTGGGTCGTGGAGAGCGAGGAGAGCAAGAAAGTGGTCGGGATCATCACCGAGCACGACATCCTGAACATCTTCGCACCGGAGAAGAAGATGAGCTTCTTTGGCGCACCGACAAAGAAGACGCTGCATTTCGAGAGCTATGAGAACGCGGAGCACCTCATGTCGCGACATCCCATTGTGTGCAGCCCGGACGAAACGGTAAGAGAAGTCTTGAAGAAGATGGCATTTCACCGCATCCGGCGCATCGCTGTGGTTGAGAACGAGCTGCTCATTGGTGAGATCACGCTCCACCACCTCATCAAGGAATTCCACGCGTTCATGAAGACGCCCGCCAGACTGTAGTGTAGTGTAGTTAGTGCTTCTTTCCCCGGTAGCGGGAGAGCGCACGACCCGGAGACTCTGGAGATGATGAACCTCGTCCTTGCGATCGGCATCATGATCTTTCTCGGCTTCCTCGCCGGTTTGATCTTCGAGCGCTTCAAATTCCCCATGATTACCGGCTATATCGTGCTCGGCATGGTCTTGAGCCCATCGCTGCTGGGGGTTATTCCCGCAGGGACCGTGGAGCAGCTCGATATTATCACGGACGTCGCGCTCGGGCTCATCGCGTATTTGATCGGGAGCAGTATCCGCTGGGAGCAGTTACAGCAACTCGCTAAACCCGTCGCCTGGATAACGCTATCTGAGAGCTCCGGTGCATGGATCTTCGTCACGGTGGTGTTAGCCGCGCTCGGGCCGATGCTCGTGCCTGGCGAGCCGTTCTGGGAGACCATTTTTCCAATGGCCGTACTCATCGGCGCGGTCTCTGCGGCGACCGCACCGGCAGCGACCATGGCAATCGTGAGCGAGTTGCGTGCAAAAGGGCCCTTCACCACCACCCTGCTGGCAGTTGTGGGCCTTGACGACGCGATCGCGATTATCATCTTTGCGGTCGCTACGGGTCTATCCCGGCAGCTGGTGAAAGAAGCGGGTGTGTTCTCGGTCTACCTCCTGCTCGGCGTGCCCGCGCTCCAGATCGCAGGAGCTGCGCTCCTCGGCATAACATTCGCCCTGGTCCTTTTCTACCTGGTGAAACTGGTGCGCGCGCGCGAATTCCTCGTGGTCGTCATTGTCGGCACGATCCTGCTCTGCACGGGCATAGCGGGTTATCTCGGCGTCTCGTCCATCCTGGCAAACCTAATCCTCGGGTTTTTCATCATCAACCTCGCGAAACGTGAAGAGCTAAAGCTCACGGTGGAGGAATTCGAGAACCTTATTTTCGTACTCTTCTTTGTCATCGCCGGTTTGCATTTCGACCTCAGCGTGCTGAAGGTTGCAGGTGTACTCGCGCTCTTAATCGTTGTTGCGCGCTGGTCCGGGAAGAACCTCGGCGTCCGACTCGGGGCAACCATCTCACACGCTTCTGGCACTGTGAAGAATTATCTCGGGCTCGCGCTTCTCCCCAAAGCGGGCGTAACCATCGGGCTCATTCTGCTCGCGGCGCGCGAGTTCCCCAGCTTCGGTGTGATTATGCTGAACGCGGTCCTCGCCTCCACGATCATCAACGAGCTCATTGCACCGCCCTTAACGAAGTACGCGCTGCTCAAAACGGGTGAAGCGCAGGTCGTTACCTGACGCTCTGGGTGGTCACCGTTTGACGGTTGGCTGCAGGTAAATGAGTGTAGCCTGTGCCGCTCGGGTGTTTGTGAGAGGGTATTGTATCCACGCATGTATCCCGGCTAAACAGATGGACGTCAGCGGACTGGGAAGGTCGCAATCCCCCATATCCGAGCTGCGGCGTCAACGTGCTTCGTTTACCAACACTGTCTGCTGCTTTTTATCTTCTGCACGTTGTTTGGTTAAATCGGGTTACCATGCAGTTGACGGTTCTCGTGGACAATAATACCCTGATCGATCGCTATTTCCTGGGAGAACCTGCTGTCTCATATTACATCGAGGACGCGGACACGCGTATCTTGTTCGATGTGGGGTATTCCGATGCGTTTCTCGTGAACGCGCAGAAGATGGTGATTGATCTCCGGACGCTTCATTTTGTGGTGCTCTCGCACGGCCATCTTGACCATACCTGGGGCCTGGATCCGCTCATCAGGTTGTACATTGAATCAAAGATAGAACGGCTCGAGTCGAAGAAGCCCACACTGGTCGCGCATCCCGCGATCTTCCAGGCGAAACTGCTTAACGGAGTTGGCCAGATCGGATCGCTCGTAACGGAAACGCAATTGGCGAATTACTTCACGCTGCACCTGAGCAAGGAGCCGGTGTGGCTCACCGAGCGGCTGGTGTATCTCGGCGAGATCCCGCGTCGAAACGAGTTTGAAGCGCAAGCCCCCATCGGTACGGTCGTGAGCGATGAGAACGAAGAGGCGGCCGATTATTCGATGGATGATTCCGCCCTGGCCTACCGTTCATCACAGGGCCTGGTGGTCATCGCAGCCTGCGCGCACGCAGGCATCTGCAATACGATCGAGTATGCACGTGAGGTGTGCGATGAGGATCGAGTCGCTGACGTCATCGGCGGTTTCCACCTGCTTGATCCTCCAGAACAGCAGTTGAAGGGCACGCTCGCCTACTTCAAATCGCTGCAACCTGCGACGGTCCACGCCTGCCACTGCACGGATCTGCGCTCGAAGCTCGCGCTGGCGGGGTCGTCAAGCTCGAGGAGGTTGGTGTGGGCTTGCAGTTGAGCTACGAGTGAGTAGCCCGTTGGCAGGTACCTGCACGTGGTATACGGGCCCACCTTTTTGTACTAGTTATTTATATCTAACATATTGTTAGAAATATATAGCTGAACAAGGAGCGGAGCAGAAGCGATGCAACAAGATAAAAAACGCATATTGTGGCTGATGGTGTGGATGGCAGTACTGGCGGGGATCTTGTTCACGGTGGTCTGGCGCGGTGTGAATTCGATCAGCGTGTCCACGGTGATCAGCATAATCATCGCCGTGCTCGTCGCTTGGTTTGTGCGGTGGAGGCGAATGGGCGAGTTGCCGGAGCGCGACGAACGGACGAAGAAGCTGGGCGCGTATGCAGCCACGTATTCGTGGCTACTGACGCTCGTGCTCATTGCGATACTCTACTGGGTTGATTACCTCGCGGTGGTCAAACTGACCGTGACGCAGGTACTGGGCCTGACGTTGATCGTGATGGTGCTCTCACTGAACCTTTTTCGCTGGTATAACCTCCGGAGAGGGGACGTGGAATAGAATAGGAGGGAGATGAGATGAACAGAAAGCAATTCAGGCTGTGCATGATGGTAGTAAGCATGGGCATGGGGGCTGCGATTGGCTGGTCAGTAGCTGTGGGTCAGTTCCTCGTGCCGATAGCTGCGGTGGCTATCGGGTTGGTCCTGATGCAGCTCTGTAAGAGCAGGGTTACCGAGGTGATGGAGGATGAATTGGTCCATCGGCTCAGTGAAAAGGCGTCGTATATGACGTTGCGGGTCGCGCTCTTGCCAATGGCAGTACTGGGTGCCGTATTCATAGCGCTGAGTATTGGTGGCTTGCCGGTGTTAAAAGAGATCGGCCTTACACTGGCATTCGCGGTCTGCGCGCTGCTCCTCTTACATATCGGGTTCTATGCGTATTACAGCAGAAAAGGCGTGCAGTAAGCTTAGCGGGAACGGGGAATGAGAACGAGGATCAAGGAGTTCCGGGCACGGTACGATCTGACGCAGGAAGAGCTCGCGAAGCTGGTAGGCGTACGGCGGGAGACGATCGTCTTCCTGGAGAAGGGGAAATACAACCCCTCGCTCAAACTCGCGCACAACATCGCGAAGGTGCTGCAGACGTCAATCGAGGAGCTCTTTCTCTTCGAAGATGACGAATGAATGAGCAGTGCTTACGATTGCTCCCCGTCTGTGAATGGCGTTCCAGCGCTTAGTTGGATGGGCTACGCGAAAACGCGCACGAGTATGATGACCACCATGAGTGCGGGCAATAAATTGATTACTTTGAGCTCTTTCAGCTCGAGGAGCTGGATGCCGAGCCCCATGAGAATGACACCGCCAACCGCGCTCAGCTCGGTAACGAGCACGTCGGTGAAGAACGTCTGTGATGACGCGGCGAGGAGCGTGATACCGCCCTGAAAGAGAAAGAGCGGAATGGCAGAGAAGAGCACACCGATCCCGAAGGTTGACGCGAGTGCGATGGACGCGCAGCCGTCCAGCAACGACTTGGCGAATAAGATGGACGGGTCGCCGTTGAGCCCGTCCTCGATCGCACCAATGATGGTCATCGCGCCCATACAGAAAATGAGAAAGGAGGTGACCAGACCTTCAGAGAACCGGTCGTTGGCTGAGCCACCGATGCGTCTCTTCAAGAACTCACCAAAACGATCGATATGCCGATCCAGATGCAGAGCTTCGCCGATGAGTGCGCCGAGCAGCATGCTGAAGATAAGAATAATGAAACGCTCGGTCTTCAACGCCATGCTAATGCCGAGCACGAGCACGCAGAGCCCGATCGCCTGGAAACCGATCTTCTTGAGGTTATCAGGAAACCGCTGGTGGAGCGCTACACCGATGAGGCTCCCGATGATGACCGCAGCGGTATTGACATATGTGCCCAGCATACAGAGTACTACCAGCAGTGGCATAAAAAGCCGTAACTGCTCTTTCTAGTGTAAGTTACTGCCAGAAATGCACGTGCGTTTTACCATCCTCACCCTTGGTTACCAGACCTTCAGGGCGTATCTCTACCAGCTCCTCGTCTGCTAAAATCGCCGCTATTTGCGCTCGTAATGCGTCGTCGGCAGACGCCAGAAGCGCTTCCAGTTCGCGCGCTCTCGTCTGCTGCTTCTGCTCATCACTCTTATGCGCTTGCTGCTTCGCCCGTTTCGCTCTGTTCCTGCTCATCTCCTCGAGCGCCCACCCTAGCCACGAAAGAAGGAAGGTCAGCGTTCTCCCCTTATTCGATACTGATGCGGTGCAGGAATACTGGACTCATCCTTGCGCATATTCTGCTGCTTCCCGCATCAGTTTGATCGCTCCTTCTATTCGGTCGAGCTCTTCGAACCCGTATGACAGTCGTAACTGCCGCCTGCCCACTGCAACGAGGTCGCCACGCGGATGCACGCAGTGCTCACCCGGGACGTAGATTACACGCGGCTTCTTCTCGGCTGCAGGGCCATCAATCCTGACATCACCGGTCGTTCGTCCGAGATACCTGAAGAATGCGGACGTCTCGGTGGTCTGGACGTCTTTCATGGTCAGATAATAGTAGAAACTGGCTTTACCGCCGCTACAGCTCTCGATAACCTCACCGAGCTGTTCGTTGAGCCAGTTCCGGACCGCACGCGCTTTTATCCGGTAGCCCGTTTGCACCTCTTCGATCTGGTGATGCACATGGTGATCGAGGAGATAGCTCGCGATCTCCTGATTGATGAGCGGTGCGCTGAACCCGACGTCGCTCGTATTCTGGATCATTGCGCTCATGAACCGCCCTGCGGGGCCCATCAAATACCCGATCCGTAACGCGGGCGCGAGAATCTTGGATAGTGTGCCGAGCTCGAAAACCAGGCCCTCAGAATCATACAGTAAGCCTGATGTGAGCGGTGGAACGCTGGGATCGTGCACCAGATGCTCGTATGCCGTGTCAAAGAAGAGCGGGATCTTTCTGCCGAGCTCATGCGAGAGGTCAGTAACGGTCTGTACCAGCGCAGCACGGCGCTTGTTCGAGAGGATGGTGCTCGTCGGATTGTTAATGGTAACGACATAAAAGAACGCGATCTCGCCCTTGCGGGCGCCCAGGTCATCGAGTTTCGCGCGGAGGAGATCGGTTCGTATACCGTTATCGTCTTCGGGTACCGTGAGCACCTCGAAACCCTGCCGTTCGAGATAGTTGCAGTAGATATAGTACATCGGGTCGGCGGTGATAACAATGCCGGGTGCAAAGACGTGCGCAATGCCTTCGAGCAAGCTCGTGGCACCGTTTGGACCAATAATAACCTCATTTCGATCAACGATCTCCTGTGTGAGCCCGCCGAGACCGTGCTCGATATGGAACAGCTTGAGCGACTCGATCAAGTTCTGCGAGCCCTGCGAGCCACCGTAATTGAAGGGCACCTTATACTTCTCCGGCTTGGCGAGCACTGCCTGCATCGCCTCCACCATGAGTTCGTGCGGGATCGTCCGTTCGTTAACGTAGCCCACACCCAGATTAACGTCTTTCTCAGGTCGGAAATCCGCGGCAAAGGCCGCCATCATGCGATTGACCGGTGAAGGTGCACAGGATGCGGTTCCATACCCCGATAACGTAAAATCTGCGAGTTCCATACCAACCGATCAGAAGTCAAGGCTTAAAAAAAGTGCGGGCAGTATCATGATAGACGGGCGCGAGCAACGCGTGTTTCACTGTTAGAGCCGAAATTACGTGCCGAACAGATACCTAAACGATAAGCTCTCGGTGCGTGTGCGGTCTTGCAGCGTTCCGCCGTCTCTCTCCGTTAGTTGAGCATCACGTCATGGAGATCGCGAAGTAGAGCACTAACCAGAGCGCTAGCAATCCCACGCCACCCATAATGATCTGTCCTGTCTCACTCATGGCTCAGAGGTAATCAAGCTCTTCGGCTATTTAAACTTTTTTCTTTTGCGGTGCTTTGCATGCCGCACTGCTTTTTCTCTCCGCATGTAAGTACTGGCTCGCGCGCTCGATGATCTTCCCGCAGCAACGCTTTCTGGCGCAGCCCTCCCCACAGTTCCCTTAGTGCGTCTGATGACCGGCACTTACAGCACCCCGAAGGCAATGACGGGTACACCGGGGAATGCGACCGAAAAATCGGTATGCCCGAGAACGATCCCATCATTCAGCGCGTAAATTGTCTCCTGCAATTTCCCGAACGTATTGTAAATTTTCGCGACTGCCTGACCACGGATGACCAAATCGCCGGATTTGGCAAGAAATCTGATGATGCCACTGGTTGAACTCAGCGGCAGGTGGGAGTAAGCGAGGATCTTGCCCCGGACGAGTTCAGGTACAGGATATTGGAACGGTTTTTCCAGCGGTGTCATCATCCCGAGATGAGCCAGGATATTTACGATGGCGTGCACACCGAACTCTATGTTGCGCTCATTCACCACATAGGACTCACCCAATTCGAGTGTCAGTGCGGGGATATCATGCTGGAGGAGGTTATAGGAGAGCGATCGCTTCAACTCCTCGGTATCTCGGATAACCAGCAGCCCGGTTTTCTCACTGAGATACTGCGCTTTTTCGTAGGCCGCCTTTCCGAGTGTGCGAGGGCATGGGTCGAGTAACGCGTGAGGGATCGATTTTCGCCAATCGTTATGGAGATCCAGAACGAACGCAGGATTCGTTTGCACAATCGTGCTGAAGGTCTTATCAGCAATTCGCTCGGCCAGTGAGCCGTTTTTATTGCCGGGGAAGGAGCGGTTGAGATCCTCCTTGCTCAGGATAATGTCCCGCGACGCGGTTTCAAAGCCAAGCGGATTCATCAGTGGAAACGCGTAGATGCTCCCGTTCAGCAACTGTTTTCGGATCGTTTTGAATACTTCCTGAATGACAACGATACCGCCAACTTCATCACCATGCACGCAAGCGGTGAGCCAGACAACAGGGCCTGAGCAGGGGCTTTCCACAACCATCAGCGGCAGGCGTCGGCGCGATAAATCAGACCCTGTCAGGATTTTGAGGAATGAATATCTGATTCTCGGTCTTCCGAAAGCGTGGCCCGTGTGATTCGTTTCCATATCCGTTTCGCGAGCGATCACGTTCGCTTTTTCTTTAGAGTAGAGTATTAGTATACCGGACTAAGAAGCGATTTTTTTTGCTCCTAAAATAACGAGTCGAAACCGATATTGTCGCTTTTACGGTGGTCTTCGCCACGGGCGGGCTTCAGGGCTCGCTGTCTATCCATTCGTTGAGAATA
>JBNGDK010000053.1:0-12996 GCA_049975405.1 Candidatus Methanospirareceae archaeon
TCCGTCTTCTTCCATTCCTCTTTGTTCTCCAGGAGCCGGAAGACGACGCGGCCGTTGAAGAGCTTGCCATCGCAGAAATATTCGTGGAAGTACGATTTCTGCGCGCCGTACTGCACCTCGAAGGTATCGATAATGTAGAAGAAGCCCGGCTCGTTCTTCGTCGCGCCCACGTGCCCGGGCTCGACCATGCCAGAATATGAGAGCCACTCGAGTGGCTCGGGCGCTTTCTTACCACAAACCTTTTCTTCAAAAGAAAAGCTTTACCAAAAGAACTTAATTCTCGATCGGGTCATTCCCGGGGGTTTGATTTATCAAATCCTTAATCCGATAGAGTGTCGTCAGCGCCTGAGGAAGCTGAAAAGGCCAGGCTGCTCGTGAAAAAGAGCAGCGTTCGCCACTCATTCATCTCCGCTCGGAGCGCTCGAGCAGCTCGCGTATCCTGACCAGTTCCTGGACGATCGCTTCGGTGCCCGTTGGTGCTTCTTTCTCATCGGCTGCGTAGGTCTCCACGGCCGCGGGTTTCTTCCCTTTGATGCAATCCATGAGCAGCGCTCTCAGCGCATCGAAGTGCTCGATACCATTCATCTTGATCTCAGCCTGGGCTTGCTGTCCTGAATAGCCTGCCGTTTGGATGCGAAGCGCCGCGATGCCAAGCATCCTTTGGATCGGGCCCTGGACCGTGTCGATATTGGTGATCCTGTTGTACGGCACGATCCCCGTCTGCTGGAACCACACGCCCCGCTGCCATTCCACATCGTCATTCGTCAGTTTGTACCTGATCGTCCTGTAGTACCGGGGAATCCAGTAAACGATGAACCCGAGCACGATGAGCAGCGGGAGCAGGAGCACGAAGATGATGATAAAGAGTGTGTTATCAGACACACGCGGCAGGTAGAAAACGAGCGGGACGAACCAGGGCAGTACACCGATGAGGACGCCGAGGAGCAGATAGATGTAATAGAGCGTTCGCAATTGCGGTGCTGGCCTGAATTCCTCGTCGAGCTTGACATCGAAGCTGGAGTTCATAATGCTCTCGTTTATAAGACGCGGTTCTGGCTTTAAATAAACCCGCTTTGCGATTTCATGTCTTAGGCCGGAAACGAGAAGGTGCGGCGTTCCTACTTCTTACATGGTCCAACACGCTTTCGCGATGTGTTTGCACCGAATCCTGAAAAGCACTACCGTAACGTTTATCCTCAATGAGTGTATATAGGATTATTCGTGCAGAACGTGACAGCTGCCTGCAGTCTTAATTCAGCAGGCGGGGTATTAATATGCTGACCACAGAAATCGTTCTGGAAAAGCTCGATACGCATAAAAATAAACTGAAGTCGTACGGCGTGAAGCGAATAGGGCTCTTCGGCTCCCTGACACGGGGTGAGCAAACGCCGGAGAGCGACCTCGATATACTGGTTGAATTTGAGCGAGACCAAAAGACTTTTGATAACTATATGGACCTGAAAATCTTCCTGGAAGAACTCTTTGCCTGTAGCGTCGATCTCGTGGTCAAGGAAGCGATAAAACCCGCTTTGAAAGAGGCGATTCTGGAGAGTGTGAAGTATGCCGCGGGAGTATAAAGCATACCTCAATGATATTATGGAAGCGATCCACAGGATCGAGAGATACACTAATACGATCTCTTATAATGATTTTGCTGAGGATGAGCTGATACAGGATGCTGTGGTGAGAAATTTAGAAATTATGGGTGAGGCTGTAAAGAATATCCCTATTGAAATCAGGGATCAAAAACCGGAAATCGAGTGGCAGAAGATTGCAGGGCTGCGAGATATACTTATTCACGCTTATTTTGGTATTGATGTCGAAATCGTTTGGGATATTGTAATAACCAAGATCCCTGAACTCAAGAAACTAATTTCACTCATGGCAGCTGAGGCAGAAGAATGAATGAACGGAAGGACGAATAGTATACCATTACAGCTTCGCTGTTCATCAACGTGCACCGGGAAGGAGCGCCGGCATAAAAGACCTGAACATGAAGATTGATGTTGAATACCTGGAGTATTTATGGCCGATGCGGCACTATCTGATCACCTGCGGTGATCTTAAAGAAGAAGCGAACATCATCGCGGTCAGCTTCTGCATGCCGGTCTCAAAAACACCACCGCTCATCGCCTGCGCTATCGGCCGCAGCGCCCATTCCCTGAACCTCATCGAACGCACGCAGGAGTTTGTCGTGAATGTGCCGCCCAGAGCGCTCGAGCCCAAGGTATACTACTGCGGGTATCATTCCGGCGCGCAGGTCGATAAATTCAAAGCGACCGGCTTGACACCACTGCCCGCACGGCGGGTAAAAGCGCCCATCATCGCAGAGTGCGTCGCGTGGATGGAATGCACCGTTCGGCAGGAGATAGAAACCGGCGATAAGAACCTGTTCGTCGGTGAAGTGCGCGAAGCGTATGCAGATGACGCGGTAGCGCACAGAGAACAAGCAGTCGAGTACGCGCAGGGCGACTTCCCCCGGAAGGTCTACGGGACACGATTTGGCGGGAGATGAAACAAGAGAGTTTTGGTGAAGGGTTAAACTCTTCTAATACACTTTTTCTCTGTGATCAATTTTCACAACAACAATACGCTGTTCTGTGTAATTTATCCGGTAAAAAATGTTCTATATCTTCTAAAGAACTCAGCTCGCCGCGTGCTTCTCGCTTTACACGTTCGTCCAATAACTTCTTTTCCGCATTACTCAGAAGCGTATCAATATCAACCATGTGTTCCCGGATCTCAACCAGCTCTTTTTCTATTCGAGCTTGCCTGTCGAGTATCTGTTGCTCGATTGCAGTATCCATAAGGAGAATAGGGGGAAAGGGGCATTTAAATGCTCTTGCCTCGTTCGCAGCCGTGATTCCCGCGTCGCGTTGGCCCATTGGGACGTCGAGTACGCGCACGGGACACGGTTTGGAGGAGTATAAAGTACGTTCGGGGAGGCGTTACGTTAAACCATGGCGCACCAGAGCAGACCACAAATACTCTACATCAATAACCTGAGAACACTGCTGATTACGCTCATCCTCATGCTCCATATCGCCATTACCTATGGCGCTAGTGGTAGTTGGTATTACTATGAGCACACCGGTGATGTGCTCTCTGCGGTTATACTCACGCTCTTCAATAGCGTGGTGCAGGCCTTTGTACTGGGCTTCTTCTTTATGATCTCCGGCTACTTCACGCCCGGATCCTTTTCCCGAAAGGGCGCGAGAACGTATCTGAAGGACCGATTCATCCGGTTAGGCATCCCGCTGGTGATCTATTTCTTTGTGATCAATCCGCTCATCGTGTACGCGCTCTATATCAGGTCGATGGGGTATTCGGTGCCCTTCCTGGATTTCTTCGGGACGGGTCCGCTCTGGTTCGTGCAGGCGTTACTGATGTTTTGTTGCGGCTATACCCTGTGGAAGCTGTTCTTACCGGGAAGAGGAGCTGAAATAAAGCAGCCACCGAAAAGCAGAAAGCTCCTCGCCTTCGTGCTCCTGCTTTCACTCGCTAATTTTATTGTACGAATCTGGTGGCCGATTGGCGCGAGCTGCTCTAACCTGCAATTTGGCTTCTTCCCCGGTTATGTCAGTCTGTTTATCGTTGGCATTATAGCCTATAACAACAAATGGTTTGATACGTTCAGTGATTCAATTGGCATGCGATGGCTTAAAATTTCAGTATTTGCTATTATGCTCTTCCCTGTAATTGGTATTATTGGCGGTGCACTTGAAGATATAACACCGTTTGTTGGCGGAGTTCACTGGCAATCGCTGTTCTATGCTACCTGGGAAGCTTTTGTGGGCACGGGTCTTATCGCAGGTCTATTTGTCAGTTTCCGTCAAAAGTATAACGCACAAACGCGGTTTACGAAAAACCTATCGGATAACGCGTACACGGTATTCATCATTCATGCCCCGGTCATTGTCGCTCTATCGTACGCCATGCGGGACGTGCATATCTTTCCGCTGCTGAAATTTGCTCTAGTGTCGTTCCTGGGAGTGAGCCTCTGCTTCTTGCTCAGCCATTTCGTAGTACGGAGAATCCCCTATTCCCGCAGGGTACTATAACATGAAGACCATAACAGCTACGCCACACAGCATCTGCCAGGGGCTAAATCCCTCACCCCGGCGATCGTTCCACACGATAGTATGATATATATCTCCGAATTGCGTGAGAATTATCAGTGATTCGCCGGTTATAGAAAGTGGTTACCATGCCAACCACCGATGTGGCAAAGAGGGAAGCCCCGGAATATCTCCGAATAGTCGTTAGGGGCTTCTTCGCGCTTCTGATCATCATTGCCTTTATCTTTATCCTGGCCGGCCGGCTCAGCTACTGGCAGGGTTGGGCCTTCAGCATCGTGACAGTACTGCTCGTGATGGTTCAAATGCTCCTGTTCGCCCCTAAAACCGAGCTTGCCCGGGAACGGTTCAAACCCGGACCCGGCACGAAATGGTGGGACAAACTATTCTGGGTGCTGTACGCGCCGCTCTTCTTCGCTATCGTGATTATCGCCTGTCTGGATACCGGACGGTTTCGGTGGTCACCTGAATTGCCCGTTGCTGTTTATATAACGAGTTATCTCGCATACATCTGCTCGATTTATCTCTATTCCTGGGCGATGTGGGTGAACCAGTGGTTCTCCAGCACGATCCGCATTCAGACGGATCGCGAGCAGCAGGTGGTGCAGGAGGGACCATATCGGTCCGTTCGGCATCCGGGCTACGTTGCCGGCATCTTGATGGCACTGAGTACCGCCGTGGCGCTGGGCTCACTCTGGGCACTGGTTCCCGCTGGCCTCGTCGTTCTGTTGCTCATTATCCGCACCGCCCTGGAAGACCGCACGCTTCAAAAAGAACTGCCGGGCTATGCTGAGTACGCCCAGAAAGTACAATACCGGCTGGTGCCCAAACTCTGGTAGCTGTAACGAGAAAACCATGCATTCAATGCAGACTGAAAAAGTAGACCTGTGGTATAAAGGGTGCAAAGTGCAGATCGCCTATTCGCTTCGCCGCACCCCAAACGTGGCAGTGGTATTCCTCCACGGGCTCGGCTGCTCGAAGCGCGACTTCCAGGGCGCCTTCGATTTTCCTGAGTTGAGTGATTACACGCTCCTCGCCTTCGATTTACCCGGCTGCGGCGATTCACCCTACCCGGAAAATCTGACCCTGAACATGGACGACCTGGTCGAGATCACGCGTCTGGTGCTTTCGACTCTGCAGATAAGAGACCTCGTCCTCGTCGGCCACAGCATGGGTGGGCTCGTCGCGCTCCTTTACGCTGAACGCTATCGCCCCAAACTGCGGGGCTTCATGAACGTCGAGGGCAACCTATCCTCCGAAGATTGCTTCTTCTCGCGGCTCGTCGCCCATTCCTCCTTTTCCGCGTTTACCAACAGCATACTACCGGAACTCAAAGACCGCCTGGAACACGCCGGGAACAGAGGGTTTCGTGAGTACGCGGCGAACCTGGAAAAAGCCAGTAAAAAGGCGTACCATGACTACAGCCCCTCGCTCGTTCAGTATTCGGATACCGGGGATCTCCTGGAGCGGTACTGCGCACTAAAGGTTCAGAAGCTCTTTCTGTACGGTGCTGAGAATCGAGCGTTATCCTACCTCACGCGGTTAACGGACAGTGGCTGCGCGCTCGTGGAGATACCCGCAAGCAATCACTTCCCCTTTCACGATAACCCCGTAGCCTTTTATCATGCCTGTGCCGCCTTTCTCCAGGTCGTCCATGACACGATGAGGATGCAATTTAGCCGGGATTTTGGATACACGAAGAAGGCGATCGAGCGGTCGGAAGGGTGATATTTAACCAGCCCCGCGATTATATAGTGGTGGGAGGAAGCCCCGGTGTCGCACGATAAGAGCTGGTATCAGCAGACAATAGAGCAGGTTTTTGAGGCACAAGCATCGAATCCTGAGGGGCTTACACCCGCTGAGGCGCAGGCACGGCTCCAGCAGTACGGCTATAACGAATTGAAATTCAAGAAACGTAGCCCGCTCATCCGGTTTATTATGCAGTTCCACAGCTCACTTATCTACGTTCTGCTCGCTGCTGCACTCGTCACAGGCTCTCTCAATATGTGGATGGACACCGTTGTTATCCTTGCGGTCGTCTTCGCGAATACCATCATTGGCTTCATTCAGGAGGAGAAAGCGGAAGCAGCCGCCGAGGCGCTCGAGAAGTTGATGTCGCTCGAGTGCACCGTGATCAGAGAGCGCAGGGAAGAGGTTATTCCTGCACGCGAGTTGGTGCCGGGCGACATCGTTCTGCTCGAGGAGGGCGACAAAGTACCCGCGGATCTGCGGCTCTTCTATTCCAAGAACCTCTATGCAGACGAAGCAACGCTCACCGGCGAGTCCGTTCCGGTCTCAAAAACCACGAACGCCATCCCCAGACCTGATCTGCCACCCGCCGATCAGCGCTGCATGGCCTTCAGCAGCACGTTCATCACCCGGGGCTCGGGACGGGGCATTGTGGTGGGCACCGGTAAGGATGCCGAGATCGGCCGAATCGCGGAATTGACACAGGAGACCGAGGAGGTGGCAACGCCGCTTACACGCAAGATGGCCGACTTCACCCGCTTGCTGGTCATCGTCATCCTCGCCATTGCCACGATCAATTTCGCCCTGGCCGTCATCTTTGGCTTCCCCGTCGTTTATTCCTTCCTCGCCTCCGTATCGCTCGCGGTCGCCGCCATTCCCGAAGGGCTGCCTGCTATTCTCACGATCACGTTGGCCTTCGGCGCCATGACCATGGCACGCCGTAACGCGCTCGTCAAGAACCTACCGGCAGCCGAGACACTCGGCGTTACCACCGTTATCTGCTCTGATAAGACGGGCACGCTCACCCGGAACGAGATGACCGTCTCCCGCATCTACGCCGGTGGAGCTCAGTACACCGTAACAGGCGGTGGCTACGAGCCAGAAGGCGAGTTTAGGTGCGAAGACTGCACCATTGAGCCCGCAAAGGGGCATGAGGAGTTCATCGAGACCTTGAGAGCAGGGTATCTCTGCAATAACGCCGAGCTCGAGTATGATCGAGAAAACGAGCGGTACAGCATCATCGGCGATCCCACCGAAGGTGCCCTGGTCGTTTCAGCGCGGAAAGCCAAAATCGGCGATATGCGTGCGAAACTGGACGAGATACCCTTCTCCTCCGAGCAGCAGTACATGGCCACCTTACATGAAGGCACTGATCGCAATCTCATCTACGTCAAAGGCGCGCCGGAACGGATCCTCGCGATGTGCGAAAATCAGGTGATCGAGGACCGCGTGAGACCGCTGCGCCATGATGAAATCACCCGTACGGCCAGCGAGTTCGCCGGCAACGCCTTGCGCGTTCTGGGCATGGCGTATAAACGCGTGCCGCAAGAGAAGAAGGAGCTCGAACCAGAGGATGTAACAGGACTGACCTTCCTCGGGCTTCAGGGGATGAGTGATCCGCCCCGGGATGAGGTCATAGATGCCGTTGCTAAATGCAAGCGCGCGGGCATTCGCGTCGTCATGATCACCGGTGACCATGCGCAGACCGCAAAAGCGATTGCGCAGCAGATCGGCATCGCCACCGAATCAGATCGCGTTTTGAACGGCGCAGAACTTGAGCGAATGAGCGATGACGAGCTCTTCAGGCTTGTTGGTTCCGTCCCTGTCTATGCCCGGGCCGCACCCGAGCACAAGTTCCGGATTACCCGGCAGTTGCAGCGGCTCGGTCATATCACCGCCGTCACTGGTGATGGTGTCAATGACGCGCCCGCGCTCAAAGCCGCGGACATCGGGATCGCCATGGGTATCAGCGGCACCGAAGTGAGCAAGAGCGCTGCAGACATCATTCTCACCGACGATAACTTCGCCAGCATCGTGGCCGCCGTCGAGGAGGGCCGCTATGTTTACGACAACATCCGAAAGGTCATTCTGTACACCCTGCCCACCAACGGTGGCCAGACGCTCCTGATCCTCGGCGCGATCCTGCTCGCACCCGTTCTCACCATCTTTAATCCGCATCTCGGCGGGAGTCTCCCCCTCGCGCCTGTTCAGATTCTCTGGATCAATCTCCTCGATGCCGTCGCGCTCGCGCTCCCGCTCATCAAAGAGCCGAAGGAGAAAGGATTGCTCCTGCGACCACCACGCGACCCCAAAGAGCGGATCACCGATCCGCCGTTCCTCCGGAAAGTCGGGGTCGTCTCGCTCGTCATGGCTCTTACCGGGTTCCTTATGTTCTATCTCGCTACTAATACCTGGGCAAATGATTCCGCTGTCCTGACAAAGGCCCAGACCGCAGTCTTCACCACCATCATGCTCGTCCATATCTGCTATCTCTTTACCGCACGCTCGATCACTGAATCCGCATTCTCCTTCAATCCCCTCTCGAACAAGTGGGTGCTCATTGGTGTCGCTATCGCGCTCCTGCTACAGTTCACCATCATCTATGCTCCACCGTTCATCGGCATCAACCCCTTGAGCACCGCGCCGCTGCCAGGTAAATACTGGCTCACTATGATCGCGATCGCGCTCCCCGTCTTCTTCGTCATCGAACTCGAAAAATACCTGACGAAACGCTTTGGAAAGGCACATTTATAGCCCTTCTCTTCACGGCGAATAACGAGCGCGCGGATTTCTTTAAATGCACGCTCAATAAAGCATTTAACCACCTGGGAACGATGCGACGGGTAATCTGGTGGCTGATCGTTGGCACGAAAGGTGGGGTGAATCGTGCACGGATACTACGCGCCTTAAAGGAACGACCGTACAACGCCAATCAGCTGTCAGAAATCCTGGAATTGGATTACAAAACGGTGCGCCATCATCTCAAAGTCCTGCTGGAGAACAAAGTGATCACCGAAGCAGGTAGTGGATATGGCATGGCATATTTCCTGTCAGATGGCATGGAGAGCGAGTATGAGGTCTTTAAAGAGTATCTGGACAAGGTATGGGACAAATTTAAGAGCGGGGGAGAGAAGAAGTAAGAGGTGAAGGGAAGAGAATGCCACCAGAACCGGTGCCACAACTGTGGCTCATGAATCTCCAGGCGCTGATCGCGCTGGGCAATGTGCTCCTTCTGCTCGCATTGCTGGTCATCTACGCGAAGAACTACGAGCAGATCAAATCGAAGTTCGCACTCGGCTTGATCGCCTTCATCATCCTGCTCATCGTGCAGGCCTTTACCTCTAATCCCTTCCTGCGCACCGTGTGGGGCTTCCGCCATATCCATGCGCTGGGGCTCCTCATCATCGTGCCCGTGCTCTTCGAATTCGTGGCCCTGGCGATACTGCTCTATATCAGCCTCAAGCCCGACTAGCAGGCCCGCACGAGGTCGCTGCATACGCGACTATCTGGCTGAATTTGGGTCACAATTGGGCGGAATTTGGTAAAAAAGAAGTGCTTATGTATAGTTATTTTGAACTAGTAACCGTGGCAACACGCCGACAAAAGAAAAGAAAAAAATAGGAGGTGTTTAACACCAAGATGAAACGAAAACTGATTGCAGGTATATTGGCGCTGGCTCTGGTCGCAACGGCCTTCGCCGTGGTGTCCGCACAGGTCACCAACGACGATGCCGCACCACTGGGGAAAGGCGGGTGGTTCGGTGGCCACGGTGGACAGGGGCAGTTGACGGACGAAGAGCGGCAAGAGATGCACCAACAAATGCAGCAGTTCCGGCAGGAGCTCGCTCAGCAGTACGGCATTGACTTAACAGACGAAGAACGCGAGGAAATGCAGAACCGAGTCCAGGAGAAGCGCGAGGAGCTGCGACAGGAGATGCAGCAGTTCCGGCAGGAACTCGCCCAGCAGTACGGCATTGACTTAACAGACGAAGAACGCGAGGAAATGCAGCAAAAAATGCAGGAATTCCGGCAGGGACTCTTCGAGCAGTACGGTATCTCATGTCCAGCAGGGCCCCAAGTCGCGGGTGAAGGGGGCTTCGGACCGCGCGGACCTATGGGCCGACAGATGCAGAGATTGCAACGCGGACCGGGATTCGGTGAATGCCCGTTCGCATCTCCAGAGCTGGAGGAATAGGTGAACAGAGACTGTACATACAGCCGCCATGAGATAAAAGAAGGAGCTGGTGCGTGGGTTCTCCTCTTCTCCCACGCACCTTTTTCCCGCTTTACCATGGTCTTAGCTTAGCATCACAACCATGGGGAAAAAAGGTGGAAGCGTGGTTTAAGTATGCCGCTAGCAATAACTACGTGTAGACAAAACGCACAGGGAGAGGATACCAGGGGATAACTATGCCACCAATGCCTATGCCGATGCCAGAAACATGGCTTACCAATTTTCACGCGCTGATTACGCTCGGAAACGTTATACTCTTGCTCTGCCTGCTCGCCCTCTATATCAAGAACTACGAGCAGATCAAATCGAAGTTCGCGCTCGGCTTGATCGCCTTCGTTATTCTCCTGCTGGTGCAAGCGGTCACCTCGAACCCGTTTATCCATCTGGTGTGGGGCTTTCACCGCCTCAATGCCCTGGGCTTGCTCAAGATCGTGTCTGAATGGTTCGAATTTGCGGCACTGGCTATACTGCTGTATATCAGCCTGAAACCCGAGTAGCTCACCTATAAACAGCGCTAACGAACTGCTTACCAAAGAGTTCCACGCGAATTTGGGAACGATTTGGGTGGAAATTGGTAAAAAAGGAAGTCTTATGTATAGTTTATTTCTTATCCCCCCTGTGGGAAACAGCACAATAGATAGATAGCTGAAAAGAAAAAAACGTGAAGTGACGCGAAGATGAAAACGAACGCAGCAACTGCTGAAAGAGCACCGAACGTAGCACAGTATTTCACCACCTCGGGTCGAGGGGCTCATGGTCAACGCGGAGTGCGGACAGCTCCGCTCGGGGGTAGGCTATGAGCCCCTCGGGTACAGATGCGGTCATCCAGCTGGAAGCGGTCTGGAAAATATATCAGATGGGTGACGTTCAGGTGCAGGCGCTCCGGGGCATTGATCTGACGATAGCGCGGGGCGAATTCCTCGCGATCGCAGGTGTCAGTGGCAGCGGCAAGAGCACAATGATGAACCTCATTGGCTGTCTGGACCTGCCGAGCAAGGGAACAATACGGCTGGACGGCGCTGACATCGCAGGGTTCCACGAGTCGCAATTGGCGCAGATACGCGGCAAGAAGATCGGGTTCGTATTTCAGCAGTTCAACCTGATACCGACGTTGACCGCGCTCGAGAATGTGATGCTGCCCCTGGAATTCCAGGATGTCGACTCAGCCGAGGCACGGGAGACCGCGCTCGAGCTGCTCGAGCTCGTGGGACTGGGCGATCGCGTGCACCACCTGCCGTCTCAACTCTCGGGCGGGCAGCAGCAGCGTGTTGCCATCTCGCGTGCTCTGGCCGTTGATCCTGACATCATCCTCGCCGATGAGCCAACCGGGAATCTGGACAGTAAGACCGGCGAATTCATCATGAATTTGCTGAGCAAGGTACACGGGAATGATAGCAAAACGATCATTCTGGTTACGCACGATTTCTACCTGGTTAAGCGGGCGGAACGGGTGGTGTACCTCAAAGACGGACAAATCGAGCGCATCGAGCATAACCATAAAAACAACTGAGGTGGCAAATATGCTGATTTGTGAAGAATGTGTTAATTATTTCCTGGAGTGCCCGGTTAGTAGCTATCCGATACAGTATGGGTTGTGTGAACTGTGTGGAAACAAAGCGCACTGCTACGATGTGTGCATTCCCAAAAACAAACCTAATGGAAATGATAAAATAGATAGCGCCGCGGATAATATAAGAGAAGCAATACGGGTGCTGTATTATCCTGATATAGAAGAAAATAATGGGTTGAAATTAGCTGAGTATACAATAAGAAAAGTATCTGGCAGAACACCAGAAGAATTAGCTGAATTAGTATTACAAATGGAGGTGAAAGAAAATGATAAAGAAACTAGTATGTAGAAAAAACATGAAAACGGTACTGGCTCTGTGTGGTATCGTGGCAGTGCTCGCGTGTCTCGTTGCTCCGGCAAGCGCGGGCACCGATGCAAACATCGTTATAACAAACGTAAAGCCTATGGAACTCCTGCCCGGAGAAACGAAAACGCTGACCGTTACCCTTCAGAATGGCGGATCGTACGATGCCAAGCACGTAACCCTTAATTTCCAGGAAAGTCAGTATATCTCGGTGGTGGGCGCGTCAAGCGTCTATGCAGGCTCCGTAAACGGGTGGAGTTCCAAAGACGTGACCGTCACGGTTCATGTCGCGAAGGGCGCGCCAAGTGGATCGTATGCCATTTCGGCAACCTGCTCCTTTGATCAATATTATAGCGAGGGCGGTAATGTGGTCTCTGAGGCCATGCCCGAAGTCACCTACTCGATCATGCTCACGGTAGCGCAGGGCGCGATCATCGATATCGCTGACATCGAACCGACGGAGTTGAAGCCCGGGGAGCTGACAACACTGCAGTTTACCATCGCCAACATCGGCTCTTATCCCCTCGAGGATATCATCTTCTCGTGGACCGAAGCTAATGGCGTTATACTTCCGGTCAATTCCGACAACGCGAAGCACATCAGTCACATTGGAGTCGGCGAATCTATCGTGGTGGAGTACCTGGTTGCGGTCGATGTGGGTGCGGATGCCGGCCTGTACCAGTTAGACCTGACCCTGGAGTTCGAGGATGAGAGCGGTGGCTCGAACTCGAAGAATACGACCGCAGGCATCGTCATCGGCGGCGGAACCACGTTTGATGTTACCCTCTCCGAGAGCTCGGATAGCCAGGTCTCGCTCTACGTCGCGAACACCGGTAATAATCCTGCGTATTCCGTGACCGTGAAAATCCCTGTGCAAGACCAGTTCAGGACTCAGGGGAGCTCAGCCTCAATCGTCGGCAACCTCGATACAGGCGATTACACCATCGTCTCATTCGACCTGACGTCCGCAGGCCCATCCGCGTTCGGAGTCCCGGACCCCGCGGAAGGCGAACAAATGGCGGAATCCTCAGGGGAAGACCGGGAGAGACTGAGAATGGAGTCCT
>JBNGDK010000054.1:0-11945 GCA_049975405.1 Candidatus Methanospirareceae archaeon
GGGATGAAGCCGCCTACACGGGGCCAGGAAATACTCTGGCCCGCGAGGCGAATATGGTGCTCCGCTCGTGGCCACCATAAATCAGATCTGCTTCTCTGCGAAATCGCCGACGATCGGTAACTTGTACAGCTCGCCCTGATAGGCCTTGATCATCAAGACCAGCCACAGTATCAGTATCAGGATCCAGATAAGGGATAGGATCGCCCAACTGAGAACGGGAACCCAGAATAAGAGCCCCTGTAGGATCCAGATGATGATGCTCAGCGGCAGAAATGTCACAATCGACTGCATCGCATGAAATCGTACGAATCGGTTCTCTTTCTCCAGCAGAAAGAAAACAATACCGGTGATCCAGCCCAGGATGTAGCAGAGCGCACCTGCGACATTCTCTTCCAGCCCCGTAGATGTTTTCGCCATGTCTCCAACTCCGTATACGTACTTCATGCCGATGGGCCTTATATAACCTGTGCCTGCTCTCTCCAACGGCGGTGACGTAGTTTCTATCTGCCAAGCTGAGCATGCGCCCAGTCAAGCTCCCCAGACAGGGGAAGCAGGAGCGGTCACGGTATAATATTAATACTCCTGCGCACCTTTTTCTACCTGCCGTTCCTTGCGGCACAACGAGAGAAGATTATAGTAACCCTTTTTGTTGAGGAGAGCGGAATTAGTGTAGTGTAGCGCAGTAAAGGAGAAGGAGAAGATGGGCGAAGAGGGAGTGATAGATCGGATTGCGGGTCCGTTGGTTATTGGTGACAGGATGCGCGGCTGCGAGATGTACGAAGTGATCAAGGTGGGCGAGGAAGGCCTGATGGGTGAGACGATTCGTTTGGATGGCGCCCGCGCATATATTCAGGTTTATGAGGATACAACGGGTTTGAAGCCCGGTGAGCCGGTTATCAGGACAAAATCACCGTTATCTGTTGAACTTGGTCCCGGGATTTTGAAGAATTTTTACGATGGTGTGCAGCGTCCGCTGGAAGAGATAGCGAAGAAGGCGGGCGATTACATCACGCGTGGTATCACGGTTGATTCGCTCGATCGCGAGCGGAAGTGGCAGTTTACACCGACCATGGAGGAAGGCGCAGAGGTCGTTGGTGGCGATATCCTGGGCGTGGTGCCGGAGACGAAGGTTATCACGCATAAGATACTCGTGCCGCCGCGCGTGAAGGGCAAATTAGTGGAGTTGAAGGCGGGTGAGTTCACGGTTGATCAGGTGATTGCGCGTATCCAGACCGAGGGTGAGGACGTGGAGTTGTCCATGCTGCAGAAGTGGCCGGTGCGCAAGGGGCGACCGTATAAGGAGAAGCTGGACCCTGAGGTGCCCTTATTGACCGGGCAGCGGATCAATGATACTTTCTTCCCGATCGCCAAGGGCGGCACGGGTGCGATTCCTGGCGGGTTCGGAACTGGCAAGACGGTCATGCAACACCAGCTGGCACGCTGGGCGGACGCGCAGGTAATTGTGTATATCGGCTGCGGCGAGCGCGGGAACGAGATGACCGAGGTACTTGAGGACTTCCCGAAGCTGATCGATCCTTACAGCGGTGAGAAGCTAATGGAGCGGTCAACGCTCATTGCGAACACCTCGAACATGCCGGTGGCTGCGCGCGAGGCGTCGATTTATACCGGTATTACGCTCGCCGAGTACTATCGCGATATGGGCTATGATGCCGCGATCCAGGCAGATTCGACCTCACGCTGGGCAGAGGCCTTGCGCGAGATCTCGGGCCGCTTGGAGGAGATGCCGGGTGAGGAGGGGTATCCTGCGTATCTGGCGACTCGGTTGGCCGATTTCTACGAGCGCGCAGGCCGCGTTAAGACGCTGTGCTCGAGTGCTGAGAACCGTATTGGCTCCGTTACGGTTGTCGGTGCGGTCTCGCCACCAGGTGGTGACTTCTCGGAGCCCGTGACGCAGAACACGCTGCGGGTGGTCGGCGTCTTCTGGGCGCTTGATTCCACGCTGGCTGATCGGCGGCACTTCCCGGCGATTAGCTGGCTCAGGAGCTATTCACTCTATCTCAATGAACTACGCACCTGGTACAACAAGCCGGAGACACCTGATTTCATGGAGCAGCAGGAGGAGATGATGACACTGCTGCAGAAGGAATCGGAACTACAGGAGATCGTGCAGCTCGTCGGTGCGGACGCGTTACCGCCCCGTGAGCGAGGTACGCTGGAAGTTGCCCGAATGATCCGGGAGGATTTCCTGCAGCAGAATGCTTACCACGATATCGATTCGTTCTGCTCGCTTGAGAAGCAATATTTGATGGCAAAGATTATTCTGCGCTGGTACGACTTCGCGAACGAGCTGGTCGAGTCAGGTATCGGGATCGAGAAGATCGAGGGGATGAAGATCAAGGACGCAATAGCGCGCATGAAGTACATCCCGAGTGACCAGTTCCGGGCGACTTACGATACGCTCATGCGCGATATGAAGGATGAATTTGAGGCGGTAAAGAAGCGGGAGGCTGAAGCCGCGTGAAGCGGCCAGAAGCACACTATAAGGAGGGAATAACATGGCGATAGATACCTCTGCACGTGAATATACAACCATACGAGAAGCGGCCGGGCCGTTGATTGTGGTCGAGAACGTTGAGGGCGTTTCCTACGGCGAGGTCGTGCGGATCGTTACGCCCACCGGTGAAGAGAAGATGGGGCAGGTTCTGGAATCGAGCACGGGACTCGCCGTGGTGCAGGTCTTCGAAGGCACGTCGGGGATCGACACCGCAAAGACGCGTGTGCGATTCACCGGAGACATCATGCGGGTGAGCGTCTCCCAGGATATGGTGGGTCGTTTCTTTGATGGGCTGGGCCGGCCACGTGATGGCGGGCCTGAGGTCATTCCAGAAGATCGGCTCTCGGTCATCGGCGCTTCCATCAACCCCACGACCCGCGATTACCCGCGTGAGTTCATCCAGACAGGGATCTCGACGATCGATGGGATGAACACGCTCGTACGCGGGCAGAAGCTGCCGATCTTCTCCGGCGCCGGCATGCCCCATAATGCGCTCGCTGCCCAGATCGCGCGTCAGGCGAAGGTGCTCACGACGAGCGAGCCGTTCTCCGTGGTTTTCGCCGCCATGGGTATCACGCACGAGGAGGCCTCGTTCTTCATGCAGGATTTCGAGCGCACGGGTGCAATAGAGCGGATCGTGGCGTTCCTCAACCTCGCCGACGATCCGGCAATCGAGCGGACGATCACGCCGCGTATGGCCCTGACCACCGCGGAGTTCCTCGCCTATGAGTACGACATGCACATCCTCGTTATTCTTACGGACATGACGAACTACTGTGAGGCGCTGCGTGAGATCTCCGCGGCTCGTGAGGAGGTGCCAGGCCGACGCGGGTATCCGGGCTATATGTACACGGACCTCTCAACGAACTACGAGCGCGCAGGGCGAATCAGAGGCCGCAAGGGTTCGATCACCCAGATTCCGATCCTGAGCATGCCAGATGACGATATCACACACCCGATCCCCGATCTGACCGGGTATATCACTGAGGGGCAGTTCGTGCTCTCGCGCAACCTGCACCGACGCGGTATTTATCCGCCGGTGGATGTGCTGCCCTCGCTCTCAAGGCTGATGAACGAGGGGATCGGCGAGGGGCGAACGCGTGAGGATCACTCGGGTGTATCTAACCAGCTCTACGCGGGTTATGCGGAAGGGCGGGACATGCGAGATCTCGTTGCGGTCGTCGGCGAGGAAGCGTTGACGGCGCGTGATCGGCGGTTCCTGGAGTTCGCAGACGAATTTGAGAAACGATTCGTGGCACAGAGCAGGAACGAGGATCGGAGCATCGAGGAGACGCTGGACCTTGGCTGGGACTTGCTTTCCACACTACCGGAAGGCGAGCTGAAGCGAATCGATGAGCACATCATCAAAAAGTACCATCCGAAGTACCGGGCGAAAGCCTAGCTCGCTGGATAGAAATATCAGGCAGGGAAAAGGGTGGATAGAAGGTTACAACGCCTTTTTGAATTCCTCTACGGATATCCCTGCCTGCCGAATGCTTTTTCGCAACATCCTTTTTTAAGCGTCTTGTGAAGAGGAACGGAGAAAACGCGCTGATCCTTCTGAAGCACTAGGTGATCTCCCTTACCCACTCTCGCGGTGAAGCCCAATTTCACCAAACAGTGCTTTGACCGTTTCTTCACCAGAAACCGAAGATGGCAGCTTCTTAAGCACTTATTTCCACCGTAGAAATTTCCGCAACCGCACCAAGCATTTTTGCTTCTTGGGTAAGCACCTCTAACACCGCCTCAATGCTTCTTTTATGTTCCGTAATGCTTCCTCCTTCGTCTCGCCCTGGCTGATAGCGCCTGGTAATTCCAGGCACTGCGCTGAATATCCGCCTTCCTCTTCCTTTTCAAGGATTATGGTGTACTTTATCGCTAAAGTATAAAGAAGATCGATAGATTAAAAAAAAAACGCTCACAGATACGTTGCCAGCACCCTGAAATCAGTTCTCAGCGTGGCAATCATGCCAGCATTGTAAGTCGCGACCGCAGGATGGTAGAGTGGCACGAGCCGCTTAACGCCGGCGATGGTGCTGACTGTGAAGACCGTTCCGTGTATCTTGCCGATGCGCTCCTTCGGTAAGCCGAACTTGTCGAAAATATACGCCAGCGAGAAATTGCCGAGTGTCGCGATAATCGGAGGATTGACCAGCTCAAGCTGCGCATCCAGATACGGCGTGCACGCCCGTATCTCCTCTGGTTGCGGGTTCCGGTTTTGTGGCGGGCGGCATTTCAGGATGTTCGCAATATAGACGTCGTCGCGGGTGAGCCCAATCGAGTCCAGGAGTTCGTCGAGCACCTTTCCGGCCTTACCGACGAACGGCCTGCCCTGCTGATCTTCATAGTAACCGGGAGCTTCGCCAACGAGCATGATTCGCGCGAAGAGCGAGCCCTCACCGATGACTGGATTGGTACGAGTTCGCCACAGCTCGCAGCGGTTACAATTCATGACATGCTCCGCGATGCGAGCCATTTCCGCTTCTCTACCCATGACCACCACTCTTTTTTAGCTGCTTTCTTTCTAATACACTACAGAAGACACCGTGAAAAGAAGTGCCATGATTTCGCGAGAAGAAGCTCGGGAGTTGCTGGAACGGGAAGTGGCGACCGATGCGTTACGAAAGCACATGCTTGCGGTTGCTGCGATTATGTCGGCGCTCGCCGCAAAGCTGGGCGTCACCGAGGCTGAGCAGGAGCACTGGACGCTTGTTGGCTTGCTGCACGATCTGGATTACGAGCGCACGAAAGACGATTTCGAGCAGCACGGGCTCGTGACGGCCGAGATGCTCACCGACCAACTGCCTGAGGAGTGCCTGGACGCGATCAAGGCGCACAATAAGATGACGGGCTATGACCCAAAGAGTGATATGGCGAAGGCTCTGGTTGCCGCAGACGCGGTCTCAGGACTCATTGTGCCAACTGCGTTAATGATGCCCTCTCGCAAATTGACCGACGTGCGCCCGAAATCGCTGACGAAGAAGTTCAAGGATAAATCGTTCGCACGCACGGTGAGCAGGGAGCACATTATGGTCTGTCAGGAGCTGGGCGTTGCGCGGAACGAGTTCTTCGCGCTCGCGCTTGACGCACTGCTCCCGGTCAGTGACGAATTGGGCGTGTAGCGTGCGCGTTCGTGCGTATGATTATTGATCCGCAAGCTCGTCCATCTTCGATAGGAAAACGCTGGCACGCGCGCTCAATTGCTGTGCCTGCTCGCTCATCCTGCTGAGCGTGTCCACAGAGCCCGCAACGAGGAATCGTAAAATATGGTAGTTCTCGTGCCATGAGAGCATCTGCGCTAACTCGCGCTCGCCAATCTCGTGATACCACTCGTCGTGCCGCCAGATCAGAATCGCGCCCAGGATACTCACGGCCTCTTCGGGCTTCAAGTCCTCCAGATTCGCGAGCGTAAAGGGCAAGCCGCCAATAAGAAAACCCAGCGGGCTCTTCACTGCCGGGAGATCCTCCAGTGAGATCTGCACGTGTTTCATGATCTCAGGCAATGCCATAAAGAGCTCTGCAGTTGCTACTCGGCCACTGAAGTACGCGATGAGCGTGCCTTTCGGCGTGGCCACATAGATCTCCGCGCCACGCTTCCCCAGCCCGATCTTCTGGATGAGATGTGCACGCTCCATCACGGGCAGTTTGCGCAGCACGGTGGGATAGGGTATAGCAGTCGCTTTTGCGATCCCGTACTTGCTGGCTGAGCCGTTTTTGGTGAGGAATTCGAGGATACGTTCGTATTCATGCTTGGCGGGTTTCATGACATGTTATATTCAGTAATGGATATGAATAAAAAGGGATATGTTTATATAGCCGCAAAAGAAAGGCCGAATCATGCCAGTAAAGAGAGGAACGGTGTTACTGATCGCTGTTGTGCTCCTCGTTAATGCGGGGCTGCTTGGCTGTCTCGAGCAACCGGAAGAAGACACGGGTGAAACACTGCTGGCCATGAAGGTGGGCGCCATGCCAGATGAAGCAACGCTGCCCTATTACGTCGCGGCGCAGGAAGGGATCTTTCTCCAGCACGGTCTGGATGTAGAAGTTGTGCCGTTCCAGAGCGCGATGGAGCGAGACAGTGCACTCATCGCCGGAGAGATCGATGCGGGTGAGAACGATCCGGTAGGTGTGCTCGTGCTGCGGAACGCGGGCTATGACGCACGGATCGTCAGTCAAGAGCTTCATGAGACACCGGAGAAGATGCGGTTCGCTATCCTCGCCAGCCCTGACTCGGACATACGATCAGTCGAAGATTTGGCAGGGAAGCAGGTTGCCATTTCCAGCAATACCGTTATTGAATGGATAACGGATAATTTGCTCGGTGATGTCCAGACGCTGAAGATCGAGGAGAAGAAAGTGCCGATCAGGATGCAGCTGCTGCTCGATGGTAAGCATGAAGCGGCGACTCTGGCAGAACCGCTGGCGAGTTATGCCATCTACCAGGATGCGCACCTGATCATTGCAGACTCGATGATCGACCAGACGATCGGCTACACGGTGATCGTGTTCAGGGGCGAATTCATCGATGAGCATCCGGAAAGCGTTGCGCAATTCCTCGCCGCGTTCGACGAAGCGGTGGACCGCATCAATGCAAATCCAGAGAACTACCGTGCGCTGCTCGTGCAAACGGCAAAGGTGCCTGAGGAGATTGCGGAGACTTACCAGATGGCCAACTATATGCATAGCGCGCCCTATCCACGCGATAACTTCGAGCACGTACTGAGCTGGATGCAGGAGAAGGGCCTGGTGACTGAAGCTATTTCTTACGACGAGGTAATTTATTAACGATCTGTGGATGATTGCAGCGAAGGAACTCACCAAGATCTACCCGGACGGAACGGAAGCGGTACACCGGATCACCTTCGATATACCCTACGGCGAGTGTTGCTCGGTCATCGGGCCCTCGGGCTGCGGTAAAACGACGCTCCTGCTTATCTTCGCAGGTATCCTGCGGCCGAGTGCGGGTAAGGCACTGATCAACAGTCATGAGGTTACCGGACCGTCAAAGGAACTGGCGCTGATCTTCCAGGACTACGGGCT
Source organism: Candidatus Methanospirareceae archaeon (assembly GCA_049975405.1). Lineage (GTDB taxonomy): Archaea > Halobacteriota > Syntropharchaeia > Alkanophagales > Methanospirareceae > JACGMN01. The sequence continues at coordinate 7,556 of JBNGDK010000054.1, forward strand.
CTTTCCCTGGAAGACGGTGCACGAGAACGTTTCACTGGGCCTGGAGCTACGCGGTGTGCACAAAAAGGAGCAGCAGGAGATCGTCGAGTCGCTCCTCAGAGACCTCGGATTGCACGGTTTTGAGAAGAACTATCCGAAACAGTTGTCGGGGGGAATGCAGCAGCGCGTCGCCTTCGCGCGCATGCTGGCTTTGAAGCCGAAGATCCTGCTCATGGATGAGCCGTTGTCCTCGCTGGACGCGCTGACGCGCGAGAATATGCAGAATGTGCTCCTGCAGCTCTGGCAGCAGAAGCGCATGACCATGCTGCTCGTCACACACAGTATAGAGGAGGCAGTGTTTTTCGGGCGAAAGATCGTTGTGCTCTCCCCGCGACCGGGTACCATTGTCAAAACGATCGAAAATCCCCAGAAGGGAAATGTCGAGTACAGAACACAAGAGGTATTCTTCGAGAAATGCAAGGAAGTGCGGCTGAGCCTCGATGGTGGAGCTATCTCGTCATCGCGGTTGTGATCTACGGGGTCTGGCATTTGCTCTCGGTTATGCTGGACTCGATCGCGTTACCAACGCCGCTGACAGTTTTCTTCGCCTTCATTGAGGGTTTGAGAACCGATTTGCTCCCGAATCTGCTCATCAGCACCTTCAGGATCGCCTGCGGGATCGCCCTGGCGTTCTCGATTGCCGTGCCGATCGGGCTCCTCAGCTACGAGAAGCAGGTGGATTCACTCGTCACGCCGCTTATCTACATGCTCTATCCTATTCCGCATATCGTCCTCCTACCGGTGATCATTCTCTTCTTTGGTATCGGCGATCTCTCGAAGATCATTATGATCGAGATCATCGTCTTCTTCCAGATCCTGGTGACCACACGTGACGCTTCGCGGAGTATCAGCCGTAATTATATTTATCCCATGCTCAGTCTGGGCGCGAGCAAGAAGGAGATTTATCGCCACGTTATCATCCCGATCTGCATCCCTAAGATCCTTACCGCCACGCGGATCAGTGTGGGCACGGCGATCGCGGTGCTCTTCTTTGTGGAATCGTTTGCCACGACCAGGGGTCTGGGATACCTGATTATGGACGCGTGGAGCCGTGCGAATTACCCGGACCTCTACGCGGCGATCGTCACCATGGCGCTGCTCGGGTTTGGTATTTATCTCGTGATAGATCGTGTGGAGAAGAAGGTCTGCCGGTGGGTGTACGTATAGTTCAAGCCTCACGGTGCGCAGCGCATGCCTGTGAGATTATTAGCGGAAACGGGTTTCTGATACGTCCGTCGGGCGAGCCCGCAGCGTATACACGGCAGGATATGAACAAATACGAACAGGTTTTTATTGCCTGAGTCGAAAGGAATGAATGGGTGTACATGTCAGACGAGGAGCTGCGGTCGTGGATACAGGCCCATAAGGACGAGGTCTTTGCGAATGACGCGGTTGGTACGGGCTGTTTCAGCTATCAGCCCGGCGAGATCATCTGGGCAGTGACAAAGCGGTGCAATCTGAAGTGCAAGCATTGCTCCATCAGTGAGGTGGATCCTGGAGAGCTGAGCACCGAGGAGGGGTTTGCGCTCATCGAGGACGCTGCGAAACTCGGGCCGGTCAAGTTCGGGTTCACGGGTGGCGAGCCGTTGCTGCGTGGGGACATATACGAGCTCATTGAGTACGCATCATCATTTGACATGCAGGTCGTGATGGCGACGAACGGGACACTGATCACGCGAGACGTAGCGCGGAAGCTGCGCAAAGCGGGACTTGAGCGTGCGGCGATGAGCGTCGATGCGATCGGGAGCACCCACGATGCATTCCGGGGCGTGGAAGGCGCATTCAACGCGACGATGCGGGGCATGAAGGCCTGTGAAGCGGAAGGGGTGGCCACGCAGTTCTTTACCACCGTTTCTCGGACGAATTACCACGAGCTCCCGAAGATCATCAAGCTCGCGGATGAGCTGGAGCAATGGCGCATCTATCTCATTTATCTGGTCGCCGTCGGCCGCGGCAAGCAGATTGCTGACGTGTGCCTCAGCACAGCGGAGAACGGGCAGCTCTTCGAGGATATGATCACGCTTCAGAGGGACGCAAAGACCTGGCTGAAACCGATCTGTAACCCGCAGTACTGGGCGTATCTGAAGGATCGGGGGCTGATGGAGCGTGAAGACGGTATGCACCTCACTGGCTGCACCGCAGGCATCACGCGGTTCCATATCTTCCCCAATGGTGATGTTACGCCCTGTGCGTATCTTCCTGTTGCCGCGGGCAACGTAAAGGAGCGGAGCTTTTTGGAGATTATCGAGCATGCCGAGATGTTCAAGGCGATGCGGGCACGCGCTCTGAAGGGAGCATGTGCGAGCTGCAGGTATAAGACCATCTGCGGCGGATGTCGGTCACGCGCATACGCGCTCACCGGTGACGTGCTGGGCGAGGATCCTATCTGTCCGCTGGTTACTGGCACGTAACGGTCCCTCTCCACTGGTCTGAAGATGAACCGCCGTCTAGCTGAGAGCGTGGGAAAAAGTTTAAGGTCCCCTGGGATATGGTATAGCACGGATATTCATAGCGAACGCAATTGAAATCTGAGGTGTATGTACCAAGATGTCGGTATTATCCGAAGAGGTCACGCAGCGAGTGCGTGAGAAGTTACAGACTTTGACAGCGCCCGTGAATCTGGTCGTTTTTACGCACAATTCCGGTCCACCGACCGGTGAAGAGACTCGTGCGCTCATGGAGGAGCTTGCTCTCACCTCTGATCAGGTGTGTGTCGCGTTCTACGATGTGGCCGAGGATATTGCTAAACGAGACGATTACAGGATCGACAAGGTGCCCGCGACGGTAGTGGAAGGACAGAAAGATTACGGTATCCGATTCTACGGCCTGCCAAGCGGTTATGAATTCGCGGCACTCCTCGACGCACTGCGGCTGGTATCAGCGGGCGATTCGGAGCTGGCAACGGCGACACGCGAACAGCTCAAAGCGTTGGCCAAACCGGTACATATTCAGGTCTTCGTCACCCCGCCCTGCCCGTACTGTGTCGAGGCGGTGCAAATGGCGCAGCAGATGGCGATAGAAAGCGAGCTTATTACGACTGACGTGGTGGAAGCCGCGGAGTTTTCGCAGTTGACTCAGAAATACCGGATCTTCGTCGTGCCCAAGGTGATCATCAATGAGCTGGAAGCATTTGTGGGCGCAGTGCCTGAAGCGGAATTCCTGGAGCACGTCATGAAGGCAGGGGTGTAGCGAGGAAATGATCGCACAAGACAAAGATTATGAGCAGCGAGCGGAGGAAATGGTGGGGGTACCGGCAGATCAGGAACAGTGCTACGACCTGCTCATTATCGGCGCTGGTCCCGCAGGACTAACTGCTGCGGTTTACGGGGCTCGGAAGAAGCTCGAGACGCTGGTGGTGAGCATAAACGTGGGAGGACAGACACTGCTCGCTGCGGGCGTAGAGACCTACATGGGGTTTCAGTACGTTTCCGGGGCGGAATTAGTGCAGAAATTTGAGGAGCAGGTACGACAGTTCCCGATCGCATTTGCAATCGGTGACGAAGTCACGAACCTGGTTGCTGAAGACCAGCAGTTCGTCATTCACACCTCAGGTGGTAAGCGATTCACGGGTAAAGCGGTAATCATTGCATCGGGTCGTCGAGCACGTGCGCTGAACGTGCCGGGGGAAAAAGCTCTGATCGGACGGGGCGTGAGCTACTGTGCGACCTGTGATGCTCCACTCTTTCGCGATAAGGATGTGGCAGTGATCGGTAGCGGCAATCCCGCGCTTACTGCAGTTAATGAACTCTCCAGCTACGCACACACGGTTTACAGTATCGTTCGTGGCACGGTGAAAGCGGATCCGGTGTTGGTAGAGCGAGCGAAAAAAACGGATAAGGTCGAATTTCGCTCGGGCTACGCAGTCGATGAGATCACAGGCACAGATCGCGTGGAGGGTCTCGTGCTCCGGCAGTTGAAGGAGGGTAAGGTGGTTGATCTTCCGCTGGGCGGCGTGTTCGTCGAGATTGGCGCTATGCCCAATAGCGAATTCGCCCGGGAGCTCGTGCGGCTCAACGAGCGTAAAGAGATAGAAGTAGACTGTGAGTGCAAGACGAACGTCCCGGGCATCTTTGCCGCCGGTGACGTCACCAATGCGCCCGAGAAGCAGATCATTGTGGCTGCCGGTGAGGGCGCGAAAGCCGCGTTGAGTGCGTACCGCTACCTCGTCAGATTGCACCAAGAATGACCAGTGTGCGATTACGTTACGTACGCAGGGGCAGCTCCATCCAGTCAGTCACCAAAAGGATCAATCGCACATCGGGGGACTATTTATCTTTGCGTTTTTTACTACAGTTCGGAGTGAGTGAGTGAGTGAGTGAGTGAGTGAGTGAGTGAGTGAGTGAGTGAGTGA
>JBNGDK010000055.1:0-11035 GCA_049975405.1 Candidatus Methanospirareceae archaeon
CTGTGCTGATGACCTCTCGGACGAGTCCTTATGGGTTAAAAAGAAGAGTTAAGGTGGTACAAATAATAAGTACAAATAATGCGAAGGCTTATCTACTGAGAGGTTATAACTACTATTGTGGGGCGTTGTCATAATGTTCGAAACAGAAGATCTTTTGGTAAGGGAATATTTTAGGAAAATGATCGGGGAAGACGGACTGAATATAATGAAAAATGTTCCCGAGGGTGAAATAAGTGAAATTGATATCGTAAAGCTAAACGATATGAAACCCTCCGCTATACGAAAAGTTCTCTATAAGTTATATGAGCGTAGGAATGCCGAGTACAGGACGGAACGTGATGATAATAGTGGCTGGATCACTTATTGGTGGAGCTTTAATTGTGATAATGTCAAGAAAATGATGGATAAAGAAGCGGATGACGAGTTATATGAATTAAAAAAGAAACTCGAATACGAAAAAAGCGGCGAGTTTTACCAGTGCCACTGTCACTGTGTTTTGTTTGAAGTAGCAGCGGAACAGGACTTTTGGTGTGAGGATTGCGAATCACATTTTGAACATTTTGACAACGGTGGTCTAATAAAAGAGTTGGAGGAGCAGATAGAAGAAAGAGAGAAGGCGAGAAGGAAGAATTAAGGACAACGGAGCGGAGATCTTTGTAATCCAGCCAACGACTCATCCGAACCATAAGTGATTTTTGTGTGTAAAATAGCTTCTTATGGGTTTTTCCGTCTTTTTGTTCTGATTAGCGCTGCTAAATTCTTTCATTCTCTGATAAAAATAAAGGGCTGTTTCATCTGAAGAAGTGGACAGCCTCATTATGTATCCCGTCGGCAATCAGAGCAGCTTAAGACTATTGTTGGATCTGCTGTCACTATCTCGAACTGGTTGGAATAGTGGGTGGGTAAAAATGAGTGCCCGTTTTTAGCTTTGAGCGGTGATTGATTTATATATCGGAAAGGTCTACAATAATTAGTGAGTGGTAACGAGAAATAAGCGACTTTTTTGTGTAAAGCATGCGATTTTTTTCTTCTGTGTCACGAACTAAAAAGCGAAAAAGAGGTTTGTAAAAGTATGGAATATAGTGGAGAACGACGGGGATTTGATTCCCCCATAGAGGTTGGTAATACCTACGACGTAAAGATAGAGGAAGTAGGTAGAGAAGGCGATGGAATAGCTCGAATTGAGGGGTTCGTTGTTTTTGTGCCCAACACGAAAAAAGAGGATAGCGTGAAAATACGGATAAATAAGGTATCGAGAAGAGTTGGATTTGCAGACGTAGTCACGGAATAAGAATCCATTAGTTTCTTATAAGGACTTTCAAGAGCTATAGCGTTCCTATAGCTTTCTCTTATTTTTTATAAAAAATTTTGGGCACCTTCCTTCGGTTTTGTATTCGTTAATACCACACGAAAAACGTTTAACCCTAACTACGAATAGGCTATGGAAGAAGTGGTGAGCGAAACAATTCATAAGTAAACTGCAGAATAATCGAAAATTCGTTGTAAAAGTGATGGACTAATGTGGGTGAGTAGTCTCTTGACCACCGTGGTGTATCGTGCGAACCCAGAAAGAATTCAGGAAACAGCCTTTTTCACAGCCGCTTCGAACCGATCCAGACCCATATCCACCTCCTCTTCGATGATGACCAGCGGCGGGCAGTACCGTATGACCGAGTCGCCGCAGGACAGCAGCACAATACCCTCCTTAAACCCCTCAATCACGATCCTGTCCCGGGTCTCCGGATCAACGGCCCCATCAGGCTTGACAATCTCGACCCCGATCATCAGACCCAAGCCGCGTACGTCGCCAATCACAGCAGGATAGCGCGACTGCAGCTCTCGCAGTCGTGTCATCATATGAGCGCCCAGGTCTTGTGAGCGCGTTCCCAACTCTTCCTTCTCCATGTAGTTCAACGCGGCTAGTGCTGCAGCCGCCGCGAGCAGGTTGCCGCCGAACGTGTTGGAATGGGTGCCTGGCGGCCAGTCCATAATCGAACGACTGGACAGGGTTGCGCCCAGCGGAAGGCCGCCACCCAGTGCCTTCGCCATGCATACGATATCAGCCCGCACGCCGAAGTGCTCCAAGGCCAGGAACCTGCCAGTGCGATAGCAGCCTGACTGCACCTCGTCCGCCACCAGGAACACGTCGTGGTCGTTACAGATCCGTCTCAGTTCCTGGTGAAATTCCGGTGGCGGCACGATATACCCGCCCTCGCCCTGGATCGGCTCCACAACGATCGCTGCAGTATCCTTCGGGCTCAGTTCTCGTTTGAATATCACGCGCTCGATCTCCCGGGCACAGGCGATACCGCAGTCCGGATATTCCAGGTGGAGTGGACATCGGTAGCAATATGCATACGGGGCATGAACGACTTGCAGAGTCGGAAAGTGTTCTTTCTGTTTGATCTTCGAGCAGGTCAATGAGAGCGACCCGAGCGTCCGGCCGTGGAATGCGCCGTAGAAGCCCACCAGGCTCTGCCTGCGGGATTTCCAAATCGCCAGCTTGATCGCAGCTTCAACCGACTCGGTGCCGCTGTTACTGAAGAAGACGCGGTCATAGCCGGTCATCTGCTGCAATTTCTCCGCCAGTCTGACCGGCGGGTCGGCGAAAAAGGTTGAGAAATCAGCGTGGGTCATCTTTGTCAGTTGAGCCGTGATCGCCGCCGAGACCTCCGGGTTCGAGTGCCCCACGTTCATCACCGCGGTGCCCGCGCCGAAATCAATGTATGTTCTTCCCTCCACATCGGTAACGGTCGCTCCTTGGGCACGCTCGAGCACCAGCGGATATGGGCGCGATATGCACGTCGATATGACCTGACAGTCACGGTGAATGATCTCCTTTGCGCGTTTGCCGGACGGGTCTATCATGTGTTTTCCCCTGCTCCTCAATCGATCTGTGCCTTCTGGAGCTTGCCACTATAATCAATATACACCGCTTTCACCTCGGTGAACTCCTTGATAGCATCGGTGCCTGCTTCTCTGAACCCATTGCCCGTGCCTTTCACACCACCGAACGAGAGATGAACCTCCGCACCGATGGTGGAAGAATTGATATAGGTGATGCCAGCTTCAATCTCGTTGATCGCCCGAAATGCACTGGCAATGTCCCGGGTATAGATCGAGGATGAGAGGCCGTAGCGGGTGGCGTTCGCCACTTCGATGGCGTCGTCCAATCCAGATATTGAGATCAAGGAGACCACAGGCCCGAAGATCTCCTCCTGCGCTATCCGCATCTCTGATTCCACATCCGTGAAAATAGTGGGCTGGATGAAATAGCCGGGCAGACCTGGACTGGTCGCGTTACCCCCGGTCACCAGCGTTGCACCTTCGTTCTGGCCTATCTGAATATAGTTCTCGATCTTCCGGAGCTGGCGCTCGTTGATCACGGGGCCGACATCCGTTTTCGGGTCAAGGCCGTTACCAAGTCGAAGCGCCTGCGTCCTTTCCAGGAGTCGCGAGGTGAACTCGTCCTTCACCGCCTCGTGCACAATGACTCTGCTGGCTGCGGTACAGCGCTGTCCCGTGGTGCCGAAGGCGCCCCAGACCACACCCTCCAGGGCGAGATCGAGATCCGCATCGTCCATAATGATAATAGGGTTCTTGCCGCCCAATTCCAGTGAGACTCGTTTCATGCCCCGAGCACATTCGCCCATGATCCACTTCCCGGTCGCCAGACTGCCGGTAAAGGAGATTGCCCTGACCTCCGGATGATGAACAAGGGCCGCGCCCACGGTCTCACCGGGCCCGAAAACCAGGTTGATCACGCCGGGGGGCAAGCCTGCTTCCGTCAATATCTCCACCAGCTTAAAGGTCAGCAACGGCGTATCACTCGCGGGTTTCATGACGATGCCATTCCCGGCAACGAGGGCGGGCATCAGTTTCCAGGCAGGGATGGCCATGGGAAAGTTCCAGGGCGTGATCACGCCAATAACGCCGATGGGCTGCAGCACGGTCATGCAGAACTTGTCTTTCAATTCTGAGGTGGTGGTCTCGCCCAACATCCGCCGCCCCTCACCGGCCGAGTATAACGTGATGTCAATGGCTTCCTGGACGTCACCTCGGGTCTCGGAGAGCACCTTCCCCATCTCCTGCGTCATCAGAACCGCGAGCTCTTCTTTCCGTTCTTCCAGTAGCCGTGCGGCCCGAAAGAGCACCATTGCCCGTTTGGGTGCCGGTGTGTCGCTCCAGAGCTTGAATGCCGCCCATGCAGCTTCCACGGCACGAGCCACATCGTCGCTGCCTGCGACCTGGAATGAGGCGATTTTATCCAGTGTTGCAGGGTTGATATCATCGAACGTCTCATCCGTGGATGAATCAATCCAATCTCCACCGATAAACAAGTTATATCCGTGCATTACTGCTATATACTGCATAAGGTCATATAAGTGCTTTGGTGACCGTTTACCACTTCTCGTAGAGCCGATCAGTCCACCGTTAGCCACTTGTTGACGCTTCTCGCTATGGAAAGAGAAGAGTCGAAATAGAGTACAGGAACGAAAAATTATACTGCAGCTACCACATCGAGTTCAAAATCGTCCCAGCACATAACAAAAGGCTCCATTGTGTATCCCTCAGTATCACGGCATGAGCAGTCGGTTTGTCTATCAGCGAAAGTGTTAACTTTCGAAAGTGCAAATGGTTGAGCATGCGGTTCGGGAGGCGCTCGCTCTGGTGTGATATCATCGCTTTACTCTGCATTATGCTGCTGACGGTAGCGGAGGCGCATGTTCCCATCACGACGGGCGATAACGATGCAATCGAGTCCGCTACGCACATTCACGACCCGCTCAAATCCTCGGCGGTCTATGCCGAGCTTCGTGACGGCGGTGTTGCCAACTACTTCGAGTTCGAGCTGCAGCAGGGCCAGCGGCTACGGCTTTCACTTTTCACACCACGCGAAAGTGCCTTTACACCTGGGCTGGTGGTCATGGGCCCCGGTATCGAACAGCGGGGTATCGTACCCGAGTTTGTTGCCGTGCCTGCGGGGTTGGATGCACAGGTGGTAGAAGGGCAGCGTCCCGATCGTGGAAGTTACGAGCCCTTCACACCATCGGCACTCTACAAGCTTGCCGACCTCGATACCATGGTCAGCGCAGCGGGCACGTATTACGTTGCCGTCTATGAGCCGTCATACGGTGGTCGGTATGGACTCGCGGTCGGTTACCGCGAGGAATTCTCGCTGGTGGAATGGATACGCGTGCCTCTGGACGTGATCGGTGTGCACCGCTGGGAAGGGCAGTCCCTGGCTGTTATCATCGCACCCCTGTTTGCTGTCGTTATCCTTGGATTCGCGCTCCTCTTCTGGCAGCGACGCACTTTACGTCCACATGGCTGGCTCGGATACCTTGCCGGGCTTCTTTATATCGGAAGCGGTGGTATCACGCTCACGCAGATGGGCATCGCCTTGAGCCTGGTCCCTATAACCGCTGCGGTCGTCGTTACCCTTTTCTTTGCTCTGATCCCTATCCTCGTCGGCATTTTGCTCCTGCGGCTCGCTCTGCGCGTACGTGCACCGGTAGCGGCAAAGGAGCGGGTCGCCATAGCACTCTTCGGAGTCATTGGCTTCATCATCTGGGCGGGGCTTGTGATCGGCCCGATCCTTGCGCTTCTTACCAGTATCCTTCCCGATGGGAGCACGAAAAATCAGTAAACAGAATCTTACGTTTCGCGTTCACGCTCGTTACGAAAACATAATGGAGTTGTTGCAGCCTAGCCCTATGGGTGACTAAAAATACAGGTACTTTTACATACAAGAACCATGTAAGAATGAGTGGTCGCCATGGTTCACGGTGTGTCGTGTACGGTATCAGGCATGCCGCTCCTGTGGCTCATGATGAACTAACCGAGGGTGCTTCCAGAATGGAGATCCAAAGAAGGAGGATATCTGAAAAGAGATGACCTTAATGGCGCGTGATGCTGAGGATATCGCAAAAGAATTAGGGGAGGTAAAGGAGTTGACCAAACAACTCAGGCAGTCAATTCCTGATTCGCTGTTCGGGCCGACTGAGGAGCTGGGTATCGCGGTTGAGGCCTACAAGATTGCGAAGATGCATTTCGGTCATATCGCCGCTGAGCAGAAGCTCAAGGTATACCTGCGAGACATCGAGACGAAGGGCAGGGATTATTCTGCAGTGTACAAACAGAAGGCGCTGTTACGCGATATCGAAGCCGAGTGTGATAAGGGGATCGAGGCGTTGCAAAGCCTTCCTCCCGCGCGATCAGTAGCGGAGCTGGAGCAGGTAGCACTCATCAAGAACCAGCTCGCTGACCTATCGGGCTCACTCTCCGATATCAATTGCGAATTCCACCTAATGGAGGCGCTCAACGAGTATGAGCGGGGCTCGTATCTTGCGTCGGCGCTACTTTCCAGTCGCGTGCTCCTCTACGCGGTAGACCTCTTCTGCGGAGAATCCGCGGTTGATCCCGAGCAGTCGACGGACGTGGACGCGAAAATGGAGCGCGGTGAAAACCTGACGACGGATATGTGCGAATTTTTACGGCGCGCCGGGGCGAAGGCGAAAGTATTCTTCTCCACTGACATTACGATCTTTCCCTCGTCATCTGATGCGCTCTCATTGCTCAGCGATGCGATTGAACTGCTCAGCTTGCTCAGCACCCCTAGCGAGCACGGTGAAGTATCACAAGACGAATAAACGGTCGCGGACGCGCTCTCGTGGCTTATTTGTAGTCCTCCGTTACCTGTCTCTAGAGAGCCAACGGCGGTGACTCACTCATTGATCTGCGCGAGCCGCATCCTGAATTCTTTCCGGTGCCGTTTCTCTTCATCCAGAATATGCTTCAGGACACCGACCACTTCCGCATCGTCAATGAGCTCTATATGCTGTTTATAACGCTCAATCGCTTCGGTTTCCAGCTCGATCTGCCGCTCCAACTGGCTTCTCAGATCGTCACCACCGAACTCGAGCTCGCTATGCTCCATACTCGGCTTCCCGCCTCGTTTTACGATCAGGTCCGCCAGCCACCACATGTGCCGCATCTCATCAACCGAGATGTCTTCGGTTACCCTGCTGGGATCGCACGGCTTAATAACGAACGAGTTCCGGACATAAATCATCGTATTCTCTATCTCGTGCGCAAAATCCTCATTCAAGAGTCTGATGATCTCAGCAACGTCCGTGATTTTTTCCATGCTTCTAATAGCCCGACCCCGCACTTAATAGTTGCGGCGCCGGTAGCAGCGAAGCGCCACCTGCATCGGGTGAGTTCTTTTTGCGGCAAAGTACAATAGAACGCAATACTACTTTATAGACGGCATCTTACCGTAGGCTATGAAGCAACTTGAAGAGCAGTTGGTAAAGGAAGCGCATGTGCTTGTGCATCCGATACGGTTCAGGATCGTGGAGCTCCTCAGGGAAAACCCGATGCATATCAACAGCATCAGTAAAGCGTTGGGCGAAGAGCGACGACTCGTCTCGTATCATCTCCAGATTCTGGAGGGCAACGAATTCTTGAGCAGTAAATACGAGATCTCGGAGCAGGAGAAGTCAAAGGGGAAGGCTATACGGAAATTCTGGGTCACCGATAAAGTGGATGAGGTGCTCGCCGAGCTCAAAGAGAAGCTGTAACTCCCCGCTTCCAGCCCCTTCTCACTTTCCGAGCTGCTTTATGTCTACCATGGCTAATCACGGTGCGAACCCGTGCTTAAAAGCAGCAGTTATTCATATCTATACTGCCCGCGTAGGCTCATTTTCCGTTTCCACCGCGAGCCGCTTGATTCCAAATTACGCTGTGCTATCCTCAGGAGGCACAAGCTATATTAACGGTGAGATCTTTATCCTGCCCTTGTCCAGTCTTTTCGGTCATATTGCCGTGCAGTGAAACGCGGGAGGATTAAGATGCCACGGGAGCACTGGGGGTCGCAACTCGGATTTTTACTGGCTGCCATAGGATCCGCGTTGGGTCTGGGGAATATTTGGCGGTTCCCTTACGTCACGGGCCAGAATGGCGGCGGTGCATTTCTCATACCGTATATGCTTTCACTTCTGCTTTTTGGCATTCCGCTGGCAATCCTTGAGTTCTCAGTCGGCCGGCATTTCAAACGATCGATCGTCACCGCGATGCGGTGCATCAGGCGTGAACTTATGTGGGTCGGTATAGGTGCCCTACTCGTATCGACCATAGTACTCAGCTATTATCTCGTGATCACTGGCTGGACACTAGCCTTCTTTCTCTTTGCCATTACGAACACTGATCTCGTTTTCAAGCACTTTATCCAAACGTATCTCTCGCCCGGCTTCTTCTTACTCGTCGTGCTCATCATGGCTGTGATCGTGGTAAAAGGCATCCGGGGTGGCATCGAGAGAGCAAACAAGGTACTGGTCCCCGCGTTCATCCTGCTTCTCGCGTGCATGGTCGTCTACGCCCTAACGCTCCCGAACGCATGGGCAGGCGTCTCATTCTACCTTACCCCTGATTTCACGAAGCTCACTGATTTCTCGGTGTGGATCGCGGCCTTTGGGCAGGCGTTCTTCTCGCTCGGCGTCGGCTTCGGGATCCTGCTGACCTATGGAAGCTATCTCGAAGAGCATATCAGTTTGATCAGTAACGCGGGCATCATCGCACTAAGTGATCTCCTTGTCGCGTTCGCCAGTGGTCTCATGATTTTCCCGATCGTCTTTTCATTCGGCGTTGAACCTGCGGCAGGAGTAAGCCTGGCCTTTATTACGCTCCCCCACATCTTTGCTCAGGGCCCTCACGGTGCGGTGCTGGCCGCCATCTTCTTCCTGCTGCTCTTCTTCGCTGCCTTGACCTCCGCCATTTCACTCCTCGAGGTTGGGGTGACGGCACTGGTGGATGAGACCACGCTGAGCAGATCCAGAGCGACCGCGCTCTTATCCGGGATCGTGCTGGTGCTTGGACTACCCGCCGCCTTGAGTTACTCGGGGGCGAATCTCCAGCTCTTCAATATGCCCATTCTTGATCTGATGGATCAGTTCTTCGGTACACTGAGCGTCACCCTTTCGGCTCTGCTTATCGCAATCGCAGTTACCTGGTTCTTCAAGCGACGGGTAATTGAGACTGAGATGAACCAAAACGCGCGCTGGGCGCTTGGCGGCTTCCTGTTCACGCTGCTCAAATATGTTATCCCCTTCATCCTGCTCCTGGTCTTCAGTGCGGAATTGGTCTCTTATCTATCCTAACGCTTCTGATTGAGCCAGGAAAAACCACGACGGTAACAATGAAAATTGCAGATCACCGTCAGATAGCATGAATCCGAATCGTTTGCGGCTGTTGAAAGGCGGGGAATGGAAGAGGAAGAGACCAGTAGTCTACTGGATGAGTCGCGACCAACGGGTGCACGATAACTGGGCGCTGCTCTTCTCACAGGAGCTCGCGATACGCCATAAAGCACCTTTAGTGGTGCTCTTCTGCATGATCCCCCACTTTCTCGGCGCCACGATGCGGCAGTATCGGTTCATGCTTACAGGTCTACAGGAGGTGGAGAAGCGTTTAGCCGCGGATAATATCCCGCTCGTCGTGATTACCGGTTCACCGGAGGTGGCGATCCCGAACTTTGTGAGTAGTAACGATGTCGGTGTTCTGGTTTCCGATTTCACACCCATTAGAATCAATCGGAATTGGAAGGCGGGGATAGCAGAAAAAATTGATTGCCCTTTTTACGAGGTTGACGCGCACAATATCGTCCCCTGCTGGCTCGCATCGCCGAAGCAGGAATTCGCGGCCCGTACACTTCGGCCGAAGATAACTCGTGCAGTGCCTGCCTTTTTGGAAGGGTTTCCCCCGCTCCGCAGGCACCCTGATAAGTGGCACGAATCACGGAACACCGTCGACTGGGCCTACGCTGTGAGATCCTTGCGCGTCGATGAGCAAGTTCCGGCGGTGAACTGGCTTAAGCTGGGTGAAAAGGCCGCGTATCAGGTACTACGGCAGTTTCTGGAGTATAAGCTGGAGTCGTATCCCGAGCGGCGAAACGATCCGGGCAAGGATGTGCTCTCGAACCTTTCCCCCTATCTCCACTTCGGACAGATCGGCGCGCAACGCGTCGTTCTGGAAGTTAACCAGTCAGAGGCGTCCCCCCATGCCCGGGATGCCTTTATGGAAGAGCTTATCGTGAGACGAGAACTCGCGGAAAACTACTGCTACTATAATCGCGCGTACGATTCGCTTGACGGTCTTCCCGCGTGGGCGCGGGAAACGTTGCAGAAGCATGTTGAAGATCCGCGCGAGTATCTCTATACACGCACGGAGCTGGAGCAAGCGAAGACGCACGATCGCTACTGGAATGCGGCGCAGATGGAGATGGTGCTCAGCGGGAAGATGCACGGCTATATGCGCATGTACTGGGGGAAGAAGATCCTCGAGTGGAGCAGCATGCCTGATGCGGCCTTTACCACTGCGCTGTTCCTTAACGACAGATACGAGCTGGACGGACGGGATCCTAATGGCGTCACCGGTGTCGCATGGTGCTTTGGAACCCACGATCGCCCCTGGTGGGAACGTGCGATTTTCGGGAAGGTGCGGTATATGAACGCCGCGGGCTTGAAACGGAAATTTGACATGGATGCGTACGTGACGAAGGTAGACACACTGAGCGACCACGCCTGACCGACCGGTATGACTGTGCGGAGAACCCGCGCATTTCTCTTACGGGCACCGGCCGAAGGAGATTGCAGGAACGAATGAAGAGCTAGGAAAGAGGGCCACTACGAGCATCACATCTGTTTTAGCTCCCCGATCACGTCCTTTACTTTATCAGTCGTCCAGTAGACCCGTAGCGCTTTTCCTTTTGATTTCGGGTCTTCGGAGATCTCATGCTTGCTATTTACGAAGCCATATTCCTCGAGTGTATCGAGGTGATAAGCGATAAGTCGCCGCTCTTCACCCAAAGTCTTGCTTATCTCACTGACATGCATCGGCTTCTTTACCAGCAACTCCACAATCCTGAACCGTATCGGATGCACAAGCACATGCGCGTCCTTTACTAACGTTTCATCCATCTTCATCGTGTACACTAAGTAGAAATTCCGTATATAAATCACTTTCTTATGTTAAG